>NZ_CP046915.1:359103-718206 GCF_009789675.1 Paraburkholderia acidisoli | reverse complement strand
GCCTCGGCGGCGTAGTCGTCGGGCGTGGCGTCGATGTTGAGCGGGTTGTTCTTGCCCTTGCCCGCCGCGACGATCGGGTAGCCGAGCGCGCTCACGAAGTCGATCAGTTCGAGCGTCGAGCTGGGTTCGTCGCCCGCGCCGAGCGTGTAGACCACGCCCAGCCGCTCGGCCTCGCGCCGCAGGAACGCGCCGATCGTCACGTCCGCTTCCACGTTCATCATCACGAGATGCTTGCCGTGCTCCATGGCGAGCAGGCCGATCTGCGCGCCCACGGCGGGCTTGCCGGTGGCGTCGATCACCACGTCGATCTGGTCGTGCGTGCAGATCGAAGCGGCGTCCTGCGTGATGGCGATCTCGCCCGCTTCCATGGCCTTCGAGATGGCCGCGCCGCTGTCCACGACGCGATAGCCCTCGTCCGCCTGACGCGCCACGCGCACCGCGTCGCACGCGGCCTCCACGCGCAGGTCGGCAATCGCGCCGATCTCGAGCCCCGCCATCTGCCGCACCTGCGTGACGATGTCGGTGCCCATTTCGCCCGAGCCGATCAGGCCGATGCGGATGGGCTTGCCCGACTGCGCGCGGGTCTGGAGGTCGGCCGCGAGGCCGCTGGGAGTGATGTTCAGCATCAGCGATGTCTCCTGAAGTGAAGGGCGCGCGGGCGCCGACATGTGCCTTCAACCGGAAGCCGCAAGGCGTTAAATCGTGCACATTTGTTTTTTACAATAGCGCTTTGTTCATTCGAGGACAAGCGGAGTCGCCGGGAAAAGCGGCTTCCCAGGGAAAGTGCTAAGGGAGGGAAATTCGAGGGCGCGAGCGCGCGCGAAACGCGGCCGGAGCGGCGGCATTTCGTCGGAGGAAAAACAGGGAGGGAAGCGCGCCGCGTGCCGGGACAACGCGGTGCGCGCGGCTCAGCGGTTGATCAACGGTTGATCAGCGCTTAATCAGCGCTTGATCGTCGAGCGCTCAGCCCGCGAGCTTGAGCACGTCCTGCGCGGCGTACTGGTCGGTGATGAGCGTGGTGGGCTTGAGCACGCGCAGGCTCGCGAGAATCGCGCGCACCTTGGTCGAGCCGCCCGCCGCGAGCACGCGCAGCGGCACCTGCTTGAGGATGTCGAGCGGCACCGACATCACGCGCTCGTTGATCGGGTGATCGACGAGATGGCCTTCGGCGTCGAGGAAATTGAACAGCATGTCGCCCACCGCGCCGGCCTTGATGAGCGATTCGCGGTCTTCGTCGCTGATGAGGCGCGAGCGGTGCGAGGTGGCATCCACGCCCATGCCCGCCGCGCTCGTGACGATCACGTCGAGCGTGCGCGCCATCTCGAACAGATCGTTCAACCCGCAGCGCTCGATGAGCGTGGCGCGCGTTTGCGGGCTGTCCACCACGAGCGGCGCCGTCATGAGATAGCAGTCGGCCTGATAGAGCGTGGCGAAGCGCCAGGCGAATTCGGCCGGGTTGAAGTGGCGCGCCTTCATGATGCCGCCGAGCATGGACACCACCGAGACGTTGTCCACCGGGCGCTCGCTCATGTAGGAGAGCGAGCTGATGAGGGTGCGGCCCCAGCCCACGCCGATCTTCATGTTCGAGCGCACCATCGACGAAACATACTCGCCCGCCGCGGCGCTCACCGGGCCGGTCGCGTCCGCGCCGTTCGCCGAAAGCGGCACGACGATCGCCTCCTGAATGCCGAAGCGCTCTTCGAGCCGGCGTTCGAGTTCGACGCATTCCGCGAGCCGGTCGCCAATCACGATCTTGACTTCGTTGCGCTCGCGCGCGGCGGCGAGGAGCCGCACCACGGTCACGCGTCCCACGCCCAGCCGTTGCGCGATTTCCTGCTGCGTCATTTCCTCGACGAAATACATCCAGGCGGCGCGCAGACGCAGCCGGCGCGCGGGATTCTGCTCGTCGAGGTCGTCCTCGCGCGGCTTGCTGGTCGCTCTCGGCACGCTGGTTTCCCCCGCTTTTCAGTGGCGTTTAAAAGTGAACAATTGTGCTATCTTAACTGCAAATGTTGCACGTTCGAGGTCGCCATGGAAGCCAAATCCTTGATCCCTCTCCATATCGCGCCGGACCTGAATCAGGTTCGACTCGCTCTGGTGGACTGCGCGCGGCAACTGCGCTACACGGCGCGCAACGTGCCCGGCTCGGAGTCGGCGGCGGCTCGCGTGCCCACGCCGCACGGCAGTTTTCCCAAGCCCCTGCCGCAATTCCTCGGCTCGGTCGGCCAGATCGCCGACACCCTGCTCGAAACCGCCGAAACCTACGCCGGCCAGGCCATTCCGCCGCTTCAGGATCACTGGAAGCTGCCGGTGCACCTCGATGTCGATCTCGAACGCCTGCTGCTCGATCACGGCGACGCGAAACGCCTGCGCAGCTACGCGTCGCTCTATTACGCGGCGGCCAAACGCTTCATTCTGAATGCGGGCGCGCGCGACGTGCTGATCTTCGAGCATCGCATCAACGACGCGCTCGCCGAGTTCTGCGAGCGCCACGAGAAACTGCCCGCGCCGCCCGAAGCCGTGGTGAGCGGCCCGGCCTCGGCCGACACGCTGCACGACGCCGCCCACACGTTCGCGGGCCTCACGCTCGCGCTCATCGACAAGCACCCGATCCGCAGCGCGCGCTTCGACGAATTGCCCGACGTGATCGCGCCGTGGTGGCTGATCGCGGAACCGAACGCCTATGTGTTCCTGCTGCTAGGCCTGATCGGCTGCGCGAAGGCCGTGCGTCCCGAAGCCCTGCCCGCCGACGCCGACGGCACCTTGCATCTCGCGGGCGATATCGTCGGCAGCCGCGAGTCGCGTTTGCGCGACCTGCTCGGCGCGCCCAATGCGCAGCATGCGTTGCAGCAGGAATTCGCACGCATCGTCAACTATCTCTGAGACCGTTCGCGAAAGGCGAGGGACACCATGCTTCAGGAATATGTGAGTGCGCGCAACCGCGTGCAAAACGCGTGGCAAGGCGCAACGCGGCTGTCGTCGTTCAAGGAAGCACTCGCCGACTGGTGCCGCGCCATCTCGGCGAATCAGGGCGTCTCGCTCGAAACCAGCGACCGCGCGGTAACGCACGCGTTCTTCGCGTGGACGCAGGTGCTCGAAAACGCCGAGTCGCACCTGCATCGCAACGCGCCCGACTACTACCAGTTCCTGTGCGGCGCGCTGCTCGCCGAACTGCTGCGTCATCACGCGGTGCATGCGCTGCCGAGCGTGCACAGCGACGCGGCACCTCACCCCGCGCATCCCGTTCATCCAGATCAGCCCGGCAAACCCGGCGACGCCATCGCGCAATGGTGGCCGGAAGGCTATGCGCTCACGCACTTTTGCGTGGATCTCGTGCGCAAGGTCACGGCGCAGGAATGCGCGCAGATCGTGGCCGCCTCCGGGAAGCTCGGCAATATCAAGGTGTGGCAGTCGTTTCGCGAGAACCTGCTCGAAGAGCCGTCCATCGCCATTGCCTACTTCGACGACTTCATGGGCGTCGCGCCCAACTGGCGCAATCCGTGTTTCGTGGGCGAGCGCGCGGCCGCGCGGCATTGATTGACGCCGCGCAACGCTTCCTTCATGATCGACGGCATGAACGCGCGCCACTTCACCGCCACGACAACAACCACGACCGCCGCTGGCGGGTCGTGAGTTCGGTGCGCGCATAAGTTTCCGTATCGATCACAAGGCCCCGCCCGCAATGGACGGGGCCTTGCTGTTTTTGCGGCATACGCGCCGGCCGTTGCGGGCACCACCACCGGAGCGTCATCATGTCCAGCCACAACCACCGCGCGCTGTTGATCGTCGATATGCAGGTCGGCCTCTTTCATGGCGCCGACCAACCGCACGACGGCGCGCGCGTGCTCGCCGCCATCAACCGCCTGATCGCCCGTGCGCGCGCCGCGCGGGCGCCCATCTTCGCGGCGCGTCACGTCGGGCCGCCGGGTTCGCCGCTCGCGCCCGACAGCGCGCTCACGCAACTCATTCCCGAACTCCATGTGGATGCGAGCCGCGACGGCGTGTTCGAGAAACGCCGCCCGAGTTGCTTCGCGGGCACGGCGCTCGCCGAACGGCTTGCGCAGGCGCGGGTGGACGAACTCGTGATCGCGGGCATGAAGACCGAATATTGCGTCGATACGACCTGCCGCGCCGCCGCCGATCTCGGCTTCAAGACGCTGCTCGCCGCCGACGCGCATACCTCGATGGACACGCCCGTGCTACCGGCGGCGGCGATCGTCGCGCATCACAATCGCACGCTCGATGGCGCGTTCGTCACGCTCGTGAACGCCGACGAATGCGCGTTCTGAAACGCGGTCGCGATGCCGGGCTCGCGTTCGGGCGCGGCGCTTTGCGCGTTCACACGTTTGCGCTGCCATTGCGACCCCGGTCTACGCCAGACCGACGATCCCCCGCGCGCCGTTCACACCACCGCGTCGAGCCGGATCACGTCGAGCGTCGCGCGCGAGCCCAGCGCGGCGCCGAGCTTGCGGAGCGCCTCGCCGGTGCCGTGCGCGCGCACCGCCTCTTCGTCGCGCCAGCGCTCGATCATGATGAAGCGATTCGGATTCACGCGATCGCGATGCAAATCGTATTGCTCGCAGCCCGACTCCTTGCGCACGGCGTGCACGGCCTCTTCGAGCGCTTGCGCGACGGCGGCCGCGTGGTCGGGCTGGGCGACGATGATCGCGACGATGTTTTCGATGCTCATTTCGGTTCTCCGACAAAGGTGACGTCGCGAGTCTGCCACTAATGCGCGGGCGGCGCGTCGAGGCGCGCAGGATCTCGACGCGCTGCGCAGCACAGGCGAGCTACGCGGCTTCAGCTTGCTCGCTGCGCGGCCGAACTTCGCCGCGCGCGCGATCGACATCGTGGCTCCGGTACATGTCTTCGGGAACCTCGGCCAGCCTGGACGGATGGAGCGCCGGCAGCGTGAGTCCGTAAAACTTCTGGAAGCTCATGATGAGCGGCGACCAGCGATCCGGATCGATCCGGTTCGGGTTGCCGTCGAGCAGCAGTTCCGGCAACACGTGTACGCGCGTGATGCGAACTTCGAAGATCGAGATCCGACCTTTCTCCTGCGGCGTGTCCTCGTTCATCTCATGGCGGGCGGCGAGCACGGCTTCGAGCTGGATGGGACATTCGAGCGCGCGCGGCACGCCCACCGTTTCCGAGGCAACCGGCGTCATGCCGGCGCGCGCGAACTTGTCCGGCTCGTATTCGTAGCCCATGCTCTGGCGCCATTCCGGCACGGGATGACGCGCGGTCGTGCGCGCGATGGCATCGACCGAAGCCACCTCGCGATGCGACGGAAGATTGATCACGCATTCCTGCGTGCGCACCAGGTTGAGCGCCGTCTGCGAAGCGCCGATACCCAGTACGCCGCGCCATCCCAACCAGAAGACGGAGGACAGCGGCGCGAGATTGGCCGTGCCGTCCTCGTTCAACGTGCTGAGGAGCACGACGGGCGTGCCGAGATACAGGATGGACGGCTCGGAACGCAGGTGCGGTGCGGGGCTGGCGGAGGTGAACATGATGGGGTTTCGTGACGAGTGGAACGAGACCCCATGGTCGCGGATCGGGCGCGGGGTCGCGTGCCGTTTATTGCGGTGTCATTGAATGCCGGAGTCGAACATCGGGTGTACTGTTCGAGATTCCCGGCGCCGCAAGTGCGCGATCTCATCGGCGTTCACACCCACGCTCCCTTGCCCATCATGAAGAACATCCAGATCATCGACGGTGCCGTCAATTGCGTATATGACCTCTTCGCCGCGACGGAGGAGCAATTCGCCTTGATCTTCCCCGGCGACACCGACATCGCGTTCATCGACGAAGTCTACGAACGCGGCGACGCCGTCTTGCTCAACGCCGCGTTCAAAGCAATCTGGCAGCGGCCGGTCAAGAAAAAGGCCGCCAACGGGATTCACGGCACCCTGTTCTACGAACTCGAACAAAAGAAGGCGTACTACCCGACCCGGAAGGATGACGAAGCGATCAACCCGAACGGCAGCTTGCTGCGAGCCGTGAAGCGTTGACGCCATTGCCGGAGCGCGCACGCCGCGCGATCGCTCGAGCCTGGGTCCAAGCCCGGGTCCGCTATTGCCGCGCGAGCATGAGGTCCAGGTTCTGAACCGCGGCGCCGGAGGCGCCTTTGCCGAGATTGTCGAGCACCGCGGCAAGCAGCACGTGTTCGTGATCCGCATCGTGGAAGACGCTCAACCGCATGTCGTTCGTACCGTTCAGCGCCTGCGGGTCCAGCTGCTTCACGTCGCGCGACTCGCTCAGCGCCATCACGCTGACATGCGTCGCCCCGGCGTAGTGGCGGGCGAGACAGTCGTGCAGGGTCGCGCCATTGACGCCGGGTGCCAGCAAGCGCACCGCCAGCGGCACCGTCAGCACGATCCCCTGGCGAAACGCGCCATATGCGGGAACGAAAGCCGGACGCTGCGCCAGCCCGGCGTGCTGCTGGATCTCCGGCGTGTGCTTGTGCGCGAGTTCGAGGCCGTAGACCTGGTACGCAGGCGCCTGCGCCGCCTCCGCTCCCTCGTGTGCCTCCACGCCGGCACGCCCGCGTCCGGAGTAGCCGGACACCGCATGAACGCTGATCGGGTAATCGCCCGGTACGAGCCCGGCTTCCATCAGCGGACGCAGCAGCCCGACCGCGCCGGTCGGATAGCAGCCGGGATTGGTCACGCGGCTGGCGCTCGCAATGCGCTCGGCCTGCCCCGGCGTCATTTCCGCGAACCCATAGGTCCAGCCCGGCTGGGTGCGATGCGCGGAACTCGCGTCGATCACCCGCACCGCGGGATTGACGATGCTGCCCACGGCCTCGCGCGCGGCGGCATCCGGCAAACAGAGGATGGCGATATCGCAGGCGTTGATGGCTTCGGCGCGGCGGCGCGCGTCTTTGCGCTCCGCCGCGGCAAGCGTGAGCCGCTGGATGTCGGTGCGGTTGCGCAGGCGGTCGTGGATCTGCAACCCGGTGGTGCCTTGATCGCCGTCGATGAAAACTACGGGAGAGCTCATGCGCGATGACTCCGCTGACTGAAGAGGGAATGAAAGAGGAAACCGCTAACGAGCCTCCATGTTGCGCGCCCGGCTAGAATAGGGAAAGTTGAATTTCACAACCAAAACATTCAGCTTTTCTGAATCGGGAAACCGTCATGCGAGAGATCAGCCTGGACCGTTTGCGCACGCTGGTTGCCGTGGCCGACCAGGCTTCTTTTGCCGATGCGGCGCGCGCACTGCACCTCGCGCCGCCCACCGTCAGCCTGCATATTGCGGAACTCGAAGCCCGCATCGGCGCGCCGCTGTTGCTGCGCAAGCGCGGGCACGTGGGACCCACGCCGGTGGGCGCGGTGCTGGTGGAGCGTGCACGCCGGCTCTTGGCCGACGCGGAGCAGGCGCTCGACGACATTCAACGCCAGGTGGAAGGGCTCGAAGGGCGTGCGCGGCTTGGCGCCTCCACGGGTGCGATCGCGCATCTGCTGCCGCAGGCGCTGGAAGTGTTGCGCGAGCATCATCCCGCCATCGACATTCAGATTGCCGTGCTGACTTCGCAGGAAACGCTCTCGCGGCTGGTGGACGGCACGCTGGACGTGGGGCTGGTCGCGTTGCCGCAGCCGCCGGTGGCGGGCCTCGTCATCAAGCCCTGGCGCCGCGACCCGGTGATGGCGTTCGTGCCGGCGCATTGGCGCTGTCCGGCGCGCGTGACGCCCGAATGGCTCGCCGCCCAGCCGCTCATTCTCAATGACGCGACCACGCGTCTCTCGCGGCTGACCGCGGAGTGGTTCGCGACTGCGGGCCATCATCCCGCGCCGCGCATTCAGCTCAACTACAACGACGCGATCAAGAGTCTGGTGGCCGCCGGTTATGGCGCGGCGCTGTTGCCCCACGAGGCCACGACGCCCGAACCCGACAGCCGCATCGTCATGCGTCCGCTGCGCCCGGCGTTGTGGCGGCGGCTCGGCATCGCCCATCGCGCGGGGCACGTCGAGCGCTCCACGCAACACGTGCTGGACGTGTTGTGGGACTTGCGACTGGCGTAGCGGCGGCTAGCGCGTGCCCGGCGCAAGCAGGCTCAAGCAGGCTCAAGCAGGCTCAAGCCGCCGCCTTCATTCGCAATCCGCCGAAGCGCGAGCTTCCACGCTCTCGAGGAACTGCGTGGGCGGCATCGGCCGGCCGAGCAGGAAGCCCTGCAGCGTGTCGCAGCCGAGTTCGGTCAGCATGGCCTGCTGCTCGGTGGTCTCCACACCCTCCGCCACGATCTTGAGGTTGAGCTTCTGCCCCAGCGCGACGATCGCCGAAACGATCGCGGCGTCCTCGGTTTCCTGCGACAGATCGCGCACGAAGCCGCGATCGATCTTCAGCTCGGTGGCCGGGAGCCGCTTCAGATAGAGCAGGCTCGAATAGCCCGTGCCGAAGTCGTCGATCGAGATATTGACGCCCATTTCCTGCAGTTGCCGGAGAATCGCGAGGCTGACCTCGACGTTCGCCATGGCCGTCGACTCCGTGATTTCGAGCGTGAGGCTGGAGGGCTTGAGCGCATGGCGCGCCAGCGCGTTGCGCACCGTCTCGATCAGACCCGTGTGGGCGAATTGCAGCGGCGAGAGATTCACGGCGATCGTCCAGTCGACGTGTCCCGCGTCATACCATTCGCGCATCTGGCGGCACGCCTCGTCGAGCACCCATTCGCCGATCGGCACGATCAAGCCGGACTTCTCCGCGAACGGCACGAACTGCGCGGGCGGCACCAGCCCGCGCGTGGGATGGTTCCAGCGGATCAACGCTTCCGCGCCGATGATCGGACCTGCGGGCGCGTCGAATTTCGGCTGATAGTGCAGCACGAGTTCGCGGCGTTCCATGGCCAGCCGCAGATCCTGAATGATCTGCATCTGCGCGTGCACGTCGGCGTTCATGGAGGGTTCGAAGAAGCAATAGCAATTGCGGCCCGTGGACTTCGCGTGATACATCGCGGCGTCGGCATTGGCCAGCAATTCGCGCTCGCTGGCGCCGTCGCCGGGATAGATCGCAATGCCGATGCTGGTCGAAACCCGCAGTTCCAAATTGGCCAGCTGAAACGGCACTTCGATGGCCGTCGTCAGCTTTTCCGCGATCGAGGCGGCGTCTTCCGGCGCGCCGATCTTCGCGACCAGCACGAATTCGTCGCCGCCCACGCGCGCCACGGTGTCTTCGCCGCGCACGCTCTCCGCAATGCGCCGCGCGACGTCGACGAGCAGACGGTCGCCGGTTTGATGGCCGTAAGCGTCGTTGACCGCCTTGAAGCCGTCGAGATCCATGAACATCAGCGCGAAGCGCGTGTTGCCGCGGCTGGCCGAATGAATCGCCTGCTTCAGGCGGTCCTGCAGCAGCATGCGGTTCGGCAGCTTCGTGAGCCCGTCGTGCAGCGCGAGGTAGGTCAATTCCTCGTTGGCTTCCGCGAGCGAATGCGCCAGCACGGCGGTGCGCGACTCGAGCCGCCGGTCGAGCACCGAGATGATCAGCGCGATCGCCAGCACCGCGAGCGTGACGATCAGGATCACCACGGCGAGCCAGCCGGTATTCACGCCGTCGCGCGCCGCCCGGCAGACGCTGCCGATCGGGAAACTCGCCGCCGCCATGCCGGTGTAGTGCATGCCGACGATCGCCACGCCCATGACGAGCGCCGCGCCGGCGCGCAAGCGGCGCACGCGCGTCGAATACTGGCGCAGCTGGAACGCGATCCAGAGCGCGGCGCCCGACGCGGCAATGGCAATGACGATGGAAAGCAGCAGCAGGCCCGGATCGTACTGAATCGCGGGCGACATGCGCATGGCCGCCATCCCCGTGTAATGCATGGAGGCGATCGCGAGGCCCATGAGGAACGCGCCCGCCACCAGCCGGCGCCACGGCAGCGAAGCCTCGCCGACCAGCGAAAGCGCGTAGGCCGAGGCGATGATCGCGATCACCAGCGACATCACCGTGATGAGCGGATCGTAGCCGAGCGGAATCGGCAAGCTGAACGCGAGCATGCCGACGAAGTGCATCGACCAGATGCCGAGACCCATGGCGCACGCGCCGCCAATGCGCCACCAGTGCTGCTCCCGCCCCTGCGCGGTGGCGACCCGGCCGGCCATATCCAGCGCCGTGTAAGACGCAAAGATCGCGACGAGCAGTGAGCAAGCGACCAGGGCCTGGCTATAGGTGCTGGACAGCATCGGTGAATCCTTTCTTTTTCGAAATTGTTCCCTCGCGTCGACACCCGCCGTCGCGAACGCCCGGCCGACCGCGCGCTTTTAGTTTTGATCCTATACGCATGCGTAACGGCGCAATAGTTACTGGCCTGAAGCCTCCATACTGAATATATTTTTGAATCAGGTATTTTTTACCTGAATTTCTTCGTATCATCGCCCGCGCGCGATCGGTCTTGCGCAATTTCGATCAAACAATAATAATTCTCATTTCCAAATCGAAAGCCATCTGAAAAGACCGCGCCCTCCCGGCGCCGTGTTTCCGACGTTCCCGCCGTGCAGCCCTCCACGAGTCTCGCCCATGCCTTCGCCGTGCACTACCGCACGTTGCTGGCGTTCGCGCGGCGCCGCATGAAGTCGACGGAAGCGGCTTCGGATCTCGTGCACGACGCTTTCGTCAAGGTCGCTTCGCTGCCCGCGGACGAGGTCCGGCAGCCCCGCGCGTTTTTCGTGCGCGTGATCGAAAATCTGCTGATCGACCGGTTTCGCGAGAGCCGTGCGACGACCCATCTGCACATCGCCATGCCGGACGACGATAATGACGCCTGCGCCGAACTGGCCGTCGACCCGGACGACCCCAGCCGCTTCGCCGAAGCGGCGCAAACGGCCCGCGCGCTGGAACGGGCCGTGAACGCCTTGCCGCCCCGCTGCCGCGAGGTGTTCGTCCTGCGCAAGGTGCAGGGGCTGTCACACGAAGCCATCGCTACGCGGCTGGGTATTAGCCGGAACATGGTCGAGAAGCATTTGAAGCGCGCGCTGCTCGGACTGGGCGAGTTCGATCGCCCGACGCCCGAAGCCGCCCGTGTGCCGGACCATGATTAAGGATTCTCACTCAGCGGGTATGCCCGATCTCTCTCCGTCAGAAGCCGCCGCCGTGGCGATCGCGAGGCGCACGCGCCGCATTCGTGCCGAAGCGGCGGTGTGGGTCGTTCGCATCGATGCGGGCAGGGCCGCGCGCGACGACAGCCGGCTCCTGCGGTGGTGCGCGCGCTCAGCCGAGCACCGCGCCGGGTTCGATGCCGCGCTCGAACAGTGGCGCAACGCCGATGCGCTGCGCGAAGCCGCGCCCGCGCCCGCTCACGCGCCCGCTCCCACTTCCGTTCCCGCTGATACGCGCGAGCCGCGACGCCACTCATCGCGGCCTTCGCGCTGGCGCTTCGCCCTCACCGGGCCGCGCGCGGCATTCGCTTCGCTGCTGATCGCGGGCGGCCTGGGCGCGGCGCTCTGGCTGCACGCGCCCGACTTCGCGACCCGGCCCGGCGAGATGCGCACCCTCGCGCTCGCCGACGGCAGCGTCGTGCGTCTCGACGCCGACTCGGCCATCGACGTGCGGTACTCGCCGAGCGAGCGTCGCGTCGTGCTGGCGCGCGGGCGCGCCGCCTTCGACGTCAGACACGGCGATACGCGTCGCTTCGTCGTGCAGGCGGGCGGCGGCGAGACCGTGGATATCGGCACGGCGTTTCAGGTCAGCACGGCGCCGCTGCTTGCCACGCAGGGTGCCGACCGTGTGACCGGCACGACGCGCGGCGAGGCGGCGCTCGTCACCGTGACGCAGGGGCGCGTGGCCGTGCGCAACCCGGCGGGCCGCACCGAAGCTTCGGCGGGACAAAGCGTGGCGTACGGCGACGCGTCGCACGCGCCCGGCCGCGTCGATGTCGATCTGTTCAGCGCCACCGCGTGGCAGCGCGGCCGCATGGTGTTCGCCGATACCCCGCTCGCCGAGGTGGTCGCGGCGCTCAATCGCTACTGGCCCGGCCATCTCGTCTATGTGCGCGGGCGCGCCGCCAGCTTGCACGTCTCGGGCAACTTCGCGACGGACGCCCCCGCTCAAGCGGTCGCGACGCTGGCCGAAACCTTGCGCTTGCAGTCGACGCAGATCGCGGGCCGCATCGTGTTGTTGTCCGCAGCCGATTCCGCCGCGGACCGATAACGCCGCAAAAAAATTTCGCGAGCGACATCCGGTTTTTCGGCGCGCCCACGTCTATTCCCCCAATCGCTCACAAAACGGGGAATTTCGTTGTCGACACACGCTTCTTTCCGGCCGCTCGCCATCTGCACCGCGGTCACGGCCCTCTTTGCCCTTTCGGCCCTCTTCGCCGCATTGCCCGCCCATTCGCAAACCATCGCGCCCACGGCGACGCCGCCGGACACGGCGCAGGGCACACCGGCGCGCGAGTATCACATCGCGCCCGCCGGGCTCGACAGCGCACTCAATCAATTTGCCGAAGCGAGCGGCATTCAGATCGTCTACGCAAGCGCACTCGTGAGCGGCCGGCACAGCGCGGGCTTCTCGGGTCGCGCCGACCCCGCCAGCGCCCTCGCCGAACTGTTGCGCGGCACCGGCCTGCGAGCCGTGCGCGGCCAGAATGCCGCCTTCCTGCTCGAACCCGAACCGGCGCCCGCCGACCTCGGCGGCGCGGGACGCGAACTGCCTGCGGTGAAAGTCACCGACCGGCTCGTGAGCGAGCAGAACGACCCGACCGTGGCGAGCGCGGCGCTCAAGTCGAACGTGCCGCTCACGCGCACGCCGCAGTCGGTTTCCGTGATCGAGCGTCAACAGATGGACGAGCAGAACGTGCAGTCCGTCGCGCAGGCGTTGCGCTACTCGGCTGGCATCGTGCCGGAAACGCGCGGTATCGGCGACCGCTACGACAGCCTGCAGATGCGCGGGTTCGGCGGCTTCGGCGGCAACGCGGTGTACGTGAGCTTTCTCGACGGGCTCAATCTCGGACGCGGGCTCTCGTACGCCGTGCCGCAAATCGAACAATACGGACTCCAGAGAATCGAGGTTCTGCGCGGTCCCAGTTCGATACTCTACGGTCAGGCGAATCCCGGTGGCGTGGTGGTGCTCGAAAGCAAGCGGCCCGAAGCGGACCACGTCAACGAGGTGATGCTGGGCGCGGGTACGCACGATCGCTGGGAAGGCGCCTTCGATCTGGGCGGCGCGCTCGATGCCGACAAACGCGTGCTGTATCGCTTCGTCGGTCTCGCGCGCGACAACGACACGCAGGTCAATGGCACGAAGGAGCAGCGCATTTACGTGGCGCCCTCGCTCACGCTGCGCCCCGACGCCAACACGGAACTCACGCTGCTCGCCAGTTACCAGTACGACCCGAACAACGGCTACTACGGCTTTTTGCCCCGTTACGGCACGGTGTCGTACAACCCGAACGGACAGATCGGCACGGGCTTCAACGACGGCGAACCGGACTACGACCATTTCCGGCGCGAGCAGACCACGCTCGGCTACGCGTTCACGCACCGCTTCAACGACACCTGGACCGTGCGCCAGAACACGCGCTACATGCACATGTGGAGCGACTACCAGACGGTCTATTCGAGCGGCTACACCAGCAGCGCGAATCGCTATCTGAACCGGCTGACGACGGCTTCGCTCGAACACCTGGACGCGTTCTCGACCGACACCCAGGCGCAAGCCGACTTCCAGACCGGTGCCGTGCGCCACGCGGTGCTCATGGGCCTCGACTATCAGATGACGATGGCGGACCGCCGTCTCGCCTCGGGCAAGGCGCCCGCGCTCGACATCGCCGCGCCGGTCTATGGTCAGACGCTCGCGATGCCCGCACTCGCGAGCTACACGCGCCAGCGCACCGACGATCTGGGCCTCTATGCGCAGGACCAGATGACGCTCGGCAAATGGTCGTTCGTGCTGGGCGCGCGTGAGGACTACGCTTCGACGAGCGCGAACGAATACGTGAAACACACTTCGTCCTATCAGTTCGATCGCGCGTTCACGTGGCGCGCGGGCGTGCTCTACGCGTTCGACAACGGCGTCTCGCCGTTCGCGAGTTTCTCGCGCTCGTTCCAGCCCGTGACGTCGGGCACGACGGCGAGCGGCAGCCCGCTCAAGCCTTCCACGGGACGGCAGTTCGAAGTCGGGCTCAAGTATCAGATGCCGGGCACGACGAGCTTCACGACGCTCTCGCTCTACGACCTCGATCAGAACAACGTCTCGACGCCCGCCCCGAACAACGCGAGCTATCGCGTGCAAACCGGCGCCGTGCGCAGTCGCGGCGTGGAGGTCGAAACGCATCTCAACGTCACGCGCGATCTCTCGCTGATCGCCGCATACAGCTACACGAGCGCGTGGGTCGCCAGCGCCAACGACACGTCGCTCGGCCACACGCCGGCCGCGGTACCGAAGCAAACGGCCTCGCTGTGGGCCGACTACACGCTGCATCGCGGCACGCTCAAGGGCCTCGGGATGGGCGCGGGCATCCGGTATATCGGCAGTAGCTATGGCGCGGCCGACGACTCGTTCAAGGTGGGCTCCTACACGCTGGTCGATCTCGCGTTGCACTACGACCTGCGCAACTGGCGCTTTGCCGTGAACGCCTCGAACCTCTTCGACCGTCAATACGTGGCCGCCTGCGCGAGCAGCACGCAATGCTTCTGGGGCGTGCGACGCGAGGTGATCGGCACGGCGCGATATCAATGGTGACCCGCATGCTCAAGACAAAGCGATACCTTGCGATGGGGGCGTGCGCGGCGTTCTGCGCCGCGAGCGCCGCGACTGGCGCCCACGCGCAAGCACCGTTGGCGTCGAGCGTGCCGCCGGTCGTCGACGACAATCCCGCATCGGCCGCGTGGCCACGCGCGTTGTTGCCCGACACGCAATCGTTCGTGATCGAAAGCGGCGCGGAAGGGCTGCGTTATCGGATCTGGCTGTATCTCCCGCGCGCCGCGCCGGCCGCGCGTGAGCCACCGCAAGCCCCTGGCGAAACGCGTCGCGCCGCCACGCAAGACGCCGCGCCACCGCTGCTGGTCCTGCTCGACGGCAACGCGACGTTCGCGCTCGCCGTGAGCGCCGCGCGCCTTCAGCAACGTGTGATCGGGCCGGTGATGATCGCCGCCATTGCCGCCAATAACGACACGTTGTTCGACGAGTCACAGCGCTTTCGCGACTACACCACGCCCTCGCCCGACGGCTGGGGCGTGCCGCGCGACGCGCGCGGCGTACCGCTCGCGACGGGCGGCGCGCCAGCCTTCGAGGCCCTGCTCAACGAACGCCTGCCAGCGGCCATCGCGCAGCGCACCGGTCGCTCGCCTGCGCGCAAGATGCTGTTCGGGCATTCGCTCGGCGGCTTCCTCGTCTTGCACGATGCGCTTTCTCACCCCGGTGCGTACTCGCGCTATATGGCGGCCAGTCCGTCGCTGTGGTGGAGCGGTGCTGAGCTAGTGGCACAGGTGAAAGCGGACGCACGCGCCGCGACCGCGCGCGCGACCGGACGCCCCGCCGTTGCGCTCGCCATCCGCCTGGGCGGTGACGAACAGCGACTCGCCGCCGATGCGTCGGCCGCCCGCATCGAACGCGTGACGCACGCGGCCATGCTCGACAACGCACGCACCTTCGCGCAGGTCGTGAACCAGGCGCCCGCGCTCGGCTTCGACGTCGATCTCCAGGTCTACGCCGGCCAGAATCATGTTTCGTACTTGCCCGCGGCGATCAGCGAGGCCGTTGCACTGGCAGCGGCGCCCGAGACGGTGGACGTGAAACGGCCCGAGCGGTAATGCCCGTAGCCCGGCGCCCGTAGCCCGGCGCCCGGCGCCCGGCGCCTGCCGGACAGCGGCGCGATCTTCTCGCCCGGCGCCGATCGCGGTGGTGGCTTCCGCGAACTTCGGCGCGAGAGCGGCCGCAATCACGCGCGTTCGAGGTGCCGGCGCCATTCGCCGAGCAGCCCTTCGGCGAGGCTCCGGTCGAGCACGCCGTCCTCGATCGCGCCCACGCAGGCGCCGTCCAGCTCGAACTCCACTTCGAGCGACCATTGCGCCGACAACGCCCGGACCGCCTGCACGACGCGATCGACGTCCGCGAACGTGGCGGCGTCGAGGTCTTTCGGCAGCGTGTTGGCCGCCGTGCCGAGAATCTCGAGCGCGCCGCCCACCGTGCGATCCTCGGTGTCTACGCTAGTGCTGCGCGCGTCGTCCACACGATCCACGAAGACGGGCGGCGCGAGCAGCCACGTCGCCGCCGCGAGATCGTGGACCGTCTGTTTCACCGCTGCGGCGATCTCGTCATCGACATCCTGCGCGACGAAGAACAACAGGCGCTGGCGCGCGTACTCGCGGTGAAGATCGCCATTCATGGTCGGGGTCCTTGGGTGGGTGGATAACGGTCGGGTTAAGCCGCACGGCCCGTGGAGAGTACCGCACCTGCCGTCGTCCTGCGCCGACCCGGGCCGTTCGTGCCACGGCGCCTAGCCTCGCCGAAAGCGGGCGGCGGCGCGATGTGAACGCCCGCGCGCCTCGCTACCGTGCTTAAGCGCACCGCTACGACCGCTGATAATAAAGATTCTGCGGATGCCGCGCCTCGGCGAAAAAGTACCAGCGTTCCGCAACCAGCCCCGCATACTGAACGACGGCCGCCACGCAAAACAGCGCTAACGAGGCGCCAACGGACTGCATGACACCGCCGAGCGTCACGAGACACAGCGGCGCGAGAAATGCCGCGATCAGGAACAGCCACCGGATGCGGTCGAGCGTTTGCTGCGTCTTGCCGTGAAAGAATTCGCGCAGATTGAAGGCACCGGCCGTGAATCCGCGCGACTTCTGCTCCACCCGTGGCGCGCGAATGCCCGTTGCGGATTGAACCGTCGACTTCGGGCGCAACCGGCCATTGCGCATGAGCGAGGCGGAACGGGAAGCGCAACCGGCCAGCGTCAACACGCACGCGCAAACCGCCAGCGGCGCGGCCACGTGCGGCGCCAACCCGGCGGCGCAAGCCGTCGCGAGCGTAAAACCCGACGCGCAACCGAGCAGCACGAAATTGACGAGCGTGAGCGGCGTCGCCCATTCCTGGAGAAAACGCAGGCACGCGTAAATCATGCCCGTGCAAACGAAGAGCAATGCACTGGCGGCCACGGCCACGCCGCCTATGGCGAGCGTTTGCGAAACGCCCAGAAGATGCGCGAGGCCGTAGGCGAAGGTGCAGGCGAGAAACGCGGGAAGGCACAGACATTCGCGTGACAGCCACGACGTGCGCCACATCGCGATGGCTCGCCACGCGCGCTCGGGGTGACCGAGATGAAAGAACGAGGCGACGAGCCCCAAGGTGCCGAGCACGCACGCCAGCCCGGCGCCCGCCACGTAGAACAGCGCCGGAACCGCGGCCGAATCGCCAAAACCGAGCCGCAACGCCAGCTCGACGCCCACGAGCGCGACCAGCAGACCTTGGCCCGCGCCGCTCAGTGTCGTGAGAAACACAACAGAAAATGCCGGATTCATACCGTTCTCCGTGATCCGATATCGCGCGCGAAAGGCACGCCGCGTCAAACGCGCGTGGCGACCGAAGCCAGATTGAGCGCGCCATGTTCGAGCTGTGCCTCGAGCGTGACGGGTTCCAGCTCTTGCGCCGTCTTGCACGAGCACGCACCGCCGCCGCAGGACGTCACGGGCTGGCGTGGCAAATAGTGATTCGAGGGGCGCGTGCCCCATTCCGGCATCAGCTGATAACCGCCGCGCTCGCGAATCGCCTGCGAGACGACGGAATCGGGATCGTGAATATCCCCGAACAGGCGCGCCGAGGTCGGACACGCAAGCACGCAGGCGGGCTTGCGGTCGCGCTCGGGCAGCGCCTCGTTATAGATGCGGTCCGAACACAGCGTGCACTTGGTCATTTCCTTGCGCGCCTCGTCGATCTCGCGCGCGCCGTAGGGGCACGCCCACGCGCAGTATTTGCAGCCGATACAGCGGTCGTAGTCGACCAGCACGAGGCCGTCTTCCTTGCGCTTGTAGCTGGCCCCGGTCGGACACACCGGCACGCAGGGCGGGTCCTCGCAGTGCAGGCACGATTTCGGGAAATGAATGGTGTCGGCCAGCGGATATTTGCCGGCTTCGAAGGTCTGCACACGGTTGAAGAACGTGCCCGAAGGGTCGGCGTCGTAGGGACGGAAGTCGGCGAGACTGCCCGCTTCTCCCGAGGTGTTCCACTCCTTGCAACTCGTCACGCAGGCGTGGCATCCGACGCACACATTCAGATCGATTACGAGCGCCATCTGGGTCATAACGTGTTCTCCGGGTTACTTGCTCCTGGCCGCCTTCGCGAGACGCGCGGCAAACTCGCCACGCCCGGCGAAATAGGTCTGCACGACGCGATGAATGAAGCCCGCCGCGCCCGTGCCGAGTTCGCCCGGCAGCGCCGGCATGGGCGCGAACTGCGGGAGCGTGTGGTTCGCGTTGGCCTCCGCCGGATAGACACGCACCCGCACGTCGTACCATGCCGCCTGTCCCGTGACCGGATCGGAGTTCGAGGTGCGCGCATGATTCGCGTGCTGGCCCGGGATTTCGTCGGCGATCAGGTGGTTCAGCAGAAAGCCGCGCTGTGATTCGTTGGCGTCGGGCCCGAGATTCCACGCGCCCGCCGACTTGCCGATGGCGTTCCACGTCCACACGGTGCCCGGCTCGACCGCCTCGCTATGGCGCGCCATGCAGCGCACCTTGCCCCATTGCGATTCGAGGTAGATCCAGCCGCCATCCGCGATACCTTCGGCACGCGCCGTACGCGGATTCATGTACAGATAATTTTCACCGTGGATCTGCCGCAACCAGGCGTTCTGCGAGTCCCACGAGTGGTACATGGCCATGGGCCGTTGCGTGACGGCCGCGAGCGGAAAGCGCGCGTGATCGGTGCTGTCGTGTTCGAGCGGCGCGTACCAGAACGGCAACGGATCGAAATACCGGTCGATGCGCGCGCGCAGAGACTCGGGCGGTTGCCGGCCCTTCGTCTTGCCTTGCGCGGCGAGCCGGAACTTCTGCATCACGTCCGAGTACAGGGCGATGACGATCGGCTCGCTGAATTTGCGAAAGCCGTTCTCCACCGCGAACTCGAGGTAAGGACCGTTGCAGTTGCGCATGTATTGCATCGTCTCGGGCAGCGTGTAGTGATACACGCAGTTGTGCTGCGCGTATTCCTCCCATTGCCGCGGGTTCGCTTCGCCCACGAGCGCCTTGTCGCCGTTCTTGCCGCGCCAGCCGATCAGAAAGCCCACGCCGGAACCCGGCGCGGTTTGATGATTGACGATGAAGTCCGGGTAGTCGCGGTATTTGCGCGTGCCTTCCGGCGTCATGAAAGCCGGCAGTTTCAGGCGCCCGGCCAGTTCGACGAGCACTTCCTGGAACGGCTTGCACTCGCCGGTGGGCGGCACGACCGGCACGCGCACCGAATCGACCGGACCGTCGAACTCCGAGATCGGCCGGTCGAGCATCGACATCGCATCGTGCCGTTCGAGGTAAGTCGTGTCGGGCAGGATCAGGTCGGCGAACGCGGTCATCTCCGACTGAAACGCATCGCACACCACGATGAACGGAATCTTGTACTCGCCGTTCTCGTGCTGATCCGCGAGCATCTTGCGGACCTCGACCGTGTTCATCGACGAATTCCACGCCATGTTGGCCATGAAGATCATCAGCGTGTCGATGGGATACGGATCGCCGCGCCAGGCATTCGTAATCACGCTGTGCATGAGGCCGTGCACGGCGAGCGGATATTCCCACGAGAAGGCTTTGTCGATGCGTACGGGTTCGCCGTTATCGTGGATGAACAGATCCTCGGGACCGGCGGGCCAGCCGAGCGGCCCGTTCGCGAGCGGCGTGTTGGGCTTCACGTCGTCGGGGCAATTGGGCGGTTTGGCCGAGGGCGGCACCGCGCGCGGGTACGGCGACTTGTGCCGGAAGCCGCCGGGCCGGTCGATCGTGCCCAGCAACGACATCAGCACCGCCAGCGCGCGGATGGTCTGGAAACCGTTCGAATGGCCCGCGAGTCCGCGCATCGCATGAAAGGCAATGGGCGCGCCCGTCACGCTGGCGTGCGTTTCGCCCCACGAGTCGGTCCAGGGAATCGGCAACGTGATCTTCTGATCGCGCGCGACGTCGGCCATTTCGCGCGCGAGACGCCGGATCGTTTCGGCCGGAATGCCGGTGATCTCCGCCGCCCACTCGGGCGTACACGTCGCCACCTGCTCGCGCAACAGGGCAAACGAAGGCACGACGGCCGTGCCGTCCGCCAGCGTATAGCGCCCTTCGAGCGCGGGGCGCACGCCCGGCGTATGGTGCAGCACGGCCTTCTGGCCGACGGGGTCCCACCAGAGATGATTTTGCGGGAACAGCGCGTTGCGTTCCGGCGTGTGTTCGTCGCGCACGAACAAACCGTAGGTGTCGCTGTCTTCGCGCATGTCGAGCAGTTCGCCCGCATTCGTGTAGCGCTCGACGAACTCGCGGTCGTAAGCGCCGTGTTCGATCAACTCGTGCATCAGCGCCATGAACAGCGCGCCGTCGGTGCCCGGACGGATCGGCACCCATTCGTCGGCGATGGCCGCATACCCCGTGCGCACGGGATTGATCGCGATGAAGCGGCCGCCCGCGCGCTTGAACTTCGAGATTGCGATCTTGAGCGGATTCGAATGATGATCTTCGGCCGTGCCGATCATGAAGAAGAGCTTCGCGCGATCGAGATCGGGGCCGCCGAATTCCCAGAACGAACCGCCCATCGTATAGATCATGCCCGCGGCCATGTTGACCGAGCAAAAGCCGCCATGCGCCGCATAGTTAGGCGTGCCGAACTGTTTGGCGAAGAGCCCGGTCAACGCCTGCATCTGGTCGCGGCCGGTGAACAGCGCGAACCGCTTCGGGTCGGTCGCGCGCAGATGCGCGAGCCGCTTTTCCAGCACCTCGAACGCGACGTCCCACGAAACCGGCTCGAACTGCGCTGTCCCTCGCAACGCGTCCGGCTTGCGCATGAGCGGTTGCGTGAGGCGCGCGGGCGAATACTGCTTCATGATGCCCGACGAGCCTTTCGCGCAAATCACGCCCTGATTGAGCGGATGCTCCGGATTGCCGTCGATATAGCGCACTTCGCCATCACGCAGATGCACGCGAATCCCGCATCGGCACGCGCACATGTAGCAGGTCGTCGTTTTGACTTCGAGCTTTTCATTCTGGGTGCGGGGCGTATGTTCCATGACTCCTCCCAATGCGCGTGCGAGGCGAGCGGCACGAGCTTCATGCCGATAGCGAACATCCTATTGACGTGCCGCCCATAAGAAAACTCGCAATTGGCGATCTGAATCATCGGCGCGCGCGATACCTGCACCGCGCGGGTGCGCCAGCGCCCGAACCCACCGCGCCGTTGGGTACTCGAAAGCTCGAGCACGAGTTCCCGATCACGCGGTCCGGTTCTTGAACGACGGCGCCGCCAACCCTTCGATCATGATATTCACGCAAGCGGGCTGCTTCGCGCGTTGCGCCGCGTGCGCCTGTTCGATGGCGTCCTGAAGCGCTTCGGGATGCTCGACGAACGCACCGACGCCGCCGAACGCTTCCGTGACGCGATCGTAGCGCGCGGGCAGCAACTCGCAACCGATCAAGCGCTCCGCGCCGTAGCTGCGCAACTGAATCTGATACTCGGCGTTCCAGCGCGCGTCGTTGCCCACGACCGCCACGAACGGCAGCCCGTAGCGCACGGCGGTGTCCATTTCCGCCGAATGAAAGCCGAAGGTGCCGTCGCCCATCACGGCGACGATAGGCGCATCCGGATGCACGACGCGCGCCGCCACGGCGAACGGCAGCGCCGCGCCGATCGCGCCCGCCACGCCGTTGATCACGCGATGCGGCGCGTGCAGGCAGGCTTGCGCCCATTGGCCGAACTCGCCACCGTCGGAGATCAACACCGCGTCGGGGTGACTGTCGAGCCACGCCTGGAACGGCGCGAGCGCCTGGACCGGATGCACGCGCTTCTCCATCGACGACGACGCCTTGCCCCATTGCTCCGGCCGCCACGCGACGGCGGCCTGCACGTCGCGCGTCCAGCGCTCGTCGCAGCGGTGCCCGCTGGCCCGGCACGCAACGGCAAGGGCGTCGAGCGCAGGGAAACTGTCCGCGACGGCGCTGCCGATCAAACGCTGCCCCACGGCGCGTCGCGTGCGGGCGATCTCCTGCGCTTCCGGATCGATCTGCACGAAGCGGCAGTCGGGCGAGAACGCGGGCGATTGACCGAACGCCAGGGTGAAATCCATGCGCTTGCCGAGCAGCATCACGCAGTCGGCTTTAGCCAGCACTTCGGCGAACGCCCCCAGTGCCGGATCGTTGATGCCGCGGGGACTTTCCATGCCGATCACGGGAATACCGGAGGCGGCCGCGAGCGCTTCGGTGTGCGCGCGTCCTGCCTGCCCCATGCACGCGGGGCCGACCAGTATCAACGGCCGCGAAGCCTGCGCCAGGCTCGCGGCGAAACGCGTGGCGATGGCAGCGTCGAGCGGCTGCACGGCCGGCAGAAAGCGCTCGGCGCTGACTTCTTCGGGCACGAACGCGTCGGCTTCCAGCACGTCCACCGGCAGGCTCAGATGAACGGGGCCGGGTCGCCCCGACCGCGCGGTGCGCATGGCGTGAATCACCTCGTCGACGAGCGTGTGAGCATGCTGCGCGGTCATCGCGAGCTTCACGAGCGGCGCCGCCACATCGGCCTGGCGCATTTCCTGAAACGCGCCCATGCCCAACTGGTTGTGCGGCGCATGCCCGCTCAGCAGCAACACCGGCGACTCCGCCATCTGCGCCGTATAGAGCGCCGAAACCGCGTTCGCGTGGCCCGGGCCGCCGGTGACCAGCGCCACGCCCACGTTGCCCGTCAGGCGCGCGTAGGCGTCGGCCATGTGCACCGCCGCCGCCTCGTGCCGCGTATGGAACAACTCGATTCCCGCGCCAATACACGCGTCGAACACGGGCATGATGTGATTGCCCGATAGCGTGAAGATGTGCTTCACCCCCGCTTTCGACAGTGCGTTGACCAGCGCGTCCGCGCCGCGGCGTGCATCCGACATGGCGATATCTCCTGTTGAGAACGTATTGAATGCTGCGATTGGATCATGGCGAGTGGATTATTCGCGTCATCGCCCACCGCGAAAAGTCAGTAATTCTTGACGTGAACGAAAGCTTCTCTTCGGCTTGGCTTCCACGTCTCGGTCGTTCGCGCGAGACGTAGGGACGAGCAAAAACTCGCACCCATGTTTTCCCTGATGGCAAATTGAAGGCTAACACACTACATTCAACTCATACAGATGAGTTGTATGACTGTGATGTGAAGGCAACGCGGCGGCCAGCCGTTCGTGCACATCGGTCACGCGACCCCTTTCGATTCGTAGTGCGGGTTTCCTCCCGTTCCCATGCGGCCGGGCAGCGCTGCCGGACCTCGCTGTCCAGTTCTCATGCGCCCGGTTGCGCTGCGGATGCCAATCGCCCACGCGGCGGAGGTATGCGTTGAATCTCAGACTCTCGTTCAGCAAGGATTACTACGCGGGCGCGTTGATGGTCGTGATCGGCGTGAGCGCGGTGTACGCCGGTTTGTCCTATGACGTCGGAACGTTGACGAGCATGGGCGCGGGATTCTTTCCCGTGGCCGTGGGCGCGCTGCTGGCTGTCGTCGGCATCCTGATCGCGCTCGCGGCCAAAGACCTGCCCAAAGCCGCATCGAATCCCGGCGACGCGCATGCGCGACTGCCCGATCTGCGCGGCGCCGTGTGCATCATCGCCGGCACGCTGGCGTTCATCCTCATCGGCAAGTACGGCGGGCTGATTCCCGCCACCTTCGCGATCGTATTCATTTCGGCACTCGGCGATCGAACCAACACGGTGTTTCGCGCGGCCGCGTTGTCGATCGTCATGTGCGCGATCGCCCTCGTTGTCTTCTCATGGGCGCTAAAACTTCAGTTGGCGCCATTCGCCTGGGGATAGTGAGCAACATGATCGAACAATCCTTGCACGACCTCTTTTACGGCTTCTCGGTTGCGCTTCAGGGCACCAACCTCATGTGGTCGTTCTTTGGCGTCCTCGTGGGCAACATGGTGGGCGTGCTGCCCGGCATGGGGGCGTTGTCGGCGATCTCCATCCTGTTGCCGCTGACCTACGTCATGCATCCCGTTCCCGCGATCCTCATGCTCGCCGGCATTTTCTACGGCTCGCAATACGGCGGCGCGATCGGTGCCATTCTGCTCAATCTGCCGTCGCACCCGCCGCACGCGATCACCTGCCTCGACGGTTACCCCATGGCCAAGGCCGGCCGCGGCGGCGCGGCGCTCGGCATCACCATGCTGAGTTCGTTCTTCGCGGCTTCGACGGGCATCGTCCTGATGATCTTCGCTTCGCCTTTGCTCACGGCCATGGCGTTCAAGTTCGGCCCGGCGGAGATTTTCTCCGTCATGCTGCTGGGTCTGCTGGCGGGCTCGACGATGTCGCGCGGCTCGGCGCTCAAAGGCATTGCCATGACGTTGTTCGGCTTGCTGTGCGGGATGGCCGGCACCGACGTCAATACGGGCACGTTCCGCTTCACGTTCGGCCTGACCGACATGAACGACGGGCTCGAACTGGTCGCCATCGCCATGGGGCTGTTCGGCGTGGCCGACTTCCTCTGCAACGTCAACCGCATGCAGGTCTCGAACAAGTCGCTCGATGTGCGCCTCAAGGACATGCGGCCCACGCGCGCGGAACTCAAAGCCACGTTCTGGCCGATGACGCGGGGCACCGCCGTGGGCGCGCTATTCGGCGCCATGCCGGGCACCGGCCCGACCATCACCACGTTCGTGGCCTATGCGCTGGAGCGAAAACTTTCCAGGCACCCCGAAGCATTCGGAACCGGCATGATCGCCGGCGTGGCCGCGCCCGAGGCCTCGTCGCATTCGAAAACCCAGGTGGACTTCATCCCGACGATGAGTCTCGGCATCCCCGGCGATCCGGTGATGGCGCTGATCCTGGGCGCGCTCATCATTCAGGGCATTACGCCCGGCCCGCAATTGATTTCGGAGCACCCCGATATCTTCTGGGGACTCATTGCGAGTTTCTGGATCGGCAATATTCTTCTCGTGCTGCTGAATGTTCCAATGATCGGCATGTGGATCAAATTGCTGAAGCTGCCGTATCGCTATCTCTATCCTTCCGCGATGTTCTTTATTGCCGTGGGCGTATTCAGCACCCAGAACAGTCTCTTCGAAGTGTGGCAAGTGCTGGCATTCGGCTTGATCGGTACGGTGTTCAGTTATCTGGGTTTTTCCGTTGCGCCCATTCTGCTCGGCTTCGTGCTCGGACCGATGATCGAAGAGAACTTTCGCCGCGCGCTACTCATCTCGCACGGCAACATGTCGATCTTCATCGACCGGCCAATCAGCTGCGGATTCCTCGCGGCTTCCCTGTTGCTCGTGGTGATGGTCACGCTCTCCGCGCAACGAAACCGCCGTCGCGCGAACAAGACTCCACGCGTCGCCAAGAACAATGCGCACGCCGAAATGCCCAGTACGACCAGCGATTAAAAAGGGGCAGGAAAAGCAACCGCCCGGCGACGCATGTGCCGGGCGGTTTTCATTTTCCTGGCGCGATTCGGATTCCCAACGATCGTTGTAATCAGACCATAGTTTCTATTGCTCCAAGTGCCGCTGCACTGCAACGCGCGTACAATACGGGTTACTACTTAACGGATAACCCGAGTTCTCGTGAATACCCCTTCTTCTCCCGTTCGTACTTCCTCCGACTCTTTCCAACGCATTCAACGCCAGCTCGCGTCCGCCGCACGCTGGATGCTCGAATTGCACGACGACGTCAGCGACCTGAAAGCGGCGGTCGAGCAACGCACCACGGCATGCCGATTCGAGTGACTGCTTCGAGCTTGTTGCGGACCTTAAATTTCGCTTACCCCAAACTCACTCGCTCAATAAAAAGCCCGCCAGGATCCGGTATCCGGCGGGCTTTTTTCTTCTGAGCAATCGATACTCAAAGCGCGAGATCGAAGCCTTCTCTTTCTTTTCGAATGGTTATGGCTTCAGGGCGAAGTTTCAATTCGCGCTGATATGGCTGGAACTCACGATCTTTTGCCATTTCGCCGATTCCGTCGCAATTTTGCTTTGGAGTTGCTGGGGCGTGTCGCCCACCGGGTCCATGCCGAGCACAGCCAGCCGTTGACGCGTCTCAGGCTGGGCCAGCACCTTCACGGTGTCCTGCTGAATCTTGTTGATGACGTTCGCCGGCGTGCCGGCCGGCGCCACGAGCGCGAACCAGCCCGTCACGTTGAAACCAGGCAAGCCCGCTTCGCTCACCGTGGGAATATCGGGCCACGCGCTGGACCGATGGTCGCCGGTCACCGCCAGCACCTTGATCGTCTTGCCCTTCATGAACGGCACGGCCGCGGCAATGTTCGGCAACACCACCTGGACGCGGTCCGCCATCAGGTCGTTCAACGCCAGCACTTCGCCTTTGTACGGCACGTGAACCATGGGAATGCCCGCCGCTCCGGCAAAGGCTTCGTCGGCCATATGCACCTGGCTGCCGATACCGGCCGAGCCGAAATTCAGCTTCGGATGCTGCGTTTTGCCGTATGAGATCAGTTGCTGCAGATTCTGGATGGGCAGCGAAGGCGCGACGGCCACGACCATGGGATTACTCGCGACCGTGGTGATATAGCTGAAGTCCTTGGCCGTGTAAGGAAGCTTCTTGTAGATGTACTGATTGACGGTGAACATGCTGCCCGAAGCCAGCATCAACGTGTAGCCGTCGGGCGCCGACTTGGCCTCGACCTCGGCGGCGATCATGCCGCCCGCACCGGGACGATTGTCGACCACCACCGACTGTTTCCACAGCGTTCCCAAACCCTGGCCAAGCGCGCGCGCCAGCACGTCGGTCGAACCGCCTGCCGAGAACGGCACGATGAGCCGGATCGGCTGGGAAGGCCAGGCGTCTTCCGCGCTGGCGATCGATGGCGCCTGCAACACCGCGGCCAGCGCGGCGGCGAGCACGAGTCCGCGCCGGACCGTGCGAACGAATGTGGGGGTCATTGCGTTGTCTCCGTTTGAAATCATGGATTCGGCACGGGAACGACTCGCAGCAGAACGGCTTGAACTGCGCCACGAGGCGCTTCGCGCAACCGCGTGTCGACCTCGACACGCCTTACTACGCCATCTGTTCGGTGAGGATCGTCTCTCCCGGCCGTACCCGGCTGAAGGTTACGGGCTCCTGCTCGATCACGACTTCGCCGTTGCGCTGGCGAATGGTCGTGAACGCGGAGGTTTCCAGTGCGCCGGCTTCGGGAAAGTCTTCGCGAAAATGCGCGCCGCGCGAGTTCTCGCGGGAGAGCGCCGCCTCGGTAATGATCTGACTCACCGCAATCAGGTTTCTCAGGTTCAACCAGTCGTGCCACTGCGCGTTGAATGCACGGTCGCCGTCCACCACGCCCGTCTCCTGCAAGCGCCGCGCGAGTTCGCCCAGCACCGTGCGCGCGCGCAGCAGCCCGTCGCGGTCGCGAATGATGCCCACGTGCTTCCACATGCAGTCGTAGAGCGCTTCGCGAATGTCCTCCAGACCGGCTCCGGTTTTCGAAAACGGCGCTTCCGCCTCTTCGATCGCATGGTGAATGGCGTGCGCATCGGGCTCACGGAACTGACCGTGCGCGACCACCCACTTCGCCATGCTGTCGCCGGCGATGCCGCCAAATACGGTGGAATTCGCCACGCCGTTGCCGCCCAGCCGGTTGGCGCCGTGCACGCCGCCCGTGTCTTCGCCCGCGGCGAACAAGCCATGCAACGCGGTACGGCAGTCGGTGTCGAACATGACGCCGCCCATCATGTAGTGCGCGGTGGGCACGACTTCGACCAGGCCGCCAGCGAGATCGAACCCGCAGTCGGCGCAACGCTCCACCATGCCCTTGAACTGCTTGCGGACCTTGTCCGGGCCGAGATGATTCATCTGGATGTAGACGCCGCCGTTCGGCGAGGTGCGACCCGCGCGCATTTCCGCGTAAATGCCGCGCGAGACGATGTCGCGCGTCGCGCGTTCGCCGCGCTTGTCGTAGTGCTCCATGAAGCGGTCTTTCGCTCCGTTCAACAACCAGCCGCCGGCGCCGCGCAGGCCCTCTTCGAGCACCGTGCCCGTCATGCGCGTGTGATTGCCGGCGAGCAAACCGGTTGGATGAAACTGGACCATTTCCATGTCGCGCAGCGTGAGACCGGCGCGCAGTGCCATCGCCAGCCCATCGCAGCTCTTGTCGCCCGACGGCGTATGAAACTTGTACATCGTGGGGCCGCCGCCGGTGGCGAGCAGCACCGCGCGCGCCTGTACGAAAACGAACTTGCCCGTACGCATGTCGATCATGAGCACGCCGGCCAGCTGCGCGCCGTCGGCGGTGGGGATCAGTTCGATCGCGCGATGTTCCTCCAGGCGATGAATGCCGCGGCTCCACACCTGTTCGGACAAGCGGTTGATGATCTCGATGCCGGTCAGGTCGCCCTTGTGCACCGTTCGATCGAAGGTCTGGCCCGCGAACGCTTTCTGGTGAATCGAGCCGTCCGGGTTGCGATCGAAAAAACAGCCGAGTTCGTTTTCGAGTTCGCGAACGCGCTCGACCGCCGTGCTCACCAGCGCCCAGGCGAGATCCTGGTTCGACAGCCACTTACTCCCTTCGATCGTGTCCATGAAGTGGCGCTCGACCGAATCGCCGGGCGCGAGAGCCACGTTGTAGCCGCCCTGCACCATGCGCGTGCAGCCGCATTTGCCGAGCAGCCCTTTCACCGCGACCGTGATCGAGAGTTCGGGCGCCGCCTTGTGCGCATGAAGCGCGGCGAAGAGACCCGCGCCGCCCGACCCCAGGATCAGGATATCCGTCTGCACGCGCTCGATCGTCATTTCGCCGGCACTCCCAGGCTTTCGAGCACGGCGGCACGGCGCGCTGCGGTATCGCTTTTCACCGCGTCGTAGAGGCTCGCGCCATGGCTGTCCATGGCGACGAGCAAGGGACCGAAGGCATTGATACGGAATTGCCACAGCGACTCGGGATTCAGATCGTCGAGATCGACGGCCTCGATCTGCTCGATCCACGTGGTTTCGAGCGCCGCCGTGCCGCCGATGATCGCGAGGTAGACGCCGCCCAGTTCCTCGAACGCCGACTTCGAGGCTTCCCGCAAGCCGCCCTTTCCCACGATCATGCGCACGCCGTATTGCTGCATCAGCGGCCGCGTGAATCGCTCCATGCGGTCCGAGGTGGTGGTGCCGATGCAGATGGGCTCGTAGCCCGCGGGGAACGCTTCGCTCGGCGTCACCTTGCGCACGTTCGGCGCGGTGTGAATCACGGCGTGCCCGCGAAGATCGAAGGCCGTCGTGCGGCCCTTGTCGAAGAGATGGATCTGCGTCGCGTCGCGAATGCCGAACAGCGTCCGGTGCAAGGTCACCGTGTCGTTCACTCGCAGCTTGCGAATCTGCGACTCGTCGACAGGCGTAGAGAGGTCGAAGTGAGCCATATCAGAATCCGTAAGTGACGCCGTTCGAGGTGAGTTGCGCGCGCGCGCGCCGCGCCGAGTGGCATTGCATGTTCACGGCGATGGGGTTCATCGTGATGTGCGTGGCGGCGAGCTCGATATGCACCGCGAACGCGGTGCTGTCGCCGCCCAAACCTTGCGGGCCAACGCCGAGGCGGTTCACCGCGTCGGACAGTTCGCGCTCGAGCTGCGCGCCTTGCGGGTCCGCGCACACGGTGCCGAGCGCACGCGTCGCGGCACGCTTGGCGAGCGCAATGGAGAGATCGGACGTGCCGCCGAGTCCCACGCCCACGATCGTCGGCGGGCAGGTCTTGCCTCCAGCCGCCACGACGCAATCGACCACGAACAGCTTGATCGCGTCGATACCCTCGGCCGGCACGGCCATCTTCAGGAACGAGTTGTTCTCCGAGCCGCTGCCCTTCGGCACCATCTCGATCGTCGCGGTCTCGTTCTCGTCCGTGAAGTCGACGTGAATGACGGGAACCTCAATGCCGCAGGACGTATGGTTGTTCTTGCGCGTGAGCGGATGCACCACCGAAGACCGCAGCGGATGCTCGCGCGTGGCCCGCTCGCAACCCTTGCGGATGGCCGCTTTCAATTCGAACCCGTCGAACTCCACGTTACGGCCCAGCACGACGTTGTAGATGGGAATGCCCGTGTCCTGGCAGAGCAGATTCTCGGTTTCCTCGGCTACACGAATATTGGTCTGCATCGTCGACAAGACGCGCTGCGCCACGGGCGACGTCTCGTTGGCGGAAAGTCGGTCGATGCCATCTTTCACGTCGGGCGGAAGCAACTTGAGCGCGCGAATATAGAGCTCTTTCGACGCTTCCTCGACGACATTCAGGTCAAGTTTCATGGTCGTCCATTCCAGATCGGTACCGCATAGTGTGGGAACGTGGGTGGCGCGGATCGTTTGGATTCCGCGCTCATGAATCGCTAATGGATCAGCGCGAGCAGGAAGGCGAGCCCGGTACAGGTACTCGCGCCCAACCCGAAGGCAAGCCAGTTTTTCCTCAAGCCCGTCCAGGGCAGGAATTCGATCAGCAGGAGCCGAATGCCGCCCATCAGGTGAAGCGAGAGGAGCACCACGAGCCCCCACTCGCCGAACTTGAATAGCGGCTGGTCGGTCGCGCGAAGAAAGCCGTCCAGTGCAGCCTCGCCCGTGATGGCGTGGCCGAGTGCCCAGAAGTGAACCGGAAGAAACACGGCCAGACCCAGCCCCGAAAGCCGGTGCACGAGGAAGGCCCACCAGGCGGGATGCGTGCGGGCACGGTAGTCGTTTTTTCGCATCACATTACGACTCCATAAACGGCGCGCAATCCCATGACCGCGAGGACGGCGGAAAAGGCAAGACACGCCAGTTGCGCGGACTTGCCCCGCCAGTGCAGCCACTCTTCTGCGATTCGCAGCAGGCCGACAGGCACGTGGATCGTGCATGCCAGCACGAATAGCGCGTAGAACGCGCCGAACACCAGATTGCCGCGCGTGCGCCCGAGCAGGCTCGCCGCGCTCAAGCCGCTATGGACCGCGTACAGGATGACGCCGAGGTGAACGAACACGCACAGCGCGAGGACCGTGGCGCTCATGCGCTGCCAGTACCAGAGACGCGCCTGCGTGCGCAGTGAGAGACCCTGCATCACAGGTCTCCTTCGCGCGCGGCTTTCATCGTCATGCGCTTGAGACCCGCAATGCCCGCCGTGGGCGAGAGATGTTTAGGGCAGCGTTCCGTGCAGGTGGCCTGCGTATGGCACGAGTGACAACCCGCGTCGCCCGCCACCGCGCGCAGGCGTTCGCGCGCCTGGGTGTCGCGTTCGTCGTTCATGAGCGTCCACGCGCGATTCAACGCGGCGGGCCCCAGGTAGTCGGGGCGCCACGTCACCACGTCGCAGGACGAATAGCACACGCCGCAACCGATGCATTCGATTCCCGCGTCCGCGGCCTTGCGTGGCGCGCTTTCGGGACTCACTCGCGCGAAGTCGTCGTGACGCGTGCGCTCGCCCGAGAACTGCCCTTTCGCGCGGCTCCATTTGTCGAAGAACGCGCTCATGTCCGTCACCAGATCCTTGATGACCGGCAGATTCGAGAGCGGCGCGATTTCCAGTTCGCCGTTCACCGCGACTTTCGAAACATGCGTGCGGCAGGTCCAGCGCGCCTTGCCGTTGACGTTCATCGCACAGGAGCCGCACATGCCCACGCGACAGGCGAACCGGTAGGCGAGATCCGGCTGCAACTGCCGTTGAATGAACGTCACGACGTCCAGCACGGTTTGACTCTCGTGACGCGGCACGTCGAAGGCGGCGAGCCCCCGCGTGGCGCTTCTCCATACTTTGACCCGAAGTGTGTCCTTGTTCACAATGCCTCTCGATGAATGGCTGACGCGGTGAAACGGAACCGATGACATAAGGGCATTGTTCACCAGGTCGTCATCAAGAAAAATCGAGTAATTCTGGCGTTCAGGTAAAGCTTTTCTATGCCTCGCCCGGCACACGGCGAAGCTTCAGCACCGTGGCCATCTGCACGTTGTCACGCTCCTTCTCGAGCCCGGAAATCACGAGCGTGGCGACCGCGTTGCCGATCATGTTGGTCACCGCGCGAACCTCGGAGATGAACCGGTCCACGCCCAGAATGAGCGCCGCGCCCTCGATGGGAATCTGCTTGAACGCCGTGAGCGTGGCCAGCAGCGTGACGAAGCCCGCGCCCGACACACCGGCCGCGCCTTTCGAGCTGATCATCGAAAGCACCATCAGCCCGATCTGATCGCCCCACGAAAGCGGCACGTTGTACGCCTGCGCGATGAACAGCGCGCAGATCACCTGAGCCACGCAGGTGCCGTCCAGATTGAAGGAGTAGCCCATCGGCATCACGATGCCCACGACCTGCTTCGGGCAACCCATGCCTTCCAGCTTGCGGATCAACTGGGGAAAGACCGACTCGGAGGACGTGGTGGCCAGCACGAGAAGAATTTCGCCCTTCAAATGGTTGAGCAGGCGCAGCAGCCTGAACCCGCTCAGGCGGCAGATGGTGCCGAGCACGACCACGAGAAAAAAGATCGTCGCCACATAGATCGTGATGAGCAGCATGCCGAGTGAGTTCAGCGCCGCGACACCATACTTTCCCACCGCGAAACCCATCGCGCCCAGTGCGCCGAGCGGCGCGAGCTTCATGATGAAGCCGACTATCCTGAAGAGCACTTCGGAGACGCCGTCGAAGAACGTCAGCACGGGCTTGCCTTTCTCACCGACATACGACAATCCCACAGCGAACAGGCAGGCAATCACGACGATCTGCAACATGTCGCCCGAAGCAAACGGACTCAGGAAACTCGACGGCACGATATGGAGAAAAAACCCGGTCAACCCGCCGCCCTGATGCATTTCCGTCTGGTACTGCGCCAGGACGTGCACATCGGCGGTGCCGGGCTGAATATTCATGCCTTCGCCCGGCGCGAACACATTGACCATCAACAGGCCCAGCAGCAACGCCATCGTCGTCACCACCTCGAAGTAGACGATCGTCTTGCCCGCGATCCGGCCAAGCGTGCGCATTTCCCCGATCTGCGAAGCGCCGCAAACGATCGTGGTGAAGATCAGCGGCGGCGTAATCATCTTGATCAGACGAATGAACACGTCGGACAAGGGCTTGAGGGATTGGGCGAAGGCCGGAAAAAAATGGCCGAGCGCGATGCCGATCACAATGGCGATCAGCACCTGGACATAGATGTGCTTGCAGATACGACGCAACATGGTGTCTCCTTGCTCTCGCCTCGCGCGGCTTTGGCGCCGCGCGAGGCGAGAAAGAGGTCGGGCCGCGCAGGTCGGGCCGCGCAGGTCGGGCCGCGCAGACCCGGCACTCGGACCTGTTGTCATGACGGCGTGGCGATCGCCTCTTGCGGACGAATGCGGCCACGGCGCCTCGGTCGTTCGATCGCGCAGGCACGCCCGATCGAACCTCGCGATCAGCGCGCTACCAGCGCTTCGTCTTGATGTTGTGAACGTGTGCGTGATCGCCCGCCTTGATGGGAGCGATGACCTTGCCGATATCGACGCCGTATTTGTAGACCGTGTCGCCCACGGCCATGTCCTTGAGCGCCACCTTGTGGCCGATGGGAATGTCCTGCCGGGCCACGATCTCGACGAGCGTGTCGCCGTCCATGATCCAGGCGTTCAGGGCCACGCCGGCCTTGATGCCTTCCACCACGGCCACGCCGACCGTGTCTTCGTGCTCATGCAATACCGCGTGAATCATCGTCTTCTCCTTGTTTAAACGGAATCGAATGTGAACCGGCGCGCGTCGCCCTTCGGGCTTCGGCGCGCACGCGCACTAACCGAACAAAGCAGGTACGGAACGAATGATCAAATTGAGCGCCGCGAGAATCAGCACGATCCATAGCAGCAGGAAAACGCGCGGCGCGGAGATGGCGCGCCGCAGTCTCGCTCCGGCAAAGAGCCCCACTGCGCCGCACGGCAGCAGCAAGCTGGCGAGCGGCAAAACGGCGGGGTTGCGATACAGCCCCGACACCGCGAACAGACCCAGCCGCGCCACCGCCGTGGCCGTAATGAGCGCGCTGATCGTGGCACGCCGTTCGTCGGGATCGCGCAAACGGCCCGCGAGATAAATCGTATAAACGGGGCCGCCCGTGCCGAATACGGCGGTGAGACATCCGCCAAAAAATCCCAGCGGCAGTGCCCAGCGTCCGCCTATTTCGCGGAACTCACCGCGGCTCGTCACGCGCCAGAGCGAGTACGCGAGCAGACATACGCCGAGTATGAGTTCGAGCGGTTTCTCCGGCGCCGACACCAATACGCTCACGCCGAGCAGAAGGCCGATACACAACCACGGCGCGAGCCGCTGGAGTTCGCGGGTTTGTACCGAGCGAAGATTGCGCATGCCCACGAGCATGCCCGCCACGAGATCCAGCACCAGCATCACCGGCGTGGCCGTGCGCAGCGGCACCAGTTGCGTGAGCAACGGGATGGCGACGATGGAGGAACCGAAGCCCGTGAGTCCATAGACCAGATACGCGAAGGCGACCACGCTTCCGGCCACCACGATCGACATCGCGCCGAAACCCACGGCGCTCGCGGCGAGTTGCGCATTCAACCAGGCGATCATCGATGAAAAGCCTCGGTGTGGTTTTCGTGTTTGGGGGAAAAGACGCGCGACAAGGGGAGTGAGTCGCGCATGAGATTGCGGCCGCATCGCTGCGTCCATTGTTGCCCGCTATTAGATAAAGATAAACGCAGTAATGGTTTTCCTGAGACCAGGAGAAGCTTTAGCTTGCGTAGAATTTCTTGATTCGAATCGCGCATGTCTTTGCCGTTCATCGCGAACAATGCCCTCCATACGCACCCTCAAAATCTTTCTCACCGTGGCCCGATGCGGCACGTTCGCCGCCGCCGGCAATAAGGTCGGACTCACCGCGGCGGCCATCGGCCTGCAAATTCGCGCACTCGAAAGCGATCTCAATGTTCAGCTTTTTGACCGCAACGCACGCGCGGCGGTGTTGAATCCGGTCGGCCGCGCACTCATTCCCGAGATCGAGGAAATCGTGCGCCGCTATGAACTGCTGGAGGTCTCCGCGGGCGGCGACGAAATGTCGGGGACCGTGGTCATGGGCGCACTCGTTTCCGCGTTGATGGGCGCGTTCGCCGACGCCTTGTGGACCATCCGCCGGCAACATCCCCGCCTCGACGTGCATCTGCTCGCGGGCATGTCCAGCGACTTCGCGCGCCAGGTCGAAATCGGCGAACTCGACGCGGCCGTCGTCACGCAATCGCCGCATGCGCTGGCCTCCACGCTGCTCTGGACGCCGCTCTATTCGGAACCGATGATTCTCATCCTGCCCACCGCACCGCACTTCGATTTGCCCGGCGAGCAGCTCGAAATCCTTCGCCACGCGCCGTTCATGCGCTTCGACCGCGTGACGTGGACCGGGCATCTCGTGCAAAACGTGCTCGATCAGTGCAAGGTCGAAGTCAACGAGGCAATGGAGCTGAACTCCGTCGAGGCGATCGTCGCGCTCGTGCGCCAGGGCTTCGGCATTTCGATCGTGCCCAAACTCGCCAACGTCGATTTCGAAAGCGATCGCGCGATTCGCGTCATGCCGCTCGACGGCGTGGACGTACGCCGTCATGTCGGATTGCTGGAACGCGTCAAACACAGCCGTACCGCGTTCACCGACGCGATCAAAAGCTACTTCACGGCGGTTTAGTGCACGCGCCTTCCGGGCGCCCGCGCTTATCTGCACCTAGCCGCATTTAGCCGCGCGAATCTGCATCGTTCATCCCGCGAGTTCCTGCAACTGCACGAGCAAGGCCTCGGGAATCTCCACGCCGTCGCGTGCCGCGTGCGCCGCGAGTTCCCCCCGCCGCTGCCCCGGCAGCCGCACCTCGGCGTCTTGCAACATGGCCTCGATCAACGCTTCGACCCGCGCCAGATAAACGGCATTGCCCGCCAGCGCGCCCGGATCGATCGCCCAGAACAGATGCCCCACGCGCGAGCGCTCGCCCTCTTCCGTCAAGAACGAACCCGCCTCGTAACCGAAGTTCGCGCCGCACAACGCAGCCGCGAGCAGTTCGACCATCAAGGCGAGCATCGCGCCCTTGGTGCCGCCGAACGGCAGCATCATGCCGTCCAGCGCGACCTTCGCATCGGTGGTGGGCTGGCCGTCGCGCGAGGTCGCCCAGCCTTCGGGAATCGGCTTGCCCTCGCGCGCCGCCACCATGATCTTGCCGCGCGCGACGTTGGACAGCGACAGGTCGATCATCAGCGGCGGCCCGTCACGGCGCGGGAACACCGCCGCCACGGGATTGGTGCCGAACACCGCGTGCCGCCCGCCCCACGCGGGCATGGCCGCGGGCGTGTTGCTGAACGCGAGCCCCACCAGGCCGGCCGCGCCCACCGGCTCCAGATGCCACGCGCCCGCGCCCAGGTGATGGCTGCGCGTGACGCTCGCCACCGCGCTGCCGTGCTCGCGCGCGCGGCCCAGCAGCGTTTCGACGGCGAGTTCGCAGGCCGGAAACGCCATGCCGTCCGCGGCGTCGATCAGGACCGCCGCGTTGCGCGACTCGACGATTCGCGGCGTCGCCTTCGCGTCCACGCGGCCGTTGCGCAACTGCGCGACATACATGGGCAACCGCGCGACGCCGTGGGACGACAAGCCGCGCTCGTCGGCGTAGACGAGCGCGCGCGCGGTGGCCGTCGCGGTGCGCGGCGTGGCGCCCGCCGCCAGCAGCGTGCGCGTGGCCAGGTGGGTGAGATCATCGGACGATATCCGCGTCATGGGGGTGCTACCTCGTTGTCGTGATTTCGGGTTCGCTTGCGAGCAGCGCCTCGGTCACGCGCGCGGCGACCAGCGTGCTGACGCGTTCGTTCGACTGCATCGTCAAGCCCGCGATATGCGGCGTGAGGAGCAGGTTCGGCACGCCTTCGAGCGGCGAACCCGCCTTGAGCGGTTCGTCGACGAAAACATCGAGCGCGGCGCCGCCCAGGCGGCCATGCGTGAGCGCCGCGGCCAGCGCGCGTTCGTCGATCACGCCGCCGCGCGCCGTGTTGATCAGCACGGCGTGCGGCTTCAGCAATGCGAGTTGCGCCGCGCCGATCAGATTGTGCGTGCTTTCGACGAGCGGCACGTGCACGGTCACCACGTCGGCCGCGCGCAACGCGTCGTCGAACGTCATGCCGCACGCGCCCGTTTCTTGCCAGCACGGCGCGTCCGCGGCAATTTGCGGATCGTAACCCACCACCCGCATGCCGATACCGCGCGCGAGCCGCGCGACGAGACGCCCGATGCCGCCAAAACCGATCACGGCCATCGTGCCGCCCGCCGCTTCGCGGCCGTTCGAGAGCGCCGCGCGCGGCCACAGTCCGCGGGCGACCTCGGCGCTCGAACCGTACGCGCCCCGCAGCAAGATCAGCGTGGCGGCGATCACATACTCGGCGACGGCGGCCGCGTTCGCGCCCGTCGCCGGAAACACCTGCACGCCGCGCTCCTTGCATGCATCGAGCGCGATATTGTCGAGGCCCACGCCGAGCCGCCCGACCACCGACAAGCCTGGCGCGCCGTCGAGCAACGCGGCGCTCACCTGGGTGCGATTGCGCACGATCAGCGCGTGGGCGTCGGCGAGCAGCGCACGCAAACGCTCCGGTTCGTCGACGAGCGAGGCGTGCGCATGCACGTCGAAATGATGCCGCAACGACGCCACCGCCGCCTCGTCCATGAACTCGCTGACGACGACCTTCTTCCGCCTGGTATTCAACGCGATCGCTCCTGTGCATAGGCGCGCGGCGCACGCTCTTCGGCGCCCTGAGCGGGCCCGGCCGCCGCTTCGCCGTGGGCGCGGCTCGCACGCGGCGCGGTCAGCACCGCGCGCGCTTTTTCGGCATCGAACGCGCCTTCCCAACGCGCGACCACGATCGTCGCCACGGCATTGCCGATCATGTTGACGATCGCGCGAATCTCGTTGAGCACGCGGTCGATACCGATGATCAGCGTAATGCCCGCGACCGGAATGATGTTGTGCGTGGAAAGCGTCGCGGTGAGCGCCACCAGCGCCGCGCCCGCGACCCCGGCGCCGCCCTTCGAGGTGAGCAGCAAAATGGCGAGCAAGCCGAGTTGCTGCCACAGCGAAAGATGCGTATTGGTCGCTTGCGCGATGAACAGCGACGTCATCGTGAGATAGATGGCGGCGCCGTCCAGATTGAACGAGTAGCCGGTGGGCAGCACGAGCCCGACGATCGAGCGCGGGCAACCCAGCCGTTCGAGCTTTTCCATCAGGCGCGGCAGGACCGACTCGGTGGTCGAGGTCCCGAGCACGATGAGCAGTTCTTCGCGCAGATAGTTGAGCAGCGGCCATAAACCCACGCCCGCCCAGCGGCAAATCGTGCCGAGCACCAGCACGACGAACAGGATGCTCGTGAGATAGAAGCACACGATCAACAGGCCCAGTTGCTGCAAGCTGCCGATCCCATATTTGCCGATAGTGAAGGCCATCGCGCCAAACGCGCCGAGCGGCGCGAGCCGCATGATCATTTCGACAATGCGCATCAGCGCCTCGCCGCTTTGCTCGATCACGCGCGACAGAAACCGGCTGCGGCGCGACATGATCGACAAGGCAACGCCGAACAGCACCGAGAACAGCAGGACCTGCAACAGGTTGCCGCGCGCGAACGCGCCGATCACCGAGTTCGGCACGATCTCGTCGAGAAAGCTCTGCGACGCGGCCGCGTGCGCCTCGCTCACGTAGTGGCTGACGGCTTGCGGGTCGAGCGTGGCGGGGTCGATGTTGAGCCCTTCGCCCGGATGCAGCACATTCGCCACCACAAGCCCGAGCACGAGCGCGAGCGTGGTCACGACCTCGAAATACGCGATCGTTTTCACGCCCACGCGCCCCACATGCTTGAGGTTTTCCATGCGGGCGATACCCAGCGACACGGTGCAGAAAATCACCAGCGTGATGAGCATTTTGATCAGGCGAATGAAGGTGTCGCCCAAGGGCTTCATTTGCACGCCGAAATGCGGCCAGCAATAGCCGACGAGAATACCGGCCGCCAGTCCGAGCAGGACCTGGGCATAGAGATGTCTGAGCACGCGCAAGATGGTGTCTCCTCCACTCGCTGCTGCTTCGTGAGACAGTGTCACGCACCGGCTCGGACCTCTGCGTCCGGTAGGGCGGCCGTATTCACGCGGCCTTGTGTGCAACGGTGCGCGCCACTGTGGCGAAACGACGTTCGCAAGCGCGCCGCGCGGGCGCGCTTGCGAAATCCTGCTTGAAACGTCAGGCGCTCTCGAACAGGCGCGTGAGCACGAACTCGCGATGACCCAGCGTTTCCGCCGCGGTCCAGCGCCCGTTCGCGGTGGCCAGCATGGACTCGAGCAGCTTGTCGCCGGCCTGATCGAGATTCTGTTCGCGCTGCAACAGACCCGAAACATCCACGTCCACATGCTCGCTCATCGTGCGCACGGTACGCGGATTCGCGCAGATCTTGATGACCGGCACGATCGGGTTGCCGATCACGTTGCCCTGGCCCGTGGGGAAGAAGTGCACCGCGAAACCGGAAGCCGCGCACAGCGTCACCATTTCGGCCGCGGCCGAAGAGGAATCCATGAACCACAGGCCCGCATGCGTCGGTTCTTCGGCCTTGTCGAGCACGCCGTCCACGCGGCACTTCTTGCCGATCTTCTGAATATTGCCGAGCGCCTTTTCTTCGATGGTGGTCAGGCCGCCCGCGATATTGCCTTTGGTGGGCTGGGACTCGGAAAGGTCGTCGGTTTTCCAGCGGTTGATCATGTCCTGATAGCGATCGAACATGAACTGGAAGCGCTCGCGCACCTGATCGTTCGCGCAGCGCGCCGCGACGATCTGCTCGCCGCCCGTCAACTCCGAGGTCTCGCCGAACACGAGCGTCGTGCCGAGGCCATACAGTTTGTCGAACGCATTGCCGACCGTGGGATTCGCACCGCAGCCCGAGGTCGTATCCGACTCGCCGCATTTGGTCGACACCCACAGCTCGGAGATCGGGCATTCCTCGCGCTCCAGCGTGGTGGCCCATTGCACCATTTCCTTGGCCGCCTTGGAGGCGCGCAGGATCGTGTCGTGGTCACCGTGCAGCTCGATGCCGAATCCCATGACCGGTTTGCCGGATTTCGCAATGCCGTCCACCACGCGCTTGGTCCAGCCTTCCTCGATGCCGATCACGATCACGCCCGCGACGTTCGGGTTGCAACCCGCGCCGATCAGCGTGCGGAAATGCAGGTCGAGGTCCGCGCCGAACTGCAGGCGCCCGTACGGATGCGGCAGGGCCATGGTGCCCTTGATGTTGTGCTCGACCGCCTGCGCGGCGGCATTCGACAGGTCGTCGACGGGCAGGATGATGACGTGGTTACGCACGCCGACGCGGCCGTTCGTGCGGCGATAGCCGCGGAAAAGAGTGTTCTGGTCGATCACGCTCATGGTGTCTCTCTCTGAATGGGAGGAATGCGGCAAACAGGCTGTGCGCGGGAAAGTTCGCGGCGCAATGCGGCGCGCGGCTTACCAGCGCTTCGTCTTGATGTTGTGCACGTGAGCGTGCTCGCCGGCCTGAATGGGCGCCACGACCTTGCCGATATCCACGCCGTACTTGTAGACCGTGTCGCCCACGGCCATGTCCTTGAGCGCCACCTTGTGACCGATGGGAATGTCCTGCTTCGCCGCGACCGTTACCACTTCGTCTTCGTCCATGATCCACGCGTTCAACTGCGTGCCTGCCTTGATCCCCTCCACCACCGCGACGCCAACCGTGTCCTTGCCCTCGTGCAGCACGATGTGAATCGTTCTGCGCGCCGGATCGCCTTGAGGTGCCGTCGAATTCGCCTGCTGTGCCGCTTGAGCTGCCTGGCTCATTTGAGTGTCTCCATTGTGTTCACGAGGTCTGGCACGGGGCCATGGAGCGGATAATAGTCACCTCACTCATCCATGTCAACCATATCATCTATATGTGTTGGATCACCCAGATGGGGTAGAATCGTCGAAACGCTGGAAAGACAAGCCAGGAAGGGAGCAGGCGCCATGAGCGCAGTGAAAAACGGCGTGACCCAGACGAGCGCGGCAAGCCACGCGCCGGTCATTGGGGGAACACGGTACAAGGAAGTGAAAAACGGCATCCTCGCCGCGTTGTCGGCGAAGGAATGGAAGGGCGGCGAGGCGATTCCTTCGGAGAAGAAGCTCTCCGAGCGCTTTGGCGTGTCGATCGGCACGTTGCGCAAGGCTATCGACGAACTCGTCGCGGACAACATCCTCGTGCGGCATCAAGGGCTCGGCACGTTCGTCGCCCAGCACCAGCGCGACCGCTATTTCTTCCGGTTTTTCCGCGTGGTGCGCCAGGACGGCGACAAGACCTACCCCACGGTCACGCATATGTCGTTCGCGCGGGCGAAGGCCTCGCGCGAAGTCGCGGCGGCGCTCGGCATCGAGCCCGGCGCGCGCGTGTTCTCGTTCGTCAACCGGCTGGCGTTGCACGGCGAGACGGTCATGATCGACAGCATCACGGTGGCGGAAGAACGCTTCGCGGGCCTCACCGAAGCCGCGTTGCGCGAGCGGCCCAGCACGCTCTACAACTTCTACCAGGACGCGTTTCACATCAACGTGGTCGGGACCGAGGAACGATTGCGCGTGGTCACGGCGAACGAGACCGACGCCGAGCTGCTCGACGTACCGCAAGGCACGCCGCTGCTCGAGGTCCGACGCATCGCGTATTCGTATCACCAGGAGCCCGTCGAGCTTCGCATCTCGCACGTGAATACGGCGCGCTACGAATACGTCGGACCTTCCGCGTCGCACGAGGAGCCCATCTAGACGCGACGCAATACGGGCAATGCGGGCAATGCGGGCGGTTCGGCCTGGCCGATTGCTAATCCGCCATCGGGCCGCAGCGCCGGGGCACCCATCCTGGCCGCCGTTTGAACGCCTCGAACGCGCCTAGCCTGGCGTGCCCGCGACCGGCTCGCTCGATTGAAAGCGGCTCCGATATTCCAGTGGACTGATCTTCAGCCGTCGGTTGAAGGCTTGCCGCAACGCTTCCGAACCGTCGAATCCACAACGTCGGGCGACTTCGGTGAGCGGCGCGTCCGTGGCTTCGAGCAACTGTCTGGCGGCGTCGATCCTGGCGTCGGCAAGGTAAGCCATCACGCTGACGCCGCACTCGCGCGCGAATACTCGCGACAGATTGCGCGCACTCATGTTCGCCTCGTCGGCGAGGCTCTCCATCGTGTGGTTCTCGGTCAGGTTTTCCAGCATGTAGGTCTGGAGCCGATGCATCGGACTTTCGGCGGCAGTGGGCGCCTCGAGCAACGGACTGAACTGGGACTGATCGCCCGAGCGCTGAACGTAGACGATCAGATATTTGGCGACCGCGAGCGCAACCGATCGTCCGAAATCCTCTTCGATCATGGCAATCGCGAGATCGACACCCGCGCTGACGCCTGCTGTCGTATAGAGTCCCTCGTCCTTGACGAAGATCTTGTCGCGCTGCACCGTCGTGCGCGGAAACATGGCGGCCAGTCGCGGCGCATCCATCCAGTGAGTGGTGACGGTTCGATCTTCGAGGAGACCGGCCGCGCCGAACGCGAATGCCCCGTTGCAGACCGCCGCGAGACGCCGGCTCGCCGCTCGCCGGGCGACGAGCCAGGCGCAAAACGCCTTGTCTTCCAGCAACGGGAAGATGCCCAGACCGCCCGGCACGATCACCGTGTCGAAGTGAGGGCACGGATCGAAAATGGTTCGTTCCGGGGTCACGGCAAGTCCGCTCGAAGAGCGGATGCTGCCGTGTGTCGTGCCCACCGTGACGATTTCATAGCGCGACCCGCCCTTGCTGAGCATGTCGACTTCGGCAAAGGCGTCTTTGGGGCCCGCAACGTCGAGTAACTGAAAGCCGGGAAAGAGCACGATTCCAACGGAAACGCTTCGCATCGTTTGCATTCCTTGTGGAGGAAGTGGGTGATCCAGGTTTCGCGTGGGCGGCAAGCAGACGGGAGAGGCGCCGGCCGGTCGCGCGGCACGTGCGGCCGCAGGCCTATCGGCACGAATTTGGGGTTCACGCTGGGGACGATCAGGTAGCGCTGGCGAGAGCCGTTCGGGCCGAACATAGCAATACTACGCGCCGCCACCTGCAACGCACAGGAAGACCCGGAAGCCAGCGCATGGAGAACGAACGACCGGCGTGCGTAGAGACGGGTGACGCTTCGCGGAACCGCTTCAAACTTCAGCGATGCGCCCCATTTCAGTGCTTGAGGCCGGTATCTGGGTTTTGCGAAATGCGCGCGGGCTCTCACCGAACTTCGCTTTGAAGGCCTGGCTAAAGTGAGTCAGGCTATGAAATCCCCACGAAAAAGCAATATCGCCGATCGCGCGACTGCTTTGATTCGGGTCTTTGAGATCGCGCGCGCACTTCGCCAGTCTTCGGTCCCATATAAAGCGCTCGACCGATTGCCCATGAACCGCGAATATCGCGTTCAGGTATCGCTTCGAGATGCCGAGATGTTCCGCAACCATCACGGGCTGCAGGGTGGCATGACGCAGATTCTGTTCGATGAACGCGCGGCCACGATGCGCCAACACGGTTTTGCCGACCGACGGCGATCCCGGGGCAGCGCCCCCGGTTGCGCCGAGGCTGGACATGAATGCCATCAGGGCCATCTCCGTGGCCTGTTCCGTTAGCCGTTGCGCAATGACGGCGTCGAGCTTGTCGAAATTTCGCACGAGCCCGCCAATGAAATCCCGGGTGAGCTGGCCAACGGTGCTCTGCGCCGGAACGATGGTGGCCGTGAAGTTTTCCACGGCACCGATCTGCTTGCGCACTAGCGCGCGAGGAACCTGAATCACGTGTTGAAGCAACGCGCCCGGAAAGTGCGCGCGGAACGATCTCGACGTGTCGAGCAACGTGATGTCACCGGGTTTCAGGACATTGAAGCGGCTGTCCTGCTCAACCTGAGCCTCGCCTTCAACCTGAATGCAGATGAATATCTGCTCTTCGCCGACCTGACTGATCTTGGGTCTCGCACGGGCAATGGCGTGCGTGGCCGTGTCGATCTCCAGGAGGCTCGCCGGTTGAGACTGGTGCGCTTTGACCAGACCTGAAAACGTGTGGCGTTCGCTGCTGGAGCATTCGATATGCGTCAGCAGACTGCCGATCTGGGCCTGCCAGAAGTCCAGCCTTTCGCCTGGCGCGACGACGTCGGTGGTGACAACTTTCGGGGCAGTCTTCACGCGCAACCTCCTCCCTACGGGTCGTTCAACCGTACGCGGAAGCGAGCTTCCGCGTGATCCGTTCACCCCGTTACCGCGATATGCCCGGAGCGCGAAAGTCTGTCCTGGGCATTCGGGATCGCTGTTTTCGCATGCCCGGAATGACTGCATGTCGATTCGGCATGGGTATTGTGAGCGCTCTGAACTCGGGCCTGGATAAATGGCCGTTTGAACGCGTCGAATTTTACCTCGGAATAAATCCGTAAAAGGGAATTCAGGAATATTTCATACGGCATGGCCAAATTCGATCAATTGGTTTTTAAAAGACAGAATTGGCGTCGCGAGGAATCGTCATGTTTCCCAACCTGTCTCGTCGGTAACTTATTCGCCGTTGTCAGTCCGAACGTTCGAACGGATGTGAGACGGCATGCCGCGAGCGTGGACGAAAGCGAAATGTCCGAGGAATAGGCGAAGCCCTGCCTCGCGATCAGCCCGTTGCGCATTGGGTGCACGACGCTCTGAGCCGGACCGCACCGCACTGCGGGTCAGCACGCTCCGCGCCGGTCGAAATTACTTGCGCGGCGAACTATTTTCACTGCAACTTTAGTGAGCGGGAACAAAAACATCATGGAGCGCGCGCTCCGTTTATTTCGACAACTCACCTCAACTAGACTCCGGTCACTGACGGGGCGTATCGAAAACGATGAAGTCTGATTCGAACCGACTCATCACGAATAGCAGCGCCGACTGCCTGGTCCATTTCCGAGTCAGTACCCGATCTAAAAGCATTGGCATCACCCATTCACTGGAATTTTCCAGGCCGGATCGCGCCTTTTCGTCTCGCAATTTCAGAATGTCGGGCCGCCTGGTTAAACGCAACGACTGCAGTTTCACTTTCGGAGAAAATCGTGAGCAAACTGACCACGGCATTCGGTGCCCCGGTAGTCGACAATCAGAACACGCAAACGGCCGGCCCCCGCGGTCCGGCTCTGCTACAAGACGTCTGGTTTCTGGAGAAGCTGGCTTATTTCGACCGCGAAGTCATCCCTGAACGCCGTATGCACGCAAAGGGTTCCGGTGCGTTCGGCACGTTCAAGGTAACGCACGATGTGACGCCCTACACTCGGGCCAAAATTTTCTCCGAAATCGGCAAAGAGACCGAGATGTTCGCGCGCTTCTCGACCGTGGCCGGCGAGCGCGGCGCCGCGGACGCCGAGCGCGATATCCGCGGCTTCGCGCTCAAGTTTTATACCGAAGAAGGCAACTGGGATCTAGTAGGCAACAACACTCCGGTCTTCTTTCTGCGCGACCCGCTCAAGTTCCCCGATTTGAATCACGCCATCAAGCGCGATCCGCGAACCGGGTTACGCGACGCCAACAGCAACTGGGACTTTTTCACGCAACTGCCGGAAGCGTTCCATCAAGTGACCATCGTCATGAGCGACCGTGGCATCCCGCGCTCCTTCCGGCACATGCACGGCTTCGGCAGCCATACGTTCAGCCTCATCAACGCGAACAACGAGCGATTCTGGGTCAAGTTCCACATGAAGACCCAGCAAGGGATCGCCAACATGACGGATGAAGAAGCGTGCTCCGTCATCAGCACCGACCGCGAAAGTCACCACCGTGACCTCTACGAAGCGATCGAGCGCAAGGAATTCCCGCGCTGGACGATGTACTTCCAGATCATGCCCGAGAAGGACGCGGCCACCTACCGCGTGAATCCGTTCGACCTGACCAAGGTGTGGTCCAAGAAAGACTACCCGCTCGTGGAAGTGGGTTATTTCGAACTCAACCGCAATGCCGAGAACTGGTTTGCCGACGTCGAGCAGGCCGCGTTCAATCCCGCCAACGTGGTTCCCGGCATCAGCTTCTCGCCGGACAAAATGCTGCAGGGGCGGCTGTTCTCGTATGGCGACGCCCAGCGTTACCGCCTGACCGTGAATCACCATCAGATTCCGGTCAACGCACCGAAAGCCGCCACGCACTACAACAGTTACCACCGCGATGGTTATTGCCGCGTGGATGGGAATCGGGGCGGCACGGCTTCGTACAACCCGAACACCAAAGGCGCCTGGCTCGATCAACCCGACTTCAGCGAACCGCCGCTGGCGATCGAAGGTCAGGCGGCGCATTGGGATCATCGCGTGGATGACGACTACTTCAGCCAGGCGGGCGATCTCTTCCGGCTGATGTCCGATGGCCAGAAGCAGAGCCTGTTCGACAATACGGCGCGTGCCATGCAGGGCGTTTCGCTGCCTGTGCGCAACCTGCATATCGAACACTGCATGAAGGCCGATCCCGCGTATGGCGCCGGTGTACTCGCGGCATTCGAAACGCTCGACCGGAACAATCCGCCGAACGTGTTGTAAGCGCAGTCATTGCAAACAGTTGTGCTCTGGCAGAAACCTCAAGGCGGGCTCACCCGCCCCGGTTTCCCACATCGGCTTCTCACAGGAGAAACAGGTCATGTCGAACGATATTGGCGGCGTCAAGGTACCGGACAGCGCCCTCGCAAAACAGGTTACCGAGTTCGTGCGCGAAACGGTCACGCCGTTGCTGTTCAACCATTCGGCACGGGTTTATTACTGGGGTGCGCTCGCGGGCCGCGATCGAGGCCTCAAGTTCGATCCGGAACTGCTGTACGCGGGCGCCATGTTTCATGACGTCGGTCTGATGAAGGACTACAGCAGCGACACGGAACGCTTCGAGGTGGATGGCGCCAACGCGGCCCGCAACTTCCTGACCAGCCACGGCATCGCGCAACAGGAGATCGACACCGTATGGACCGCGATCGCGCTTCACACCACCCCCGGCATTCCGGTTCACATGCATCCGGTAATCGCGCTCGTCACGGCCGGCGTGGAGATGGACGTTCTCGGTCTGACCTACGACCAGTACAAGGCGATCGAGCGCGATGCGGTCGTGGCAGCGTACCCGCGAAGCCCTAAGTTCAAGGAAGACATCATCGAGGCCTTCTACAACGGCATCAAACATAAGCCCGACACGACCTTCGGCAACGTGAAGGCGGATGTGATCGCCGACAAGGACCCGCACTTTCATCGCGGCAATTTCTGCAGCGTGATTCGCTGTTCGCACTGGCCGGCATGAACCGGGCGGGCAATCGTCCCGCACGCCACGATCTTCAACACAATACATCACGCAGGCAGAGCGTCGATCCAGCGCTGCCGTGGCGAACCTGAGAGAAAGGCAGCACCCAGGCGTGCGCCAGGCGCATCCCACCAGCCCCTTGCACCCGTCACTCGAGTGCGGGAGTGAGACCGCTCGCGTGACCATCGGGTCGGGCGAGCGGTCTTTCGCCATGCGTGACGGCAAGGGACACAGGTTTCCTTCAATTCGATACCGAGATCGTCATGAAAGGAACGCTCCCCGAGGATTTTCTACGCCACTACGGCCTCTATTTGCGGCTGAGAAAAATTACCCGCTGCGTATCGTCGGACATCGATACTGCCTTGGCGCACGTGGCATCGGACTACGATCAGATGTCCCTTCTTGTCGCCTTGTCGAACAAGGAAGGGCGCTTCGCTTCCGAGCTAGCCAAGGTTCTGGATAGGGCGCCCGCGTCGGTGACACGAACGTTGGACAAGCTCGTCGAGCAGTCTCTGGTCGTGCGCTCCCGGCGCAGAATCGATCGGCGCAAGGTGGAACTTCGACTCACGAATCTCGGCGACGAGTCCGTCCATCATTTATGCGGTCAGATTGCACCATTGTTGCAGTCGCGATTCTAGCAACTCACTCTGGAAAGGTTCGACGAACTCTGCAACTTACTCAGTGCCGTGGAAACCCGGTAAGCCGTCTTCGTCATATCGTGGCAAGCCAATCAGTTCGCCTCCCAGCCTTCGCTCACGACCGTTTTGCGATCGTTCGGCGCGCCGTGCGTTGCAGCATCGAGCGCGTCGAGCGTTAGAGAACCCGGCAAGCGGCTATGGCGAGCCCACAGCGGCGAGAAACGCGTCGATGTCCGCGATATCGTTGAATACCGAGGGCGAGATGCGCGCGTGATTCGCGCGCAAGGTAATCTCGATGCCAGCCGCTTTCAAACGCGGCTCGAGTTGCGCCGCGTTCCGGTAGGCGAAGGTCACGATGGGTGAGCGCGATTCCGGCGGCGTGACGACCTGGAAGCCTCGGCTGCGGAGTCCTTTTTGCAGCGCGGCCAACATGGGCTGCCGGTGCGCCTCGATCGCGCCCACGCCCACCGACTCGAGCCATTCGAGCGACGACGCGCAAATGCACATCGGCCCGAGTGCGGGCAGCGCGCCGCTGAAATAGCCGCCCACGGTCTGCTTTTGCGAGCTGACATACGGTTGCGCGCCGGGCGCGTCGAGCGGATAGGCGTGCAGTTCGGGCGCGGCGAAATTGTTGGTCTGGAAGTAGCCATACCAGGGCCGCTTCAGTCGCGGCAGCAGATCCTTGCGGACATAGAGAAACGCAAAGCCGAAGTCGCCCATAAGCCATTTGTACGTGCCGCATGCCGCGAAATCCACACCGGCCGCGCGCAGATCGACGGGCATCGCACCGGCCGACTGAATCAGGTCGACATACACCAGCGCGCCGCGCGAATGCGCCAGATCGCACACGGCCTTGAGATCGTGCGTGAAGCCGTTGTACAGCGACACGTGCGACATGGCGACCAGCTTCGTGCCCGGCACGATGGCCTTGTCCATCGCTTCCATCGTGATGCGGTACGACGCGTCCATCGGAATCGTCACGACGTCGAGGCCTTGCTGCCGATACTGCTCGTACAGGTAGAACGAGCCGACGAAATGCAACGCGTCGGTCACGACGCGGCCGCCCGCTTCGGGCAGACCCAGCGCACGCGTCACCAGATACTCGCCCATCGAGGTGGATGGCGCATACGTCACGCAGTCGGCGTCGGCATTGACGAGGCGCGCGAATCTTGCCGCGGCGTCCGCGAACACGTCTTCGCCCTGGAGCTTCTCGCTCGTGTAATGCTGCGCCGCCTTTTGCGCCGGCAGTCCCCACGGATGCTGCGCCGCCGAGTTCAGATAGATTTTCCCCGCCACGCCGGGAAAGACCGCTCGCGCCGGCAAGGCGCGGCTCAAGGACACACTGTCCGGTGCCGCCTCCGAAGAAGCGAAGGCGCCGGCCGGCGCGCCGAATGCCGCCGCAATCGACAGGCTGCCGCATTTCAGGAAGTGTCTGCGAGTCGTACTCATGGTCTTGGGGTCGCCCGATTCATGTGGGATGGAATGCGTGCGGCGCAGAAACCCAGGCGCCCGCCGCGTCGGTGTCGACACTATTCGGCGCCAAATCCCGGATGTCAACAAAATGTTGAACATTCAACCGAACGTTGTCATTTGGGCAAGCTCTGCGTTGCGACTTGCGGGGCGGCCCGGGGGAAACGGCGCGGTCGAGACAATGCGCGCGCGGGCGACGCCGCGCGCGCCGAAACTATGCGACGCGACGCGGCAACCACGAGGCGCGACGTTCCAGCAGTGGCGGGCCGAACGCTAGAGCACGAGCGACACGGGCAGTCCGCGATGGATCGCTTCGTCGGACAAGCTGATGAGCGTATGGACGTCCTGCACCATGGACAGCGTGGAGAGCCGGTCCGCGAGCAGCTTCTTGTAGGCGTCGAGATCCGTGGTCACGATGCGCAGGAGAAAATCGACGTCGCCGAGCACCGTATGGATTTCCGTGACTTCGGGAAAGTGAGCGACCGCCGCCACGAAGCGCTCGCCGGCCCGCTCGCTGTGTTTGTTGAGCTTGATCTGCGTGAACATCTGCACGCTCAAGCCCAGCTTCGCGCGGTCGAGCACGGCCACGCGCCGCAGAATCACGCCCTCGCGTTCCATTTTTTCCACGCGCCGCCACGCCTGCGACTGCGACAGGCCGACGCGCTCGCCGAGCGTGCTCATCGAGACGCTGGCATCGACCTGAAGAATTGCGAGAATCTTTCTGTCGAAGTGGTCGAGTTCCATATTTGTTTCGCGAAACGGAGCGGCGATGAAAGGATTTTGCACCCTGGACCGCAATTCAACGAGTTGTTGAATAATGGTTGCGGGATGCGGCGCATAGCATAGAAGCTTCCGATAGAGAAGTCGAGTTAACCCAAAATGGCCAGCCCAACCCAGCCGAAAAGCGCCTTTGCCGCGCTTCCGCCCCGCCAGTTCGCCCAGGCGGCCGCGCTCACCGGCGCGTTCCTGCTGCTCTCCGTTGCCATGCAGTCGGCGCACATTGCGCTGAATCCGGCGCTCACGGGCTTCGTCATCCTGCTTGTCGCGCTGGCGTTCCGGCTGATTCCGCTGCATGCCGTCGAAGGCGGCGCGCGGCTCATCATCGCGCAAAGCGCCCTCTTTCTCGTGCCGGCCGTGGTCGCCGTCGCGCGGCAAAGCCACGTACTGAAGGCCGACTGGGCACCGCTTCTCGCGATTCTGGTGGGCGGCACGGTCGTCTCCAGCGCGGCCACCGCCTTCGCGGTCGAAGTGGTCGCGCGGCGTCTCGTGCAGGAATCCTGAGCATGGGCTTCCTGACGTGTTTGATGGCGACGTTTGCCGTGTATGCGGTGAATCTGCGCGTCTACCGGCGCTGGCGCAGCGTGCTCACCTCGCCGCTGATTCTCACGCCCGCCGTGCTGATCGCCGGGCTCTACGCGGCCCGCGTGCCCTTCGACGCGTATGTGCACGCCACGCGCTCGCTGGTCTGGATGATGGGGCCGCTGACGGTCGCCCTTGCCGTGCCGATCTATCAGCAGCGCGAGTACATCAGGCGATGGTGGCCCGCGCTGGTGGTCGGCACCGTAGTGTCCGGCCTCGTGACGATGCTGGTCGGCGTCGCGCTGGCGCGCTGGTTCGCCTTGCCGGCGGCGGTCGCGCACAGTCTCATCGCGCGCTCGGTGTCGATGCCGTTCGCCTTCGTGGTCACCGACGAGCTCGCGGGCACGCGCGACCTCACCACGCTCTTCGTGGTCGCGAGCGGCATGGCGGGCATCGTGATCGGCGACCTGCTCCTCGTACTGATGCGCCTGCGCACGCCACACGCTCACGGCGCCACGCTGGGCGCCGTCGCGCAGGTCGCGGGCGTCGTGCGCGCGCACGAACGGGGGCTGCCCAATGGCGTCATGGCGAGCCTGACGATGGTGTTCAGCGGCGGCTTCGCCGTGGTGTTTGCACCTTGGGTCGCGAGGTTGTTCTAGCGCGGCGTGCCGCGTGCGATCCCTCCGTCGACCTCGTCGAACCGGCCGCTTTCGCGGCCGTTTTTTCTTTTGGGCGCGCCCCGCGCCACGACCACACCGGCCCGACGGGATCGATACAACAATCGATTGAACATTCAACATTTTGTTGACATCGCCAATTTGGCGCTGAATAGTGGCGTTCGACGAGGCGCACGGCCCCCCTATTCCCGATGCCGGCGCCATTGACGACCCCGAGACGACGATGACCGTATTGAACCGACTTGCCGAACTCAATCTCACGCTGCCCGAAGCGCCCAAACCGGCCGCGACCTATGTGACGGTGCGTCGCGAAGGCGATCTCGTCTACGTGTCCGGACAAGGACCGATGGTCGGCGCCGATCCGGTCGTGACCGGGCGCGTGGGCGAGAGCGTGACCGAGCAGCAAGGCTACGACGCCGCGCGGCTCGCCGTGCTCAACGCGCTCGCCGCGCTGCACGACGCGATCGGCCTCGAGCGCATTGCCCGCATCGTGCGGCTCACCGGCTGGGTCAGCAGCGCCAATGACTTCTATCGGCAGCATCGCGTGGTGGACGGCGCTTCCGACCTGCTGGTCAGTCTCTTCGGCGAGAACGGCCTCCATACGCGCTGCGCACTGGGCGTGAACGTGCTGCCGTTCAACATTCCCGTGGAAATCGAATTGACCGCGGCGATCGCCCCGTAACAGCGGCCGGCCCTTCGTATCGTCACACCCGCCATCGACAACAACAACTTCTCGCCATTCAATAAGGATTCCCGATGATCAAGACCACCGCCTGGGGTGCGCTGTGCCTGCTGGGAGCAACTTCTGCCGTCCATGCCCAGTCCAGCGTCACGTTCTACGGCGCCATCGACACGAGCCTGCGCTACACGACCAGCAACGCGGGCGCGAACGGTCCCGCGAACGAATTCGCGCTTACGCAGGGCGGTTTTCAGGGCAGCCGCTGGGGCCTCAAAGGCGCCGAGGATCTCGGCAATGGCACGAAAGCGCTGTTCGACCTGGAGAACGGCTTCGTCCTCAACAACGGCACGTTCGACCAGCAAGGCCAGTTGTTCGGCCGCCAGGCATGGGTCGGGCTGAGCAACCCCACGTTCGGCCGGTTGCTGGCCGGGCGCATCTATGGCATTCCGTTCGGCATGCTGAGCGATTTCGACCCGCTGGGGATCGGCAACTATCTGGAGAACTCCTACCTCGCGCGCATTGTGGGCGTTCGCTACGACAACATGCTCGACTACTCCATTGCGCGCGGCCCGGTGAGCCTCGAGCTTCAGCGCAGCTTCGGCGGCCAGGCTGGCAGCCTTTCGCAAGGCAGCACGACCGCCGTTGCCGTGACATACAAAATCGCGAAGTTCGAAGTGGCGGGCGTTGCGCACGAATCGCGCGACGCCAGCAATCGCAAAGCGGTGATCCTGGGCGGCGGCGCGAACTACAGCGTGGGACCGGTCACGGCGTATCTCATGTACCTCAATGCGCGTCGCGACGCGGGATTCACGACGTCGTCCACGACCGGCGCGCCGCTCGCGAACACGAGCCTGATCGGCAACAGCACGACGATACTCGGCCCCAACACGCAAACGGCGCAACGCGTCGACTCGTATCTCTCGCTCGGCGTGTCCTACAAGGTGACGCCCACGCTGGTATTCACGGGCGGCTATTTCCTCGACAACGTGGCTCACGTCGTCAACCAGCAGAGCGGCAAGATTCGCACGGCGCTCGTGAACGTCGACTATTTCCTCTCGAAGCGCACGGACATTTACGCGGAATTCGACCGCAACTGGCTCAGCGGCGCGTCGGTCACGGACCCGAACAATCCGCCGCTCACGTTCGCGGGCCGCAGCACCCGGACCGGCGTGGGACTGGGTCTCAGAACGCGCTTCTGACGTCGATCCCGTGCGCAGGGCGCGACGCCCCCTGCGCCGCCCCTTCGGCGAATTGCGGCGGTGTATGATCGACACCCCAGAATGCTGCCCACGATCATGGCCAATTCCACCGCCAACACCACGCCCCCCAGACGCAAGCCGCGCGCGAAATCAGCCAGCGTTCCCGCGAGCGTGCTTGCGGAACGGCGCGCCGTCATGCAGGCGATGGAAGCCGTGGTGACCGTGTTGAAATCCATGCTCGGGCCGAACGTCGAGGTCGTGCTGCACGACCTCACTCAACCCGAAAGCTCCATCGTGGCGATCACCAACGGACATGTCTCCGGGCGCGTCGTGGGGCAATCGGTGTTGAGTGGCCCGAAGAACGATAAAGCGTTTCTTGCCGCGGAGGTGGAACTGACTTCGGCCGGCATCGCGTCGCACTCGGTCATGGGCGACTATCCGACCTTCGCGCCGAATGGACAGCCACTGCGCTCCGCCACCGCGCTGTTTCGCGACAGCACCGGCGAGCCCTACGCGGCGCTCTGCTTCAACGCCGACATGACCGTCATCAAACTCGCTCACAGCTGGCTCGAGAAGATGCTCAACACGAGCGTCGAGCAGGCGCCCACGGCCGCCGAACCCGCGGACATGGACGCGCTCATGAACGAGATCATCTCCGACGCGGTCAACAAGTTCGGCAAACCGCCCGCGATGATGAACAAGGAAGAAAAAACGCATGCGGTCGATGTCATGCTTCAGCGCGGGCTTTTTATCGTCAAGGGCAGCGTGGAGAGCGCGGCGCGTTCGCTCGGCGTGACGCGTTACACCATCTATAACTACCTCGAAGAGTGCCGCCGCCGCAACGGCACGCAAGTCGAAGCGCCCACGAAAAAGCAGCAGAGAAAGAAGGCGTAGCGCGAACGCCGGAATGGCGCGGGCGTAGTCTCATGGGAATGAGGACATGAGTGCTGCGCCGATCGCCGTGATTGCGCGCACATTGCCGGTGAGTGGGTTTTCACGGAATCGGCACACGGTCTGGACGAGTGACGTCGTCGTTTGACTAGAGGCGTCAGCGAACTCGTTGTGACTTGCGATCGACGCTGCCCGGCCATGCGCGATGATGGAAAGCACAAGGTGAGCGGCTCCCCATCCGCCACCGTCACGCGGCAACCGACGCAGTCAACCGCACCCTGTCGCGACCGCCATCCGCTTCCCGCATCTCGCGCGCCGCCATTGCTCACGCCGAAATTTCAGGTAATATTCGCCTTGATTGAGAATAATTGTCATTTACATTTTGAGGCTTTTCCGGCTTGAAGCCGGTTGCACTCGGGGTTGGTGCCGCAACGTGAGCGCATCGGATTCACTACAGACAAGCTGCACGGGCAGCGCCATCGGCGATCTCTACAGCGATCATCACGGCTGGCTGTTCGGCTGGCTGCGCCGGCGCCTGGGGAATGGCGCCGACGCCGCCGATCTCGCGCACGACACCTTCGTGCGCCTGCTCGTCAAACCGGCCGCGCGCGGCTTCGCGAACGGCATCGAGGCGCGCGGCTATCTGCGCACGGTCGCGGGCGGCTTGTGTATCGACCTCTGGCGGCGCCGCGACGTCGAACAAGCGTGGCTCGACACGCTCGCGGCACTGCCCGAACCTTGGGAACCCTCGCCCGAACAGCGCGCTATCGTCGTCGAAACCCTCGTGCAAATCGGCGCGATGCTCGGCCGCCTGCCGCAGAAAGCCTGCGAAGCCTTCGTGATGGCGCAGATCGACGGCGTGCGGTACCGGGAGATCGCGGCACACCTCGGCGTCTCGGAGCGCATGGTCAAGAAGTACGTCGCGCAGGGCATGCTGCAATGCGCGCTGATCGACGCCGGCCTGGCGCCGGCCGCGTGAGCGCACTCGCCCCGCCGCCCGCGGTCGACTTTGCCGCGTTGCAGGCCGCCGCCGACTGGTACGCCGCCTTGCGCGCCGACGATGCGACCGAGGCCGAACGCCGCGCCTGGCAAAGCTGGCTTGCCGCCGACCCGGCTCACGCGCGCGCGTGGCAGCACGTCGAAGCCGTGAGCGAGCGCTTCGCGCCGTTGCACGACGCGGGCGGCCCCAACGCCGTGCTCGCGGGCACGCGGGCCTCGCGCAGCGCGCTCAAACAGACTGGCCGCCGCCGCGCGCTGCGCTCGCTTGCCAGCGTGGCGGGCGTGGGCTTGATCGCGTGGTTCGGGCTGCGCCGCACGGCGTTGCCGCAACGCGTGCTCGCGCTGCGCGCCGACGAGCGCACCGCCACAGGCGAGCAGCGCGAACTGCGTCTCGCCGACGGCACGCGCGTCTGGCTCGACACGGCGAGCGCCATCGACATCGACTATGACGACGCCTCGCGCACCGTACGCCTCGTGGAAGGGCAGATCCTCGTCGCCACCGCGCACGACCCGCAACGGCGGCCGTTTTACGTGCAAACGCCTTATGCGCGCCTTCAGGCGCTCGGAACACGCTTCACGGTGCGGCTCGATCCGTTGCGCGCGCAACTGGATGTGTTCGAGGGCAGCGTGGAGATCCGCACTCGCGCGGGCCGCATCGAGCGGATCGCAGCCGGCTCGCAGGCACGTTTCGACGCCGACGCCATCGAGGCGCCGCTCGCCGCCGACCCCGCGCGCGAAGCGTGGATTCACGGCATCGTCATGGCCAATGCGGTGCCGCTCGGCGAACTCGTCGACGAACTCGCGCGGTATCGGCACGGGCTGATCCATGTTGCGCCCGAGGTGGCGCAACTGAGCGTGATCGGCGTGTATCCGGCACGCGACCCCGACCGCGCACTCGCCATGCTCGCGGACAATCTGCCGATTCGCGTGACGCATACCCTGCCCTGGTGGACCCGCATCACGCCGCGCTAGAGCCCATCAGGTCGAGTCGGGTCGAGTCAGGTCGACAGAAAAAAATGGGCGCTTTGCGGTTCCCCTTTTTCGATCTCGTCCGGTCTTGTCGATGAGAAGACCGATCGGCTATCGACCAGCCACGCACCGCACGCCTGTCGTCGCCACTACACGACGCGCCAGCCAAATCCGTCCCGATGGACCTTCTCCTCGTTCGTCAACACGCCTACGCCAATGAGGAAGACCCAGTCATGTTTCGCCTTTCCGCCCGCCGCGCGCCGGGCTGCCTGCCCGCCCGATCCCCTGCCAACGCGCGCCGTCCCGCAGCGCTCATCGAGCGCCCGCTCGTGAGCGCGACCCGCGCGGCGATCGTCACCCTGACCGGTGCGCTCATCGCCACGGGCGCGCTCACGGGCAGCGCCCGCGCGCAGGCCGCAAACCAGGCCCCGAGCGCTAGCGAGGCGACGCATCGCTTCGATATCGCGGCGGGCTCGCTCACGGTCGCGCTCAACCGCGTGGCGCAGACGGCCGGCGTCTACCTGAGCGGCACCGGCGACCTCACCGAAGGCAAGTCGAGCACCGGACTGCACGGCCGCTACACCGTTTCCGGCGCGTTCTCGACGCTGCTCGCGGGCAGCGGACTCGAAGCCGTGCCGGGTCCCAACGGCCAATACATGTTGCGCGCCGCGCCCGCCGGGGCGGCCGCCGACGCCATGCTGCCCGCCATCGCCGTGCGCGCCTCGAACGGACTCGACGCGACCACCGAGGGCAGCGGTTCCTACGCGGCCAAAGCCTCGACGGTGGCGGGACGCGTTGCGCAGTCGATCAAGGAAACGCCCGCTTCGGTTTCCGTGCTCACGCGCGAGCGCATGAACGACCAGAACATGACGACGCTGCAGGAAGCACTGCGTTACGTGACCGGTGTCGAATCGATCGACTATGGCGACGGCACGGCCTACTTTCGCGCGCGCGGTAATCAGCTAGGTGTGGAATTCGACGGCACCCCGATTGCGAGCGGCCTGCAATACAAGCCCCAATTCGATCTCGCCATGTACGATCGCGTGGAAGTGCTGCGCGGGCCCGCCGGCGTCATGAGCGGCATGGAGCAGCCCGGCGGCACCGTCAATCTCGTACGCAAGCGGCCGCAGGACCAGTTTCACGTGTCCACGGAAACGCAGATCGGCACGTTCGGCAGCGTGCGGCAAATGGTGGACGTGACCGGGCCGCTCAACAAGGAAGGCACCGTGCGCGGCCGCGCGGTGATCGTCGGCGGCGATGGCCTGCAGTCCGTGGACGCCACGCGCAAGAAGGAATTCATGGCGTATGGCGCGCTGGATTTCGACCTCACGCCGCGCACCACACTCTCGCTTTCCGGGACCTACGAAGTCATGCCGCTCAGCGGCGTGGACTACGGCGCCTCGGGCGTCTACAACAGTACGCTCACGGGGCTCGTGGGTCGCGTGCCGTCGTCGTGGTCGCAGAACTTCACGCCCTCCTGGAGTTCCGCATTCACCTCCGTGCAGGAAGCCAACGCCGACCTCACGCATCGCTTCGAGAACGGTTGGCAGTCCGAAACCACCTTGTTTTATCGGCATCAATTGCTGAAGTCGTACTACGCGTATTCGGGTCCCGGCGCGCTCGCGAACGGCTATTCGTACTTTGGCGATCAGCGCCAGCGCGCCTCGTTCGACTGGTTCGGCGCCGATACGCACGTGTCCGGGCCGATTCAGGCCTTCGGACGCACGCACACGTTCACGATAGGCGCGAACTACTCGCTGATGACCGATTCCGAATACTACGGCTACCAGCGCGTGACCGGCCCGGGCATCGGCGGAACCTGGAATCTGTTCGATCCCAACGTCGTGCCCGAAGTGCCCGTAGCCTATACCAGCGGCGTGAACGACCGGCTCGAGCAATACGGTCTCTACGCACAGGCGCGCATTCGCATTGCCGACCCGCTCACGCTCGTGCTCGGCGCGCGCGAGGCATTCCTCCAGGAGCGCACGCAGTCGCTCATTCCGACCGTGGACGACTGGCAGACCGAGGCGCAGGTCAACCACCGCTTCCTGCCCTCGGCCGGCATCGTGTGGGACATCGTGCCCTCGATGACCGCTTACGCGAGTTATTCGCGCTTTCTGGCGGCGCAAACGCAAACCACTTATACGGGATCGATGTTGCCGCCGCGCTCGGGCGAGCAATACGAAGTGGGCGTCAAGAACAGCTTCTTCGGGGATCGGCTGAGCACTACGGTCGCGCTGTTTCGTATCGACGATAACAACCGCGCGATCTCCGACCCCGTGCATGCCAACGGCTATATTCCCGGCGGCGCGGCACGTGACCAGGGCGTGGAGTTTGAAATCGCCGGCAAACCCACTGCGAACTGGAATGTTTACGCGGGCTATACCTATCTGAACGTTCGCTACGACGACGACACCGCGAATCTCACCGACGGCACCGATCCGCGGCACCTGTTCAAGCTCTGGACCGACTACAAGTTTTCACAGGGCATGTTGCGCAACGTGAGCATTGGCGGCGGCATGCTCGCGCAGAGCCAGATCACGCGCGGGGTAGTGCAAGGCGGCTATGCGATTTTCAATGCGCAGGTGGGGTATCGGTTCAACAAGCACGTTGAAGCGACGTTGCAACTGAATAACCTGTTCAATCGCGGATACTACCTGCGCCCGCCTGGCCGGTTTTATAGCGTGATGGGGGATCGGCGTAATGCCATGCTGACGGTTCGTTCGGACTTTTGATCGGGTAATTCGGTGGGGCTGGCGCCGGGGGGCCGGCGCCGGATTGCTACGGTAAGCGGCAGTGATTGTCGCTCTTTCGCGTTACACCCCGCTCTGCTGATGTCGCCATTCCTGAGTTCGACCGCCGTACCCGTACGCCGCTGCGCGTGCGTCGACCAGGTGCACGTAGCTCACTTCATGCAATTCGGGCAGCAGGTCGGTGAATGCCGAATACACCTCGCGAACATAGCGCGCTTTTTCCGCCTTGGTATTGGTTTCATCCGTGATGCTGATGTCGAGGTGAAACGCCCGCTTTTTCTGCGAGTCGAGCGATTGCCCTCCTATAAACCATTGATCGGTCGGGATGAACTGCACCGCGATGGAGATAACGGGAAGCGACTTGTCGAGCACACTTTGCGTCAATTCGGCGACGGTATCGGCGGCGCGACGCGCGAGCGCGGCGTCGGGCGTCCCGCTCAAATGGATGACGATGTGGGGCATCTCAGGCTCCTGAAAGTGAATAAGTGAATGAGTGAGTCGAGAACGGGAATTGCCGCTTTTCCGATGTTCCCTGGCCGCAGAGGCAATGCGAGAATCTTTGCGCCGTGCGGTTTGCGGCTGGATCAATCCGCTACGAAGTCGCCCGGCTGGATGTTGGCAGGCGGCGCCAGGCGGGCGAAGATCTCCGACGAATTCGCCATCACGTGCCGGATACGGGCGTGCGCATCGGTGCCCCCAGACATGACAAGAAGCGAGACGGCAATAATGAAGACACTCAGGAAGAATTTCATGATTCGGACTCCCGATCATATCGACGAGTTAATAAGTGAAAGCGCGTCAAAACAAAAGCACGCGATGTTCTACGCCGCCATCTAGCCGCCCCTGCCTGAAGATGTCGCCACGGTGGCGAGCGACCGGATTGGCTTGACAGGATCAATATAGACACGAAGAATAGTTATGAAAATTAGATAGTTTTGAACGTACACTTTCACAAAATCGAATCATGTTCCATCGAACCAATCTGGACATCGATATCCTGCGCAGCTTCGTGACGGGCTTTGAGCTAGGGAGCTTCGCTCGCGCGGCCGAGCGCCTGGGCCGGTCTCAATCGGCGATCAGCACGCAACTGCGGCGGCTCGAAGAGCAGGTTGGCCAGCCGCTCGTGCAGAAATCAGGGCGGAATCTGGCGCTCACTCCCGCTGGCGACCGCCTGCTGAGCTACGCCAAACGCATCCTCGAGTTGAACGACGAAGCGGTTGCTTCGGTCCGCGTCTCGGAGGTCGAGGGAACGGTGCGACTCGGTCTACCGCAGGATTTCGCCGAAAATTGGCTACCGGCGGTCCTCGGCCGCTTTTCGAGTGCGCACCCGAAAGTCAGAGTCGAGGTTCGGTCGGAGGGGAACCTGGCGCTGGTCGAGAAAACGATCAAGGGCGAACTCGATTTTTCCCTCGCGTGGGGCGACGGAAGCGAGGCGCCCTTTGCCGAGCATTTTGCGAGCGTGCCGATGGTCTGGATTGCACGCCCTGACTGGCCGGGTGTGAAGGCGCTGGCTTCAGAGCCGTTGCCGTTGGTCGCGTTCGAGCCGCCCTGCGTATTTCGGACCCCGGGCGTCACTGCGCTGGACGATGCCGCCATACCCTGGTGGGTGGCCTTCACGAGCCCCAGCCTCGCCGGGCTTTGGGCCGCAGCGGAAGCGGGGCTCGGCATTACGCTTCGAACGCCCATCGGCATGCCGAAGACATTGATCGCGCTGGACCCGAAAAAAGCGGGGCTCCCAGAACTTCCCCCCATCGCGCTATCGCTGCATCGCGCCGAAAAGGTGCCGGCCGCCGCCGTCGCCCGGCTGGGAGCCATCCTGCGCGAAACGCTGCACGAGCATCTCGTCGATGCGGGATTGACGGCGGCCGGGTAGTGATTGCAGGTAAAGGTTGCGATCCCAACCGGACCTGGCGAACTGCCCGGCAACTTCGATCGATCAATCGAATTTGATCAAGTCCTGGAAGATCAGTTGTCCCCAACGGGTTCCGCGCGCATGAACGAGCAGACCGCCTTCGGCGAGCCTGCCGAGTTGGATTGGCGCGAAACCGAGCCGGGTCGCAAGCGCGCCGACCTCTGCCGCGGCCCGGTCATCGTCGCTAGCGAGAAACACCACTCTCCTGCCACCGTGTACGGCCGGGTCCTGATCGAGGACCGCAGCGACCAGATGATTGAAGCCTTTGACCAGATCGGCCCCGGCGAACGCCTTCGCGACAACGGCGGAGGAAGGAAGACCGCCCAGTGTCTCAGGCGGAGCTTGGGTGTTCATTGCGTCGATGAGGGTCTTGCCTTTCCAGTCCGCCAGCGCCTCGGCGACCTCCGGGTGCGACTCGAAACGGACGGCCAGAAAGATGACCTCCGCTTTGACCGCTTCCGCCAGGGTGGTGGGAAGGATCGTGGGGCCGATCACCGCCGCCTGGGAAGCAAAACTCGCCGGGTCACGTGTGGTTGCAACGGACACTTCGACGCCGCTGCGGGCAAACGCCTTGGCCAGCGCCTGGCCGATCTTGCCGAAGCCGATGATTGCGTAGCTCATGAGATTCTCCTTCAGTTGTCAGACGCGGTCAGAGCTTGTAGCCGCCGCTCGCTTCAATCGTCTGGCCGGTCACCCAGCGACCCTCGTCGGAGGCCAGGAACGCCACCACCGCAGCGATTTCCGATGGTTCGCCGAAGCGTCCCAGCGCGATTTCCGCCTCCACGGCCTTCACGAGTTCAGGATTCTCGCGAACGGCGGCGTTCGCGTCCGTTCGCGTGTAGCCTGGCGCGACCGCGTTCACGGTAATGCCGCGGTGCCCCAACTCGGCCGCGAGCGCGTGAGTCAGGTTGTTGATGGCCGCTTTGGCCATCGAGTAGACGGGTGCGGCGGTCACGGGCTTCGTGGCGGCCGCGGAAGAGATGTTGACGATGCGCCCGCCATCGGCGAGACGATCCAGGGCGGCCTGAACGATGAAGAAAGGGGCGCGGGCGTACACCGCCATTAAGGTGTCCCAACTTTCTGGTGTCGCGTCCTTGAAGCCGAGCCAGCCGGAATTGCCGGCGTTGTTGACCAGAATGTCGAGGGCTGTGCTGCCGTTGCGCCGGGTGAATTCGTCGTCGAGATTCTCGAACAGAGCCGGGACGCTCGCCGGGTCGACGAGATCCGCGTGGACAGCGAACGCAGCGCCTCCCGCTTTCTCGATGGCCGCGACGGCCTCGTCCGCGCCGGATCGGCTGGCGTTGTAGCTCAGCGCGACCGTCGCGCCCTCCTTTGCAAGACGTTCGGCGATGGCACGGCCAATACCCCGCGATGCCCCGGTAACGAGCGCGGTTTTGCCACTTAACGAGTGTGTCATGGGATTGTTCTCCTCAAAGTTGCGCCAGACCGCCGTCGACGGCGACCTCGCTAGCGGTCATGAAACTGCTGTCCTGCGAAGCGAGAAAAGCCGCCACCGCCCCGATCTCCGCGGGATCGGCCATGCGTAGAAGCGGCGTCATCGAGGCGAAGACCTTTTGCCCCTCCTCGCCCAGCGCTTCCTTCGCGAGTTCGGTGGCGGTCGCTCCCGGCGACAGCACGTTGACGCGAATACCGGTGCCCTTCAGGTCCTCCGCCCAGCTCCGGGCGAGATTACGCACCGCCGCCTTGCTCGCGCTGTAGGCGCTCATTGCCGGGGCGCCCGTGGTGCCGGCGCTCGATCCGGTCAGGATGATCGACCCGCCTTCGCTCATCAGCGGCAGCGCCTTCTGGACCGTGAAGATCGTGCCCTTCACGTTGGTGTCGAAGGTTTCGTCGATATGCTCGGCAGTGATCTTGCCGAGCGGAAGCATGCTTCCCGCCCCGGCATTGGCGAAGACGATGTCGAGGGTTCCCCGCTCCGCCTTTACCGCCGCATACAGCCGATCGAGATCCGCCGGATCGGAAACCGAGCCCTTGACCGCGCGGGCATTCGGCCCGAGGTCGGCCACGGCCGCATCGAGCGCGTCCTGCCGGCGGCCGAAGATAAACACGAACACGCCCTCTTCGATGAAGCGTTGGGCCGCCGCGCGGCCAATGCCGGTCGCGCCGCCGGTGATCACGGCGGTCTTTCCATTCAACCTGTTCATTTGATGCGTCCTTCGAAGCAAAGTGAGGCCTCGATTCTGGAACGCTTGATTGATGAAGACAATTGACTAAAAATCTATCAATACCATCTACTTTTTAGATAACCATGCTCGACAACGTCACGATCAACCAGCTTCGGGCTTTCGTCGCCGTGTGCGACCAAGGTAGTTTTTCCGGCGCGGCGCGCGAATTGAGGCGCGCGCAGTCGGCAATCAGTCACGCCATCAGCGCACTGGAAACCGCCTTCGACGTGATGCTGTTCGAGCGCAACACGCGCAAAGCGACGCTGACTCATGCAGGCCGCAGCCTCCTGCCCGATGCGCGCGGCGTGATTTCCCGCACCGAGGAAATGAAGATGCGCGCGGTGTCGATTGCCGAGGCCGGCGTGCCGCAGGTCTCGATTGCCGTCGATACCTATTTCCCGCGTGCGCTTCTGATCGAATCCCTGCGCACGCTTCAGGTGGACTCGCCGACGATCGCCATCAATCTGCGCATGACAACCATGCAGGGCGGCGAGCGTCTGGTGCTGGACGGCACGTGCGCATTGGCAGTGACGATCGCGGACGTGCCGGAACCGGGCTCGGGCACGCTGGAAAGACTGCACCTGTGCGACGAGAAAATGGTGACGGTCTGTGCGCCATCGCATCCGCTGGCCGCCATGGCCGGGGCGATCCCGCGCGAGGAATTCGGCCGGCACATTCAGCTGGTCGTCACCGACAATCAGCCCGATGCGGAACGCACCCAACAGGGGGTGGCCAGTGAACGCCAGTGGCTCGTGAACGATCTCGGCGCGAAGCACGATCTGCTGAAGGGGAGCTTGTGCTGGGGGCACATGCCGCATCATCTGGTTGCCGAAGACCTCGCGAAAGGAACGCTTGTCGAACTCCAGCGGCGCGCATGGCACATGCGCCCCCTCACGTTCATGATCTCGCAGCGGCGCGGGCACTCGTTTTCCGAATGTGAGACACGGCTCGTCGAGCTCCTTGGCAAACGGCCTCCTGTCTCGAAGGGTGGGAAGACCGAGGCCAGCGGCAAGCGCGGTCGCTGACGGGGGGTAGTTTGCGGCGGCCTCCTGCGGCCGCGGTCGCCCAAGGCTGTCTGTACAACGTTCTCTGCTGGCCGCCGCGAGTGAGTATCGATCTCTCCGGGTACGCCTCCATCGAGCGATTCATGCTGTGCACGGAGCAGCGTCCGGGCGCGCGCGCCTCCCGTGAAGCAGAAGGACTTCTGCCGAGGATGCCACTGGCAACGCGTTCCTCGCCGGGTTCCGCTTCTGCGTGAATCCAGAGCGATGCGAGCCGCGAATCAGCCCGTTGCCGCCCAATCCCGAACCGGTTTATCGACCTCGATTTGTTGTGACCGCACCATCTATTGTCGTTATCCAGCATCCTCTTTAGAATGCGAGTAATTATCATTCTCACCTAACGGCGTCGCGACGTGCCGGCCTTTCTGCCCAACTATCCGGATCCGGTGGCCTCGCTTTACAGCGACCATCATCCCTGGCTGCTCAGCTGGCTGCGCCGGCGGGTTGGCGATACCTTCGATGCGGCCGATCTCGCGCACGACACCTTCGTACGGATCATCGCGGCGCGTCGTAACTTCGATCTGAAGTCGGAGCCGCGGGCGCTCCTCACGCATATCGCGAAGGGCCTGGTGATCGATCATTGGCGCCGTCAGGACGTCGAGCGCGCGTATCTGGACGCCATCGCGCATCTGCCCGAACCCGAAGTGCCGTCGCCCGAAGTGCGGCACCTGATTCTCGAAGCGCTCCACCGCATCGACGCCATGCTCGATGCGATGCGCGGCCCGACTCGCGAGATTTTTTTGCTGTCCCAACTGGACGGCCTGACCTATCAGAGCATCGCCGACCAGATGGGCGTGTCGCTCGCGACGGTCAAGCGGCACATGCAGACGGCCTTCGTGGCCTGCATGAAAGCGCTGTGACGCGCCGGCGCGGCCGGGCTGGCCGATGATCTCTTCCCACGACGCCGCGCGCGCCGCCGCACCCGACGATACCTTGCTCGCCCAGGCAGCCAGCTGGCTGGTACGCATGCAGGAGGCGGCGCTTTCGCCTCATGAGCATGCGGAATTCGAACGCTGGCGCGCGCAGAGCGAAGCGCATCGAGACGCGTGGTCACGTGCCGAACGGGTACGCGCGACGTTCGCCAGCGTGCCGCCGGGCATCGCCGCCGACGCGGTCGGGCAGTTGCGCGACCGCCAGCGGCGCTCGGCATTGCGCGGGCTGGGCGCGTTGCTGATCGGCGCGCCGGTCGCGTGGTTCGCCTCACGCGCGCTGCCGTGGCGCGACTGGACGGCCGACTATCGCACCGCCACCGGGGAGCAGAAACGCATCGAGCTGGCCGACGGCACGCGCGTGCTGCTCGATACGGCGACGGCAATCGACGTCTCGTTTGACGGCGACACGCGCCGTCTGCGTCTCGTCTCCGGCCGCGTACGGGTCACCACCGGGCATGACCCGGGCGCTGCCCGCTACCGTCCGTTCGTCGTGGAAACCGCGCAAGGCACCGCGCAGGCGCTCGGCACCCGCTTCACCGTGCGAACCGGCGAGCCGGCACCGGACGCGACCACCGTTTCGGTCGCCGAAGGCGTCGTGGTGCTCAAGCCGGCCGGTGGCAGTGCGTTGCAGATGCTGCGCGCCGGCCAGCAGGCCGGCATGCTGGCGACCGGCACGACTGCGGTCGAACCCGCGGCCGCGGGAGCGTCGTCATGGGAGCAAGGCATGTTGATGGCCCAGAACCAGCGCCTTGCCGACGTGCTCGCCGAACTCGCGCGCTACCGCCACGGCGTGCTGCATTGCGACCCCGCCGTCGCCGCCCTGCGCGTGTCGGGCGCGTTCCCGCTCGACGATATCGACGCGAGCCTCAGCCTGCTCGCGCGCACGCTGCCGGTCCAACTGACCACCTTCACACCGCTGTGGATCGGCGTAGGCCCGCGCCGCTCGTGATACGCGAGCCCCGGCGGTCCCTCGACCGTCCATGCCTGGGTGTCGCGCGTCGAAAAAAATCTTGACGACGCATGACACTTTTTTCCGCTTCGTCCGGTGTACCGGATAAGACGTGTGCGAATTGCCGCGTCGCCGAACCGACTACACCGCTCACGACAAAAAGGAAAACGGCATGACCACCCAGGCTTCCCATCACGCGCCTACGCCATCGACGTCCGGCCGCGCCTTAGCGCTCCGCTCGCCGGTTGGCCTGGGCCACCGCCTCCTCGACTGGCGACCGGGTGCGCGGATGGCCTTCAAGATGCGTCCCGTGGTGGTGGCGGCCGCGCTCGCCGTGTTCCAGATGAGCGAACCGGCCATGGCGCAATCCGCCGGAACAACGCAGCGGGCGGCCTACGCGATCGGGCCGGGACCGCTCGGCGACGTCCTCGCGCAATTCGCCGCCCAGGCGCATGCGCCGCTTTCCTTCGACCCCGCCACGCTCGACGGCCTGAAAAGCCCCGGACTGCGCGGACGCTACACCGTGAAGGAAGGCTTCGACGCGCTGCTCGATGGCAGCGGCTACGAGCCGGAGGACAAGGGCAACGGTGCGTGGTCGGTGCGCCGGGCGAGACCGCCCGTGGTATCGGCCGATGCCGCCGGTGCACAGCCAACGACGTTGCCGCCCGTCCGCGTGACCGCCAATGCTTCGAGGGCCGCGACGCGGGCTGAGGCGCTCAATCCCGAAACCACGGTCGGCTCGAAGGTTCCGGTTGCGCAGCGTGAAATTCCGAACTCGGTTACGGTCGTTCCGCAGAAGCAACTCCAGGAACAGAATGCGACGACGGTCGACGATGCGATCAAGTATGTGCCGGGTGTCACGGTCAATCTGTTCCAGCCGAACGACACCGCATACTATTCGCGCGGCTTCCAGATTTCGACGGTCCAGCTCGACGGCGTGCCGACCGCGATCCCGGCGAGCGGCGGCTCGATGACGGCGGACAACGTGGCCGCGTACGATCGCGTCGAGGTGCTGCGCGGCCCGGCCGGCCTGTTCAACGGCTTCGGCGGCGACGGCGGCGTGATCAACCTCGTGCGCAAGCGCGCGCCGTCGCAGTTTCAGGCGTCGGTGGATGCATCGGTCGGGAACTATGCGGACCGGCGCGTGATGGCCGACATCGGCGGCCCGCTGAATGCGGCGGGCACGCTGCGCGGGCGCGTCGTCGCGATGCAGCACGATCGCCACGAGATGCAGGAGGGCTCCTGGCAGCGCGATCAGCAGGTCTACGGCACGCTTGAGGCCGATTTGACGCCGACGACGCTTGCACGGGTCGGTATCAGCTATTCGCACCAGTTCGGCCACGTCATGTGGGGCATCCCGACGTACACCGACTACTCGATCGTCGACGTACCGCGCAGTGCGTATATCGGTGCGGACTGGGACTACATGAACGTCGAGACGACCAACGCGTTCGCGGAAGTCGAGCAGAAGCTCGGCGCCGGCTGGACGGCGAAGGTGTCGTACAACCACCGGCAGATTCACCAGATGTCGCAGTTCGGCTACGTGGGTGACTATGTCGATCCGACTGCGCTCGATGCGGTGGACAAATCGAGCTTCAAAACGCTGGACAACAATACGCAGGACGCGATCGACGTGTATGCGTCCGGCCCGTTCAGATTGTTCGGGCGCGAACATCAGTTGACCGTCGGGGCGAACTGGCTGCACCAGAGCGATCAGCTTTCCCAGTATTACGCCAATCCGGACAGCGGCCTCGACGTCTGGGCCGATGTTTACAACGGCCTCTACGATACGTCGGGCTATGCGAACGCATTCGCTGGCGGCCCCCAGGACGATGCGAAGCGCGTCCTGAACCAGTACGGCATATACGGCAATGCGCGTTTCAGCATCACGGATCCGCTGACGCTCATCGTGGGCGGCCGCGTGACGTGGTGGCATGGCGTGAGCACGCCGAACCCCGACCCGTACTACAACGTGTTCGGCAACACGCCCAACGATACCCGCGAGGGGCCGAAGTTCACGCCGTTCGTCGGCCTGGTCTACGACATCAACGACACGTACTCGGCCTATGCGAGCTATACGTCGATCTACAAGCCGCAGACCAGCGCATTTACGGTCAGCGGCCAGATGATCAAGCCGGTCACCGGCTCGCAATACGAGGTTGGCGTGAAGGGCGAGTATTTCGGCGGCAGGCTCAATACGTCGCTGGCGTTGTTCCAGGTCGACGAGCGCAACCGGGCGTTCGGCGATCCGCAGAACATCGGTTTTTCCATCGCCCAGGGCCGGGCGCGCAGCCGCGGCGTCGAATTGCAGGCAAGCGGCGAAGTATTGCCGGGGCTGACGCTGTCCGGAGGTTATACGTACACGATGGCGTCGTCGCTGGACGACAGCACGAGCGTCGGGGCGGCCTTCGGCGTCACTACGCCAAAGCATCTTTTCAAGCTCTGGTCGAACTACCAGTTGCCTGGCGAATTCCACAAGTGGAGCATCGGTGCGGGCGCCTATGTGTCGAGTTACACGTACTTCTCGGACAGCGGGAATCGTATTGTCGGACCGGGCTATGCAACGTTCGACGCGCACGTTGGCTACCAGTTGACGAAGAACATGTCGGCGTCGCTCGCGGTGACCAATCTTGCGAATCGGACCTATATTCGCACTGCCGCAGGCGCTGGCGGCAACTACTACGGCGACCCGAGGCTCGTGCTCTTCTCGCTGCGCGCCAAAATCTGACGCGAACGCGCTCTGCGACGCCGCCAGAAGCGCCGTAATAACGGCATGAGCGCTCGAACATGACAGCCCGTCATGAGGCGCGCGGCGCGACTGGCGTGCAAGATGGTGTTGCGCGAACGCCAAAGGCTAGCCTATGGAGAATGGCGAGTTGAGGCTATCGCGGCGCCCCCTTCATCTACCCGATTCCCCAAACTCGACCCGCCCACTCTCGACGATCCCGCCCGAGCGCCCCGGCGCCTTCTGCCCGCTCCAATACATATTCGTATGCCGGATCACGGCATCGGGCGGCGGCGCGCCACGCTGGGTCATGTCCACGGTCGTATGCGCGTCACTCACCAGCACCGCGTCATAGCCGCGCGCGAACGCGCCATGCAGCGTCGAGCGAACGCACATGTCCGTCTGCGCACCGGCCACGATCAGCTTGCCAACGCCGAGCCCCGCGAGCACCCGCTCCAGATCGGTGCCTTCGAACGCGTCGCGATAGCGCTTCCCGACGATCGTTTCGCCTGCCGCGGGCGTCAGTTCCGCGACGATCTTCCACGCTTCGCTGCCCGCCGCGAGTGCTTCGTCGGCGTGCTGGACCCAGACCACCGGCACCCGCGCGGCGCGGGCGCGCGCGATCAGCACGTTGACCGCGTCGAGGACTTCGTTACGACGATACGCCCCCGCCACCACATCGTTTTGCAGATCGATCAACACCAGGGCGGTATGGGGACGATTGGCCAGCGTAGTCATCAAGCAACACCTCGTGAGAAGCAACCCGGTTCAGCGCAACGCGCGAACGGCATCGCGCTTCGCTCCACTCATCACAACGCCGCCAGCCGACCGCATCGGCACACAGGCGCCGTCTTCACAGCGTCTGCGGCGGCCGGTGCAATTCCGTATCCACGCAGCACACCAGCACCTCCGCGTCTTCCTTGCCCACGCTCAGATAAACGTGGCCCACCGCGCTGTCGAAATACAGGCTGTCGCCCTGATCGAGGCGGAACGCCGTTCCGTTCTCGAAGCGCAACTCCAGTTGCCCGTTCAGCAGGAATACGAATTCCTCGCCGCTGTGGCGAATGTAGTCGGGGAAATCGTCGAGCTTGCGTGCACGGATATGCGCGCGCATGGGCACCATGCGTTTGCCCGTCAGATCGTTGGCGATCATCCCGTATTCGTAGTTGGGCGTGTCGTAAATGGGCTGCGTGCCCGAGCGCGTCAGCGTCGCTTGCATGGTGCCGTCGCCGGCCTTGCGCTTCGTGCGCCCGAAGATGGTGTCGAAGTCGACGTTCAACGCGTGCGCCAGCGCGGCGAACTTGTCGTACGTGAGGGCGATATCGCCGCGCTCGGCCTTCGAGATCGTCGACACCGCAATGCCCGACTGCTCGGAGAGCTGCATCAACGTGAGATCGCGCGATTTGCGGGCGTGACGCAGCCGCGTGCCGACCGATTGATGGTCGATCTGCGCGTCCTGCCCGGCGGGTTGCGCGGCGGCGCGACTTGCGGATGGCCTTGCCTTCGCGTTCGCCGCTTCTTTCGCCGCCTCTTTCCGCGCCGTGTTCGCCGCCGTCTTCGCCGGCGCTTTCGCTTTCGCGGACGCCTTCGTTGATACCTTCGCCGGCGTCTTTGCCGTCGTTGCCTTTGCCATAAAAAACCGGTTCCGTTCGCGGCGTTTCGCCGAGGGTTTTGTCGTATACGAGAATTATTTTTTTCTCGTATATGATAACTCGCAGTTCCCCTCTCCGCCTTTCAGGAGCCGTGTCGTGGCATCTCTCGCATTGCAGAAAACGGGCTTGTCGAAAGCTCAGGTCATCGCCGCCACCACGCTCGGCACGGCGCTCGAATACTACGATTTCACCATCTACAGCTTCTTCGCGATCCAGATCGGCAAGCTGTTTTTTCCGTCGGCCACGCCGGTGAACCAGTTCCTGCTGTCGATCGGCGTGTTCGGCGTGGGCTTCGTGGTGCGGCCGCTCGGCGGCATCGTGATCGGCGCCTACGCCGACCGCTCGGGCCGCAAGAAGGCGATGGTGCTGACCATCATGCTGATGGCGCTCAGTTGCGCGCTGATCGCCTGCGCGCCGACCTACGCCACGGCAGGGATTTTCGCGCCGCTGATCGTGCTGGCCGCGCGGCTGATCCAGGGCTTCGCGGCGGGCGGCGAGTTCGGTCCCGGCACGACACTGCTCGTCGAATACGCGAGCGACCGCACGCGCGCGTTCTTCGCCAGCTGGAATTTCGCGGCCACGGCGCTCGGGCTCGCGCTCGGCGCCGTGGTCGCCACGCTCGTCAACGTGCTGCTGCCGAAAGACATCGTGAATACGTGGGGCTGGCGCCTGCCGTTTCTGCTCGGTATCGTCGCGGCGCCCGTTGGCATGCTGATCCGCCGGCGGCTGGAGGAGACGCTGAGCGCCGGGCCTTCGGCAACCCGCGCCACGCAGCGGCGCGGCGCGCTCAAAGCCGCGCTCACGACGCATCTGAAACTGACGATCCTCGGCACCTTCGCGGAACTCGGCGGCTCGGTGTCCGTGTACATCACCGCGTTTTTCCTGCCGAATCATGCGATCCGCACGCTGCATTTGTCGTCCACGGCTTCGGTGACCTCGGGCGTGGTCAGCTCGCTCGTGCTGTTCGTCATGGCGCCTATCGCGGGCAAGCTCGCCGACCGCTTCAGCCGCAAGCGCGTGCTGGTGACCTCGCGCGTGATCCTGCTGCTGACGGTCTATCCGGCGTTCGCGCTGCTGTCCGCCGCGCCTTCGATGGCGTTGCTGTGCGCGGTGTCCGCGTACCTGTCGATCTTCGTCGCCGCGCAAATCGTGCCGGTGCTCGTGATGATCCCCGAACTGTTCCCGCGCGAAGTGCGCGCGACGGGAATCGCGCTCACCTACGTGGTCAGCGCCTCGTTCTTCGGCGGCTTCTCGCCGCTCATCGCCAGCTGGATCGTCGAGCGCACCGGCAACCCGCTCGCGCCCGCCTGGTACGTGGCGGCGGCCTGCGCCGTGTCGCTGGTCCCGGTCATCTGGCTGCGCGACCGCACCGGCGAGTCGATCGGCTGATCTCCCCTTTTCGTCAGGAATCCGTACCATGTCCGACCATGCCGAACTCGTCAGCTTGTCCGCCGTTGCGCTGCGCAAGCTGATCGGCGCGAAAGCGATCTCGCCCGTCGAACTGCTCGACGCCTGCATCGCGCGGATCGAGGCCGTGAATCCCGCGGTCAACGCCATCACCGCAACCGGGTTCGACGCCGCGCGCGCCGCCGCCAGAGCGGCCGAACAGGCGGTCGTCGAGGGCAAACCGCTCGGCCTGCTGCACGGCCTGCCGCTCGGCGTCAAGGATCTCGAAGACACCGCCGGGCTGCTCACCACCTACGGCTCGCCGATGTCGCGCGGCAACGTGCCCTCGCGCGACGTGGCGCTGGTCGAACGGCTGCGCGCGGCGGGCGCGATCGTGGTCGCCAAAACCAACGTGCCGGAACTCGGCGCGGGCGCCAACACGCGCAATCCCGTCTGGGGCGCGACCGGCAACCCGTTCGATCCGGCACTGAACGCGGGCGGCTCCTCGGGCGGCTCGGCCGCCGCGCTCGCCTGCGACATGCTGCCGGTCTGCACCGGCTCGGATACGGGCGGCTCGCTGCGCATTCCGGCCGCAAAATGCGGCGTGGTCGGCTTCCGGCCGTCGCCGGGACTGGTGCCGAATTCGCGCCGCCTGCTCGGCTGGACGCCCATTTCCGTGGTCGGCCCGATGGGCCGCGACGTTGCCGATACCGCGCTGCAACTCGCCGCAACCGCGGGCGAATCGAGCGGCGATCCGCTGAGCTACGCGGTCGATCCGCTCGCGTTCGCCCTGCCGCCGCATGTCGATCCGGCCACGCTGCGTATTGGCTACACCGAGGATTTCGGCTGCTGCGACGTGGACCCCGAGATCCGCGCAACCTTTCGCGCGCGCATCGACGCACTGAAGCGCATCGTGCACACCTGCGAGCCCGTCACGTTCGATCTCGGCGACGCGCATCGCTGCTTCGACGTGATCCGCGCGGAGAGTTTCGTCGCCGGGCTGCACGCCGCCTACACGCGCGACCCGGGCGCGCTCGGTCCGAACACGCGCGCGAACTACGAAATGGGCGCGCAGATGTCGCTTGCCGACAGCGCGTGGGCGCAGGCCGAGCAGACGCGCATTTTCCAGCGCTTCCAGCCGGCCTTCGCGCGCTTCGACGTGATCGTGTCGCCGACCACGCCGGTTTCGCCGTTCCCGTGGACGCAAATGCACGCGACGGAGATCGACGGCCACGCTCAGGCAAACTACTATCGCTGGCTCGCGCTCACGTATGTCGTGACGCTGACCACGCATCCGGCGATCGCGCTGCCGTGCGGCGTCGATCGCGCGGGCATGCCGTTCGGCCTGCAAATCGTGGGGCCGTTTCGCGGCGACATGAAGACGCTCGCGGTCGCGCAGGCGCTGGAAGCGGCATTCGCCGCATCGCCCGCGCTGCGCCGCCCGCGTCCCGACCTCGCGCGTCTCGCGCAAGCCAATCCGGCGCTCACGTCCATCGTGACCGCGCCGCCCGTTTTCAAACCGACCGACGGCAACGCCGCCGGTCTCTCAATGGTGTAACCATGACTGAATCGATCAAACGACTGAAAACCAACGCCCGCATGAGCCAGGTGGTGATCGCCGGCGGCGTCGTCTATCTGTCGGGCCAGGTGCCCGATACGGCGGGCGCACCCATCGACGTGCAGACGCACGAAATCCTCTCGCGCATCGACACGCTGCTCGCCTCGGCGGGCGTCGACAAGACGCGCCTGCTGACGGCCAACGTGTGGCTCTCCGACCCCAAGCACTTCGACGCGTTCAACGCCGTATGGGACGCCTGGGTCGCCGAGGGTCACGCGCCCACGCGTGCGTGCGTCACCGCGCTGCTGATGCGCCCGGGCCTCGACGTGGAAGTCGCCGTCACGGCGCTCGCCTGATCCCGGCGCGCGTCGTCAGCGGTTTGCGCCGCGGACCCGTCCGGTCGGCGGCGCGCTTTGCCATGGCATTCGGGACGTGCGCGGCACGTCCCTAACAAGGAATCTGGACGATGAAGTTCGATACGGTCGTGCTCGGCGGCGGCATCGTCGGCGTGTCGGTCGCGTTGCAGTTGCAGCGCCGCGGTCTCGCCGTCGCACTGGTCGACCGCAAGGCGCCGGGCAACGAGACATCGCTCGGCAATGCCGGGCTGATCCAGCGCGAAGGCGTCTATCCCTACGCGTTTCCGCGCGATTTCGGCTCGCTCGCGCGCTATGCAGGCAATCACGCGACGGACGTGCGCTATCACCCCGCGGCCATGCCGAAGCTGATGCCCTTCCTGTATCGCTACTGGCATCATTCGCGCGCCGATCGCCATGCGCGCATCGCGCGCGCGTACTCCACGCTGATCGAACATTGCGTGACCGAACATCGCGCGCTGATCGAGGCGGCGGGCGCGCAGGCGCTGTTGCGCACCGGCGGCTGGATGAAGATTTTCCGTACCGAAGGCGCGCTGAATCAGGCGGTCGCGGAGGCACGGCGGTGGCAGGCGGAATACGGCGTCGAATACGACACGCTCGATCGCGCGGCGCTACAGGCCGCGGAACCCTCGCTCAATCCGAAACTCGTGGGCGGGGTGCGCTATACCTCGTCGGATTCGGTGAGCGATCCGTCCGGGCTCGTCACCGCTTACGCCAGGCTCTTCGAGCAACTCGGCGGCAAGGTGCTGATCGGCGACGCCGCGACGCTCGAACCGTCGTGGCGCGTCATGACGCAGCAAGGGCCGGTGGAAGCGCAATCGGCAGTGGTCGCCATGGGGCCGTGGTCGGGCGACCTCGCGGGCAAGCTCGGTTATCGGCTCCCGCTGGCCGTGAAGCGCGGCTATCACATGCACTACACGCCCGCGAACGGCGCGAAGCTGAATCAGCCGGTGCTCGACGCGGAAGCCGGCTTCATGATTACGCCGATGGTGCGTGGCATCCGCCTCACGACGGGCGTCGAACTCGGCTTTCGCGACGCCGCGAAAACGCCCGTGCAGCTCGAAGCCGTCGAGCCGCTCGCGCGTGACCTGTTTCCGCTCGGCGCCCGCGTCGACGCCGAGCCGTGGCTCGGCGCGCGGCCGTGCACGCCGGACATGATGCCGGTGATCGGCGCCGCGCCGCGTCACCGCGATCTGTGGTTCGCGTTCGGCCACGCGCATCATGGGCTCACGCTCGGGCCGGTCACGGGCAGGCTCATCGCCGAAATGATCACGGGCGCGCCCACCCTTGTCGACCCGGAGCCGTTCCGCGCCGATCGATTCTAGTTTTCCCCGACACACCGTCTAACGACCTGGCCGCCCCGCGACGCTCGCGGGCCGCGGCGTTCACTCGCCATGCCGGTCGGTCGCGGCGCGCTGGCGGTTCCGGCGGTTTTCCCTTGCGGCAGGATTGGCGCCATCGGGCTGCCGGACGAGGAATTCGTCGTAGCTTCGGTTGCGAATCCAGGACGGCGCGCGCCCGCGGCCGGTCCAGGTCGCCCCGGTGACCGGGTCCTGGTACTTCATCTGCAACGGTTTGGTGTTGTAGGTGCCCCGCCGGTCGACACGGAGCTGGTTCGGAACCAGATTGAAGAAGTTCATGACCTGACGGATGTGCTCGATGGCGGCTTTCTGCTCCTGTTGCCAGGCGACCGTAATACGCTCGTCGAGTCGCGCAAGTTGTTGCTTCAACACGCTCACCTTGCTGTTCATGTGCTTTTTCCCGTCGTACATGGCGTGGCCGTTGCCGTCATCAACGCCACCATTACATTCACATATCACTTGATATATGAATGTAATAATATCCAGTTGATATTTAAATATCAACTGATATCCTTCCGGCCATGAAAGCGGCCTCCCCCTCCCCACGCCTGAGCCGCGAAGCCAGTCGATTGCAGACTCGGGCGCATTTGCTGGCAGCGGCAAAGCGGCTATTCGTCGAGCGCGGTTTCGGCGCGACCTCGCTGCGCGATATCGCGGCCGAGGCCGGCTATACGCAGGGCGCTTTTTATTCGAATTTCGCCAGCAAAGAAGCGCTGTTCGTGGAATTGATGCGAGAGCGCTCGAAGACGCAGGTTGGCGACATCGCGCGCGCCTTGAGCGATCCGGCCGCGTCGGCGGAAGACATCCTCGCGGCGCTGGAACGCTGGGCGAAGCAACTCGACGCCGAGCCGGAATGGTCCGTACTGGGTGTGGAATTCACGCTGCAAGGGCGTCGCAACCCGGAGTTCGCCGCGGCTTCGGATGCACTGCTGAACGCCCACCGCGACGGCCTCGCCTATTGCATCGCGCAAATTTTCGCGCGCATGGGCAAGGTGCCGCCAGAGTCGCCGTCGGTCCTCGCGGCGGCGTTCATGGGACTCTCGCAAGGGCTCGCCTTGCAGCGAACGAGACTCGCCGAGGTGCCCATCGGGCACATGATCATGGTGTTCCTGCGCAGCCTGCTGGCCGCCGCGCCTGCTACGCGCTAAGTCGATTGCCACGGGGCATGCCGCCCAGCCGTGGCGGCACGCGACACCGAAACGAAGCGAGACGGTACGCGTCCCATGCGCACCACGCGCCAGGCGTTGGCCCCAATGCCGATCAGCCCGGCGCCCAGGCGCTCAGAGATCGCGCGCCCAGACCTGCCCGACCAGATCCTTGCCGAAGCTGTGGTGCGGCGCTTCTTCGACCAGACGGAAACCGGCCTGCTCGTAAATCTTGCGCGCGCCCGTGAGCACGCTGTTGGTCCACAACACCATGCGCGTGTAGCCCGCGAGCCGCGCGAAACGCAGACATTCGTCGACCAGCCGATGCCCGATGCCGAGACCTCGCGCGCTCGACTCCACGGCGAGCAGCCGCAGCTTCGCCGTCGTTTCGTCCTCGCGCACCACGAACACCGAGCCCACCGGGCGGCCGTCCTTCTCCGCGATCCAGCAACGCTCCGCGCGCGGATCGAATTCCCGGATGAACTTCGCCACGATCTCCGCCACGAGCGCCTCGTACTCCGCGTTCCAGCCGTATTCCTGCGCATAGAGCACGGCTTGCCGCTGCACGACCCAGCCCATGTCGCCCGGTTGCGGGTCGCGCAGGAGGTAGCCCGGCTGCGGTTTGTCCAGCATCGAGCGGATCTGCGTCATCGCCTCGACCAGGTGTTGCTGCGCGCTTTCCGGCAAGCGTTCGAGCATGGCGACGACTTCGCGCTGCGAGGCGTCGCTCAGCGGTGCGAAGGTCGCGCGGCCGAGCGCGGTGAGTTCGAGACGCGAGACGCGCGCGTCGTCGGCCGCCCGCGTTTTCGCGACCAGCCCTTTCTTTTCGAAGCCCGAAATGACGCGGCTCACATAACCCGCGTTGAGGCCGAGTTCGCGGCACAGATCGGTCATGGTCAAGTCGTCGCGATGCGCGAGTTCCCACAGGATGCGCACTTCGGTGAGTGAGTAATCACTCTCCAGCAAATGCTCGTGCAGCACGCCGATCTGGCGCGTGTAGTAGCGATTGAAGTCGCGCACGGCGAGCGCGCGCTGGTCGATTGAAGTCGTTGACATGGTCGTCGCAAGTAATTTGCCTGAAGCAAATACTAATTTGCCTCAAGCAACTATGTCAACGCACCTATTGCGAAATCAATACGAACTTTTATGGGGTCAAATAAGCGCGGCTGGCGCCTTGTCAACGCAACGTGGCGAGCGCGCTCACGCGCTCCGCCAACCACTCGCGCAACGCATTCACTGTGGGTGAGAGCATCGTGCGATGCGCGCAGACGAGATGCAGCGGCGCGCCCTCGCCCGTGTACGCATCGAGCGCCGTTTCGAGCCGGCCGGCGTCGAGATCCGCGAGCACGTCGAGCCGCGACTTGTAGGCGAGCCCGTGTCCCGCGACGGCCCAGCGCCGCACGAGTTCGCCGTCGTCGCTGCAGCGATCGCCGCGCACGCTCACGACCGTCGCTTCGTCGCCGCGCCAGAAGGTCCAGCGGTCGTGCAGCACGTCGCTTAGCGCGAAGCGCAGGCAGTTGTGGCGCGTGAGATCGGCGGGCAGCTCGGGGCGGCCGTGGCGCGCGAAATAGTCGGGCGACGCCACCAGCACGCGGCGGTTGTCGGGCGCGAGCGGCAACGCCACGAGCGTCGAATCCTCGGGCACACCGTAGCGGATCGCCACCGCGATCGAGGCGCGAAACATGTCCGCCACGTGATCGCCGATCCGCACCTGCAAGGCCACGGCCGGATGCTGCGCCTGGAACGCGTCGAGCCACGGCGCGAGCACGTTGCGGCCGAGATCGGAAGGCAGCGACAACGCCACGGTGCCGCCGATCGTCGTGCGGCCGTGCGCCACGGCGTGATGACCGGCATCGACCTGTTCGATGATGGTGCGCGCGTGGGCGAGGTAGCGTTCGCCGTCGGGCGTGAGGCGCAGGCTGCGCGTGGAGCGTGCGAGCAGGCGCGTGCCAAGTTCGGTTTCGAGACGCTTCAACCCGACGCTCGCCACCGCGGGCGTGAGATCGAGCTGGCGCGCAGCCGCGGACAAACTGCCGTTGTCCGCCGCGCTGATGAAGATGACGAGGTCTTCCAGTCGAATCATGGGCCGCAGCGTGTCGTGGGGTCGCGTGAAAAGAGTAAGCGCACTGTACACGAAGCGCGTTCGCGCCCAGCGTCGCGCAACGGCGCGCGCGAGCGACGCCGCGTGACCCGGCACTCAGCGCGGCCGGCTCAAAAAAAACGCCACGCGAGCGCGCCCGCGTGGCGTTTTCTTATCGGCGATACGGGTGATTTGGGGTAATTCGAACGACCCGGGCGCTTATTGCTTCTCGGCCTTCTTCGGCTTCGGCGGCGACTGGATCTTCGCGTACTGGAACGCCGGCGTGGCCTTGAGCGCTTCCTTGGTCGCGCCCGACAGATAGAGGTTGCCCTGACGCACGTCGAGCGACGCGATCGGCACCGCCACGTCGTGCGAACCGACGCCGAGGAAGCCGCCCGCCGCGACGATCGCCGCCGACACCGAGCCGTCCGGCGCCACGATCAGATCGCGCACGGTGCCGATCTTCGCGTTGTCGTCGTTATAAACCGCCTTGCCGAGCACGCTCTTCTTCACGCTCCAGCCTTCGAGCAGCGCCTGCGATTGCTCGACGGTCACGCTGAGCGGCTGCGCACCTGCGATCTGGGCTTGCGCCGTGGCGCTGCCGAGCACGGCGGCGGCGGCCGCGACGGTCAACAAAGTGGTGCGAAATCGCATGGTTTGGGCTCCTGGTGATGAGTGTCGATAAATGGACGCTCATGGTAGCCGGGATGGCGCAACCCTGCGCTTAAGATGGTGCGACGCCGCGGCGGCGCTTCGTCCGGCGCGGCGGAACGGCGCGATTTTCGACGCTTCGACGCCGCGCCATCAGCGTAAAAACGGCGCCAATGCTTCGGATGCCTCAGTAAATTTCTCCTGGAGGAAATCGACCAGGCTGCGCACGCGCGGCGCCATATAGGGCGTGCGCTGAAAGAGCGCGTGCACGGGCACGTCCGGCGTGCGCCACTCGGGCAACAGCAGTTGCAAACGTCCCGCCCGCAGGTCCGCGCCGATATCCCAGATCGATTTCATCGCCACGCCGCGTCCTTCGACGACCCATTCGCGCGCGAGCGCGCCGTCGTTGGTTTGACGCGAAGCTTCGATGTTCGCGGCAAACAGCGCGGTTTCGCCGTCGCGCGCAAAACGCCATTGATTCGCCACGCCCGCCGCCGAAGCCAGCAGGATGAACGCATGCTCGCCGAGGTCGTCGGGGTGGCTCGGCGTGCCATGGCGCGCGAGATACGCGGGCGAGGCGCACAGCACGCGCCGGTTGTCGGCCATGCGCTTCGCGATCATCGCGCTGTCGGCGGGCACGCCGAAGCGGATGGCGAGATCGATATCGTCCTGCAACAGATGCGAAAGCGAGTCGGAGAGCACGAGCGTGAGCGCCACCTGCGGATGCCGCGCGTTGAATTCGTCGAGCCAGTGGCGCAGCGTCACGCGGCCGAAATCCGAGGTGGCCGAAACGCGCAGTGCACCGCTCACCGTTTCGCGCCCGGCCTGCAGCGCGGCGCGCGCGTCGTCGAGCGTTTGCAGCGCGTGCTGGCAATGCACGAGATACATGCGACCTTCGTCGGTGAGACGCAACTTGCGCGTCGAGCGTTCGAACAACTGCGTATGCAGCGCGCCTTCGAGCTTCACGAGCCGCGCGCTCGCCGCGGCCGGCGAAAGCCCGAGCTTGCGGCCGGCAGCGGAAAGACTGCCGAGGCTCGCGGCTTCGACGAAAAGACGGATGTCTCCGAGATTGTCCATGGTCGCGCGTTGCGTAAAGGGTCGATGAAAGTCGCGTGGCGACGCCCGCGATGGTAACGCGGCGCGCGCGGTGGCGTGCGCCGTGCGCGAGCCGCCCGAGGCAGCGTTATTTCGCCACCACGCCCAGTTGCTGGAGGAACGTGAGATTGTCTTCGAGGTGCCAGTTGTCGGTGATCTTGCCGTCGCGAATGCGATAGATATCGGTGGCGATGAAATCGACGGGCTGGCCTTTGCCCTGCACACCGTTGAACGTGCCCGTGAAGTGACCGGTGAAGTGCAGATGCGTGACCACGCGATCGCCCGCGACGATCATCTGCTCGACTTCGGCGTGCACGTCGGGCACCGCGCCATGAAAGCCCTTCGAAGCGGCGAGCGGGCCAGCCACGCCTTGCGGGCGTCCGGCGGGCAGCGTGCGGTCCGTGAAGTTGGCGGCGAGCGCTTCGCGCGCCTGCGCTTCGTCGCCGGTGCTCCAGAACGTGTCGTAAAGGCGCGCGGCGCGAATCTGTTGCTGAAGCTGCCGCTGCGGAAGGCTTTTGTCGACGATGAGTTGCTTCGGTTGAACGAGGTTGTCGGCGGCGGCGTTGGCGTTGGCGGAAGACGTCGCGCCCAGGAGCGCGGCGGCGGTCGCGGCGGCGGTCGTTGCGCGCGCAACGAAGCGCATGGCGGCATGCGTGTTCATGATCGAATCCTCTTGAATGAGTGAGTGAGTTAGTCAGCGCGTGGCGTGGAAGTCACGGGCGAACGTCACGGGCGAAAGTCAGATCGAAGCCTGCGTGTCGTGTCCGACGGCAACCGCGGCAGAAGCCGCTGCCTTGCGATCGAGTCGCATGGCGAACGCGGTAACGGCGAGCGCCAGCGCCGTCACCACCGCGGCGATGATCGGCAACGTGTCGAGCGCATGGCCTTGCGCAAGCGCGAGACCGCCGAGCCACGCGCCCATCGCGTTGCCCACATTGAAGGCGCCGATATTGAGCGTGGAAGCGAGGTTCGGCGCGTTCGCGGCCTTGCTCAGCACACGGGTTTGCAGGCCCGGAATCGTCGCGAACGCCGCGACGCCCCACGCGAAAATCGTCACGAGCGAAGCCAGCGGGTGATGCATGGTGTGGCTGAAGATCGCCATGATCGCGAGCAGCGCGAGGAACACGCCCATCAGCGCCCGCATCACGCCGCGGTCGGCGAGCTTGCCACCGAGCGCATTGCCAATTGCGAGGCCCACGCCGAACAGCACGAGAATTGGCGTGACCTGGCGCGGCGCGAAGCCGCCCATCTGCTCGAGTATCGGCGTGATGTAGGTGAACACCACGAACACACCACCGAAGCCGAGCACCGTCATCAGCAGCGCGAGCCACACTTGCGGCTGCTTGAGCACGCCTACTTCGTGCGCGAGGCTGACCGGCTTCGCGTCGTGCGCATCCGGCACGAGCGCATACAGGGCGACGGCGGCAAGGCCGCCCGCTGCGGCAACGGCCCAGAACGCGGCGCGCCAGCCGAGCGTCTGGCCGATGAAGGTGCCGAGCGGCACGCCCAGCACGTTGGCGAGCGCGAGGCCCGTGAACATGAGCGCAACGGCGCTCGCGCGCTTCGCGGGCGGCACGAGCGAGGCGGCCACCACCGAGCCGATGCCGAAGAACGCACCGTGCGCGAACGACGTGACCACACGCGCGATCATCAGGCTCGTGTAGCCGGGCGCGACTGCACACAAAACGTTACCGACGATGAAGATGCCCATCAGCAGCATCAGCGCCCACTTGCGCGGCATGCGGCTCGTGAGCACCGCGAGCAACGGCGCGCCGACGGCGACGCCCAGCGCGTACCCGCTCACGAGCAGACCGGCGGACGGAATGGACACCGAAAGCGCGTGCGCCACGTCGGGCAGGATGCCCATGATGACGAACTCGGTGGTGCCGATGGCAAACGCGCTGAGCGCGAGGGCGAGAATTGGAAGCGGCATGACGGTCTCCTTGCGAGGCAAAGCCACACGGTGAAAGTGACGTCATTCTGCTTACCGCTGCACGATTTGATAATTGGGCCGGTTTTTGAATGATTTTCAAATAAAACGAGAATAAGGAGACCGGATTGCTAACGTTTTGCGATTGGTTTTGCTATTGGTTTTGCTATTGGTTTTGCTATTGCGAGCGGCTACGGCGCCTGGCCTCTCCCCGCATCGTCGCGCCGGTTGCGCGAGGGTGAGCGCTTACACTTACGCTCGCGCGAACCTTGGACCCGCCATGCCACAACCGCCCGTCGTCGTCTTTGGTGCTTTCGACCGTCACAACTTCGGCGACCTGCTGATCGCGCGGGTCGTCGCGCAGATGGTCACGCGTGAACTGCCGCACCGCGAACTGCTGTTCGCCGGACTCGCGGCAAGCGACCTGCGCGCCGAAGGCGGCTTCGCCACACGAACCTGGCCGCAGATCGCCGCGGCCACAAGCGGCCGCGAGATCGACGTGATTCACGCGGGCGGCGAAGTGCTGACCTGCGACGCGTGGGAAGCGGCTGTCATGGTGGCGACGCCGTCGCACGCGGCCGCCTTGATGCGCGACGAACTCGCGTGGTTGCGCAACCCGCCGGCGTGGGCTCGCGCGCAGTTCGGCCGGAGTTCGCTGGCGCCTTACGTGCGGGCGAAAACGGCGTTGCCGGGCGTGGAAGGCCGGCGCACGCTCACCGCGTTCCGGCGGCGTTACGGCATTCTGCCGAGCCCCGCCATGAAATTGGTCGAGCAATTGCGTACGTTGACGGCGCAACCGCAATAGCGCGAACTCACTGCGATCGGCGGGACGTGTGTCGATTCGCCGATTGGCCGTTTCGCTGATTTGCCTAATCGCTGATTCGTCGGCTCCCGGCGAGAAAAAAACTCACTCGCATTTTCAGTCGCCGCATCGCGCTCACGGCGTCGTGTTCGGCGCCCGTGTGGGTTTCAACCAGGTGCCTCCGTGTCACACCATCAATAAGCTGGCGACATGGCCCGCGTTTTTCCAATCGGCCACGTTTCTCGCGCTTTCAAACTGTAATGAGGCTCGCGATGTCCATGGAAAAATCGGCGGAAATCGCCGCGCGTTTCGATCGGCTGCCGCCTTCACGCACGGTCTGGACGATGGTGATTCTGCTTTCACTCGGCGGCATATTCGAATTCTACGACCTGTTTTTCACGGGCTATGTCGCGCCCGGCATGGTGCATTCGGGTTTGTTCACCCCTGCTTCGCTGGGTTTCTTTTCCGCGCTCGGGCCGCTCAAGGTCGCGGGCTTCGGCACGTTCGTGTTCTCGACGTTCGCGGGATTATGGCTGGGCGCGCTCGTGTTCGGCCAGGTCGCCGACCGCTTCGGCCGCCGCATGATTTTCACGTGGTCACTGATCTGGTACGTGGTGTGCACCGCCATCATGGCGTTTCAAACCACGGGACTCGCACTCAATATCTGGCGCTTCATTGCGGGTATCGGCATTGGTATCGAACTCGTCACCATCGACACATATATTTCCGAACTCATTCCCAGCGCCGAGCGTGGCCGCGCCTACGCAGTCAATCAATTCATCACCTTCAGCGTCGTGCCCGTGGTGGCGTTTCTCGCCTATATCCTCAAAGACACGCAGCCGCTCGGGCTCGACTATTGGCGCATCGTGATTCTGATCGGCTCCGTGGGTGCCGTCGCCGTGTGGTTCCTGCGCCGCCGCATTCCCGAAAGCCCGCGCTGGCTCGCGCGCAACGGTCGCGAGGAAGAAGCCGAGCAGATCGTCGCCGATATCGAACGCCGCGTGACGGCCGAGACAGGCGTCGCCTTGCCGCCCCCCGGGCCGATCGTGGTCGAAAAAGCGGGCCGCGGTTCGCTCGGCGAAGTGTTGCGCGCACCGTATCTGCGGCGCACGGTCATTCTGTCGATCTTCAATATGGCGCAGGTCATCGGCTTTTACGGCTTCGCCGCGTGGGTACCGACCTTGCTGATCGAGCGCGGCGTGCACGTCACGCAAAGCCTTGCCTACGCGTTCGTGATCGCCATTGCCAATCCGTTCGGGCCGCTCATTGGCGTGTGGTTCGCCGACAAACTCGAGCGCAAGACGCAGATTATTGGCGGCTTGCTGACGATGGGCGTTGTCATCACGCTCTTTGCGCAGGCTTCGCAGCCGTGGCTGCTCATCGTGCTGGGCGTAATGTTCACGCTGGCCTCCAATGTGATGTCGTATGCGTATCACGGCTATCAGGCCGAACTCTATCCCACGCGCGTGCGGGCCCGCGCCGTAGGTTTCGTGTATTCGTGGAGCCGCATTGCGGCCGCCTTCGCCGGCCTCGCCATCGGCATCCTGTTGCATCACTACGGAGTGCCAGGCGTTGCGGTATTCATCGGCGCCTCGATGCTGGTGGGGATCGTGATGATCGTGCTGGGACCCGTCACGCGCGGGCTCGCGCTCGAAACGATCAGTCACTGAAGCCGCGAACGCCAACAAAAAGGCCGCCCGGCAGGGTAACCGGGCGGCCTTTTTTATGCGCCATTGCGCATGAATCTAGTGCGCGGCGGCTTTACGCGCGGCTTTCTTCGCAAGCGTTCGCTTAATTGCGGTCTTTTTCGCCGCGGGACGTGCGGCCGTTTTGGCGGTTTTCTTCGCCGCGGTCTTGCGGGCCGCCGGTTTGGCCGCGCCGTTCGCCGCGCTGCCGTCGATCAGGAACTTCGAGCGGTTCTTCACGTCGCGAATCCATACGGGCGCGAGGCCACGGCCCGTCCACGTGGCACCGGTTTTCGGATCGGCATATTTCGGCGCAACGGTGCGTTTTACCGCGGTTTTCGTCGCGCTTTTGGCGCCTGCGGCAGGCTTGCGGCCACGCCGCTTGCCAATGAATTGCTCGATATCGGCCACGCTCAAACCGTGCTTCGCCATCAGATCGCGAATCTTCGTGAGGCCGCTCGAGGTCCGTTGTTGGACGAGCGATTCGGCCTGCTTTTGCAGTTTCGAAATCTTCAATTGGATTGCATCCAGGGTGACCATTCAAACCTCCTTACTCACGTTTTTTTACGGGCACCCTTCAATATTCCCATTCGACCAATGCAAATCGAACGCAATATCGGGGTGAGTCGCAAAAGGCACTTTTATTATGATGTCAAGTTTCCCGATATTGCAAATTCGATGCGTCCGTTTCGCGACAAATCACGCGACAAATCAGGCCGTCAATGCGGTGCGCTGCAACTCCACGACATTGACCCGAGCACCGAAAACATCGCGAATCAACGGCAAAAGATGGTCGTGGTGCGTGAGAAACAACACTTGGGTTTTCGCGGAAAGTTCGCGCAATGCCGCGAATCCCGCTTTCGAGCGGCCGTCGTCGAAATTGATAAAGAGATCGTCGGCGACGAATGGCAATGCCGCTTTGCTCGCCAGTTGCAATTCGAGTGCCGCAATGCGCAACGCGAGAAATAGCTGATCGCGCGTGCCTTCGCTCATGCCAGTCACTTCCACCGGTTTGCCGCTATGGCGGCGCGCGTGCAACGCGGGCGGCGTGCGTTCGTTGTCCACCACGAGCCGCGTGAATTCACCGAGCGTGAGCCCGCTGAATATCTCGCCCGCGCGTCGCAGCATCGGGCCTTGTTTCTGGTCGCGATAGCGGTCGGTTGCCCATTTGAGCAGGCGCGACGCCGTGGCGGCCTCGATATATTCCTCGGCCGCGTCGGTCATCGCGCTCAGGGCTTCCTGACGCTTTGCTTCGGCGAGCGCCGCGTTCGCCTGACCGTTGATCGCCTCGAACGCTTGCGAAGCGGTGACTTGCGCCTGCAGATTCGTGCTCAGTTTCGTGCCGAGGGCGTCGAGTTGCTGCTTCAACGCTTCGAGCAAGGCCGGTACCTCGGCAATAGCTTGCTGCGCGATCTCGGCGGCAATGGCGTCTTGCGTGAGGCCGTCGCCGTCGCGCACGAGCGCGTCCTGCGCGGCCGCGATTGCGTCGACCAGCGCTCGCCGCGCGTTCGAGCGCTCGGCCAGTGGCAGCGCCGCCTCGATCGTATTCGCGCCCGCGAGATCGAGAATAGGTTCGATGCGGGCCTGCGCGCTGGCGATGGACGTAGCCGCGTCGGCGGCACGCGTGCGGGCGCGCTGCAATTCGGCCTCGGCCTGCGCGAGCGAGCGCGCCGTATCGCGCGCGTGCGCGAGCCGCGCGGCGAGCGTGCGCGCAATGTCGAATGCGTCGTTCGACACGAACAGGTCGTTCGCGACGAGTTCGGGCGCCAGTTGTTGAGCGAGCCGGCGCGCTTCGGCGTCGAAGCCCGCCATTTCCGCGCGGATCGCACGAACCCGATGGCGCGGCGCCTGGGCTTCGGCGAAGGCGGCGGCCACGGCATTCGCGAGGTCGACCGCGCCTTCCGCCGCTGCGAGCGTGGCCGCGCGCGCGTCGAGATTCGCTTGCGCCAGCGCTTCGCGCCACTGCGCTTGCCAGGCCTCATACGCGCTTTGCGCGGCATGGCGCCTGGTTTGCGCGCCTTCGTGTTCGCGCTCGGCGTCACGCCATTGCGCTTCGAGACTTTCGCGTTGCCCCGCGTTCTTCTGCGCCGCCTGCACGTAAGTGTCGGTGGCGTTGACGAGTGTCGGCAGCGCGTCGGCGCGATCGATGCCGGGCACGTTCGCCAACGCGTCCACGAGCGCCGCATGCGCGGCTTCGCGTGCGGCACGGCTTTGGGCATAGGCCGCTTCGCGCCGCTCGCATTCGGCGTGCGCGGCAAGCGCGGCTTCGCGATGCGCGAGCCACGCGCTCATGTCGGCGAGCGGCATGCCCGGCACCTTCGCGCGTTCGGCAATGTGTTGCCACGTTGCTTGAAACGCTTCGAATTCCCGTGCGCGATCCGTTGCTACGGTGTGCTTACGTTCGGCATTCGTTCGCGCGATTTCCAGTTGTTGACGCAGGTTCTGCAACGCCGCCGCGGCCTGCGACGTGCCGAGTTGCGCGTCGACGAGTTCATCGGCAAGACGCATGGCATCGTCGACGATAGGCGCGCCCTCCGCGAGCACGACACGCGCGCTTTTCACGGCATCCCACGCCTCGTTGCGGCGCGTGCGCGCCTGCTGCACCTCGGCGTTCGTGACGACCTTGTTGCCCTCCGTGAAATGCCGCTCCTGCAACGCGAGCTGTTGCGCTTCGGCGTCCGCCGATTCGGCGGCTTCGCGCGCATTGGCCAGCGCGCTCGCGCGTTCGCTTTCTTCCTTTTGCAACGCGGCAAGGCGCGCAGCCGAAGGCACGTCGAGCGCGCGCAATACCATGATGCTCATGCGCCACTGCCCCAACGCGTCGAGCTTCTGGTCGAGCGTGCGTTGCACCTGCGCGATCTCGCGTTCTAGCGCGCTGTCTTCGGCCGCGTGATGACGGAAATCGCGCGCGGTCTCGAGCGCCGCGCGCAACGCATGCGATACCTCCACGGCTCGCAGATTCGCGAGTTGCGCCTGCAGTTGCGCGAGCTTGCGCGCCTGCTCGTCGCACGCATCGCGTGCGGTTTCAAGCGCCTGCTCGCGCACGCCATGGTCGCGCAACACGTTGGTCACCGTCTTCAGCGCCAACGCGCCCGGCAACGCGGCGAGCAGCGCGGCTTCGTCGCCGGGCCAACCGAGTTGCGCGGCGGCGGTGAACGCGGCGTCCCGATGCGTTTCGATCTCCGTTTCGCATTTGAGCAATTCGCGCGGATGATTCGCGCAGGCGCCGCGCAGCGCGTCGAGCGCGTCGATTTCGGCGGCCAGTGCGAGCGCCGGCGCGTCGGGGGTGAACGCGTCGCGCGCGGCTTCCTTGTCGCGCACTTCGGCTTCGCGCGCTTCGTGCAATTTGCGCTCGGCGGCAATGTCGCCCTGCGCCTTCGCGAGATCGGCATACGCGCCAGGCGGCAATTCGACGACTTCGCCCAGCTCGGCCAACGCGTCGCGTTTGCGGGCGAGTTCCGCGAGATAGGGCGCGAGGCGACGCACGCGTTCGAGTTTCGCGCGCTGGCCTTCGAGCGCGCGCTGTTCGGTGCGAAGATCGGCGATAGCCTGATCGACGCTATCGAGCGCGTCTTTCTTCTCGACCCAATCGCGCGTGCGCACCTGCGCGGCCTTCAATTCCGCCGATGCCTGCGCGAAGGCCGCTTCGGCCTGGGCATACGCACTGCTGTTGCGGCGCGGCGCCCAGAGTTCAGTCGCGCGCGCTTCGAGTTCTTCGCGCACGGGCCCGAGACTGCCAACACCCGCGGCCGATTCGAACAGCACCTGGCCGAGCTTGTCGGACGCATCGAGAATGCTGCGGCCGCCTTCGACGAGACGCGCGTGATCGAGCCCGAACATCTGCTCGAAAAACTCCTTGCTCGCGCCATCGAGCAGCGCCGCGAGAAAGTCATCGGGCAGTTTGTCGTCGAGCGGCGAGCGCAGCGAATTGCGGCCGCGCGCGCGATGAAACGCGTGCGTCTCGCCGCCGTTTTCGAGCACCCCGCCAAGACGCAATTCGGGCGTGCCGTGCAGGAAGTCGAGCGGCGTTTGCAGACGCATGCCGAACAGCAATTCGGAAACGGCGGTGCGGACCGTGGACTTGCCCGCCTCGTTCGGCCCCACGATCACGTGAAAGTCGAACGAGGCGCGCGGGAACGACAAAGTCGAATCCGTGAACTTGCCGTATTTGATCAGATCGAGTTGCTTCAAACGCACCGCTCATTCTCCCGTGGAAAGACGCGCCAGCAGCGCGGGACCGACTTGCTCGACGAGCGCGGCGAGTTTCGCTTCGCGTGCGAAATCGAGCAGCCGCGCCTCTTCCTTCACTTCGCTGCGCACCTTGCCGACGAAGGGCCGCAGGTCGCGTTCGAGCAGCGCGAGAAATTCCGGGTCTTGCGCGGCGGCTTCGAGGATCTGCTTCAGGTCGGCGAGCGCTTCGAGCGGCTCGTGGTGCGCGGCGCTGGGATCGGCTGCGGCGGTTTCGGTTTCCACCTTGACCTTTTCGAGCCACAATTTGTCGTTGCCGATGATGCCGATCTGATTCAGCACCTCCGCGCGCAATTGCGTGGCGCGGCCGAAGAAGAGTCCATGCGCGGGCGTCTTGCCCGTCACGGTCACGCGTACCGCGCGCGGCACGTGCGCATCCACACTCAACAACGCTTCGAGCGCCGCACCGATCTTGCGCGAGAGATCGGCGATGCTCAGACAATCGCTCGCATCCACACGCACCGCTTCCCAGCGCAACACGTCCAGGTACAGTCGCTCGACCTCGGTGCGTGCGCCATCGACGCTCACGAGCACAGCGCCGCGCCGGCCCGTCTCGCGGATGTGCCTTCCTTGCAGATTGCCGGGAAACACGATGGTGGATGGCCCGGACCACTGCTGAAACTCGTGCACGTGACCGAGCGCCCAGTAGTCGTAACCCTTCGCGTGCAATTCCGCGCGCGTGCACGGCGCGTAAGTGGCATGCGCGGTGTAGCCTTCGAGCGCCGTATGCAGCACGCCGATGTTGTAATAGCCGGGCACGGGCGGCGGATAATTCACGGCGAGATTGTCGGTCACCGCTTTGTCGCGAAAGCTTTGCCCATGCAGCGCCACGTTGAATTCGTCGAGGCGATGCGTCTCCGGCTTGCGATGATTGAACACGATCACGTTGTCGGGCAGCGTGAGTTTCTTCGTCATTTCGCTTTCGGCGTCGTGATTGCCCCACAACGCGAACACGCGTATGCCCGCCTTGCGCAAGCGCCCCATTTGCTGGCCGAAGAAAATGCCGGTGTTGTGGTCTTTCCAGTCGCCGTCGTAAAGATCGCCGGCGATCACGACGAACGCGACCTCTTCTTCGAGTGCGCGATCGACAAGCAGGCGCAGCGCTTCGCGCGTGGCGTTGCGCAATTGCGCGGCGGGCGCGTCGGCGTAGGCGCTCAAACCGTGGAGCGGGCTGTCGAGGTGAATGTCTGCGGCGTGGATGAACTTCACGACCTGTCCTCTATATAGATAGCTGATGCGGCGCGATGGGATATCGCGGGTGCCGCGGATATCGCGGAGGCGATTGCGCGGCCAATTTTAATCGACGCGAGCATGGCGAGGTCCGCGCCTAAGCGCTTTGACATAGGGCTAACCCGCACAGTAGAATTATTCATCGCTCGTTGAATAAATAGCGACATGTCCCCGGCGCACGCTCGCGCCTCACCCGCAGTACGCCTTTCTCCCGCGCGCAATCACGGCCAGACGCGGCGCATTGCCTTCAGCGAAAAGAATCAGATGGACAAGCTGGCCAGCATGAAGATGTTTGTAAGGGTCGCACGCGCCGGCGGCTTCGCCAAAGCCGCCACGCGCGCGTCGCTGAGCACGGCGGCCGTGTCGCGCGCGATTCAGGATCTCGAGTCGAATCTGCAAACGCGGCTCTTCAATCGCACCACGCGACAAATTTCGTTGACGGACGCCGGGCAGCGTTATCTCGTGCATTGCGAACGCATCCTGAACCAGGTCGATTTCGCCGATGCGGAAGCGAAAGGCGCGAGCGCGGCCCCTGCCGGCCGCTTGCGCATTCATGCCACCGCGAGCTTCGGTCAGCACTACCTCATGCCGCTGCTTGCGCAGTACACGTCGCAGTTCGAAGATGTGTCGGTCGATCTCGTGCTGTCGCAACGCACGCCCGATTTGCTCGAGGAAAAGTTCGACGTAGCGATCGTGGTCGCGCAGAGCCTCAAGGATTCGTCGCTCGTTTCGCAGCGCATCGGCCATACGCGTTCGGTGCTGTGCGCCTCGCCGCGCTATCTCGCACAACGCGGCGAACCGCGCACGCTCGCCGATCTCGAGCAGCACACCGGCTTGCAGCTCAATCTGCAGGATATGCCGGCTGCGCAATGGTTGTTCGATGATGAGGATGCCGAATCGTTTCGCGTACCGAAGGCGGCGCCGCTCACGGTCAATATCGCCGAGGCGCTCGCCCAGGCGGTCCAGGCGGGCATGGGTATCGGCATGTTGCCGATTCCCACGGCTGTGCAAGGCATTCGCGACGGCAGTCTCGTGGTGGTTCTGCCCGATGTGCGCACGCTGCCTTACAACGTGTTCGCGCTTTACGCGTCGCGACAATATCTGGACGCGAAGATCAAGACGCTCGTCGAATTCCTGCGCGAAGCGGTCCCGCAGAAGATTGCCGAATACGAACAGGCACTCGATGCGGCGCAGGCGCGTCGCGATCGTGCAATGGCTTGCGTCGAATGAGCCGCGCGCTGGCTCGCATGAAGGCGCCGGCGGCGGCTCACGCCTTGCCGGCCGTCAAGCGTGCGCGAGGGCGTCCGGCCCAGGGCGCGTCGGTCGATCGCGAAACCCTGCTGCGCAATGCGCGCAAGACCTTCGCCAAGCACGGCTACGAAGCGACGAGCGTGCGGGAAATCGCGCGCGTCTCGGGCGTCGATGCCGCGCTGCTCGCGCATCATTTCGGCTCGAAGGACGCGCTGTGGGAAGCCGTGGTCGTGCAGATCGCCGAACACGCCGCGCCAATGATCGCCGCGACCGACGCGTTGCGTACCTCGCCGTTCGGAACGCGCGAACGCGTCGAGCGCGCGATCGCGATTTATATCGACAAGGTGTTCAGCGAACCCGACATCGGTTTGTTCTTCGCGACCGCCGCGACGGAGGAAGGCGCTCGCCTCGATCTGCTCGTCGCGCGAATGGTGCGGCCGTATCACGATGTGCTCGTGCCACTGCTGGCCGATGCCGGGAAGCAGAAAGCGCTGAAGGTGGTGGATGCGGAGGTGCTGTTCTTCATGCTGCTCAATGGGATCAGCAAGACCGTTGCGTATGGACATTTGATGCGCGTGTTTTCGACGCTGCCGGAACAGGAGCGGAAATACAAGCGCGTGGTGCTGGAGACGGCGCTGGGGATGTTGGGTTAGGCCGGTTTGGCACGGGTTTTTCGCGCGGCTTCACACACTACAAAACACGTAGTGTTTTATACGATTTGGTTTTTCGGGTTGGACTGACGCGATTTCCGGCGGTATTAGGCACGTTTCGGGGTCTGACGCGGCACATCGACGTGAAACATTTCCTCGAAACGTGGTTGTTTTCTCAGATAAGTGACTGACAGATAAGGGAATTTCTCATATTTTTACAGCCTTGTATTTTGTTTCACGAGTTTCACGCGAGGAATATGCGTTTATCAGCAAAAAGGTGCCTGGGTTCTGCTCTCTTTCATGAGATAAAAGATGCGCCCCGCGGCGTGCATCGGCGCGCGAGCCATAGTGATGAGCGGGCGGGTGAGGTGGGCGCAGGTTGCGTTGTCGATTTCGGCACAGTCGGCCGTTAAAGTCAGTTAGTTGCATTAATGGAAGTGACGGGCGTTGGCGATCATGATGCTGGATGCGCCCTACTCCGTACGGCTACGTTGCGCTTCGCAATGCCGTTTCCTCTATCCGCGAGTGTCGACGGCTTTGAACACGACGTAAGCCCGCTGCTTGATAGCTCGATATGTTGCGAGAGTTATGCCCCCGGTGGTGTCGCCATGATGTCTCGTCGTTTGTGATATGCCTGACGCGGGGCGTCTATCGAGCATGGGTCTTTCCCTTTGTCTCTATACCAAGTACATACGGTTAGCCGAGTTCAGCGCGCTTGTGGTTCGCCCAGCGTGGTGCCATTCGACTTGCAATTGAATAGCGCGATTCCTTCTTGGACCGCTGCGGTATCCGTTTGCCGGGTGTGCCATCGACTTGCTCATCGCAATTTTGCCGGATGAGCGCGTGAATGCGGCCGGGCTGAAACGGTGTTGAGCAATGCGCACGATGAGCGCCGGAACCGCTGATTGTCGTGATGTATCGAGATCAGCGAGTCCTCACGTTGAACCCGCTTTCGTTCGTCGCCGAAAATCCACCGAGGCCGCGTTGATATGCGCAGCATCTCGATTTTCCGGGATTCATTGCAAAGGCAGGCGGCGTTAGAGGTAGACGACGCAGGGGATTGCGATGACTCGAATCGCGGGTTGGGTCATAGCAAAGGATTGCTCTCGTCACTCCCGGTCAAGACAAGATTGAATCAGCCCTGAAGACCCTCGTAAGAATCGACAGCGCAACGGTTGGGCTTCGAGGCGAGGCGAGACGAAACATCATCGACTCCGATGGCGGCATCATAGCGAGTGGTGTGTCGTCTCGACACACCACAAGGTTAGTTTCCCCACGGACTTCAGTCACCGAATTGATCGCTCGATTGGCGCAGCATTCGCTTGACTAACGCCGCAACCATAGGTCCGAAAACGACGGTTACTGATAGAGAAAGCGAGACGGATTAATCGCTAATGAAGTCGCGCAGCGCCCCCGCACACCCAAAGTGTGTCGAGTCGACACATCAGCAAGCTCACCTCTTCATGGACTGCGAAGCGCCGATCTGTTCGTTCAGCGCCCTGATTAGGGCTACCCATATCGCGACGAGAGTGTCGACGGCTACCTTTCCAAATAGGAACGCACGGCTTTAGATCCAACGATGCGGGACGCTCCGTGTTTCTCGTAAGCTCAAGATGTGTCGACTCGACACATCTTCCGGTTCCTTCCCTTCATTGCCGTGTATCACCGATTGGTCGCGTCCCAGCGCAGAAGTTTGCTCCATAACGGCCGCAACCATGCGCCCGCGACGAACGCTAGATAAAGAGAGGGGGCGAGGCGCGCTGATCCGCCGATTGCGCCGCACCTTGCTACTCAGACGCTCGATGAGTCCACTCGACACTCTGCCAGGTTCCGCTCGGCCCTGCCTTGACTCGGCAGTTGGGTCTGTGGGCAGCGCAGTAATCCGCTCCTCTAGCGACGTGAACATAGATTGACGAATACCGGCACAGGCAGGAAGACGAGGTGCTCCGATCTGCTGATCGCGGGGCGCCTAATAATCAGCGAACGCCAAGGTGTGTCGACTCGACACATTGCTCTGCATCAGTGTGGAAACCGTTGGCACAACCCAACTCGTCAATAACCAAACCGGATCGATTGCGGTCAGGTTGGAGGGCACCCCGTTTCACCCTTCGCCAGTCGCTGGCCAACAGAGAACTGGCTGATTAGAATTGCCTGCTCGCGCTCACCTAAGCACTCTATGAGCCTGAATCCCGAGCGTTTAGACGTGTGTCGACTCGACACATATCGGAGGGCGGAGGTTTGGGGTGTTACAACGTTAATGATCGGTTGCCATCGAATCGCGGAGCGGCCAATGGCAAATCATGCGCAAAACCCTCCGAATCCTCACGTTTGCTATGACGCTAATCTCTCCCCCTTCGGCTTGTGTCGACTCGACACACTTTAACTGACACGTGAAGCAGTGACTGGACACGAGCAGTTCACGTAAGCATCCGCGCGTTGATCTCGGACGCCCCACGCTGCCCCGCGCATAGGCGAGGCTTGCTCACCGAGAGCATTCCCGATCACCCATCTCTATTACTTAAAAGCCACGTAAGCCATGTGTCGACTCGACACACATCACGCGCCGATCCCACTTCGTAGGCGGATAAGTTAGATCAAGCGGCGACTAGCAGCACACGCAAGAATCTCGTTCCGCACCAGCAGGATCAAGGCTCCTGACTAATCGCGTACCCGAGCAGAGCCCATGCGCTGGTGTGTCGAGTCGACACATCAAAAAGATGATTGCCGATGATCCATCGTTACACACCCGGCAGTTCGAACAGATCCAACCTCGCCCGCGCTTGCCACAAACCAACTCGCACCAACATCCGCGCCGCCCCGGTCGACAAATACACCCATGTGTCGACTCGACACACAAACCCTAGGGACGAAAAAAAGCCCGCAATCGCGGGCTTCATCACATCCAACCAATCTATTTTCTTGAACTCAACCAGGCTTCACATTGAACAGCTGGCTGATCAATTCGCGAATCTGGGTCTCCTGCGCATCCGAGAGCACGCCCGTCTTCAGTTTGACCGTGAAGCTATTGGTGTCCTTCGTAATGCTCCCCGCGTGGCTCTTCCCCGAAAAAATCTTCTCGATACTGCGCTCAGAAACACTCTCCGCCACCGGCGCCCGATTCACGTGCGCTCCAATCGCCGCAGCCAGTTTCCCTTGATCCAGCGTGCGCGCCACCACCGCCGGCCACAGTTCACGCGCGGCAGCCAGACCGCTATGTCCATGCTTCTTGATCACCGAGACAACCTCGTCGGCGGCCGATCCACCGAGCAAACGCGGGTTCAAATCCAGATCCCGTTTGATGAAATCAGGCAAATTCTCAAACGCCAGAAAACGATATAGACCTTTCCGCGACATCCCTAGCGCTTCCGCCATACGCTTACGCGTCGGGAACTCGTGCTCGGCGCGGCGCAGCGACTGACCGATCTCATAGTCGGTCAGATCTTCGCGGCCCACGTTTTCCACCAGCGCGAGCACCGCCATGTCCTGGTCGGAACACTCGATCACCGAGGCGCGAATGTCCTGCGCCTTGATGAGCGCATGGGCGCGCAAGCGACGCTCACCGGCGATCAGCTGATAACCCTCACCCGCGCGCCGCACCACAACCGGCTCGACCAGGCCCACTTCGCGAATCGACTCGGCGAGCGAAGCCAGCCCCTCGTCGCTGAACACCTTGCGCGGCTGCCAGGGATTCGGCTGAATTGCGCTAACCGGGAGCATCAGTTTGTCGCTCGTGCTCTCCAGTTCCTGGATGCGCTGCTGCGCAACGGCAAGCGCGCCCAGCATGCCCGGCCCGGTCTTGAACGCGCTGCTGCGGCGCGGCTCGGCCGGAGCAGGCGCGGCCGGACGCTCGGCGGGTTGCCGCTCAGCAGACGATCCCAACTCGGCCGTCTTGGCCGCCATCTTGTCGCGAAAGGAGCTCACTTGCCGGCCCTCCATTGCTCAACGTAGAGATCGTCGATCCAGCGCACGTAATCAGTCAGCGGCTGACGCACCCGCGCCACCGTCTTATCTGCGAGATCGCCCTTGCTGATGTCGAACACCGTCGCCATGGCAAGCGCGCCGTTGCTCATTGCCGAACTCGCCGGCACTTCGAGCGCGTTCACCCAATCCTTATAGGTGCGCTGCACCCACGAGCGCACGACAGGCGCCGACGAGGTCTTGCCGTAGTCCACCTTCGACAGCAGCACCGATACGAAGTCGTAGGTCTTCTCGTCGCCACGCTCCATGATCGTGTGTGCGAGATCCGAGAAAAGACTCCAGAACGACACCGAGCTGATGAAGTCGAGGCTTTCGGGAACGAGCGGCATGACCATCGCGTCCGCTGCCATCAAGGCATTGATGGTCAGATACGAGAGCGAAGGCGCGGTGTCGAGAATGATGTAATCGTATTGCGCACGCAGCGCCTCCACGCCCTGGCGCAGCAAGTCCCAGAACTTGAAGCCCGGATTTTTGATCACCGTACCGGGAATATGAAACTCCGCTGAGAACAGCGTGGGGTGCGCCGGAATGACGTCGAGACCATCCCAATACGTTTCCTGCACGAAATTGAGCAGGCCACCTTCCATTTGTGGGTCATAAATGAAGGGGAGCACCGTGCTATCCTCGGTCACTTCCTTTTCTGCATAGAGACCGCACAGCTCGGTCAGCGAAGCTTGCGGATCGAGGTCGATGAGCAAGACCTTACGCCCGCGCAGCGTCAGCCCTTGCGCAAGACACATCGTCGTGGTGGTCTTGGTCGAGCCGCCCTTGAAGTTGGCGACGAGAATGACCTTGCCATCCGCATCACGCACGCCCGTATGCAGCGGCGTCTGATAGATATCGGAGACTTGCTGCACCCAGGTGCGCGCTTCGGGCAACGTGAAGACGCGGCTACGGCCCGAACCCTGCGCGACGCCTTGCGGCAAGCCCTCGCGCGTGGCGAGCAGGTTATTCAGTTTGATGCGGTCGATGCCGCACATCTCAGCGACTTGCGCCGACGTGAAAGTGGGTGCCATTTTCCGCGGACGCGGCGCCAGCATCATTTCCCGAAGTTCTTCTGACAGACGGCCAGCCTCTTCGGCAAACTCGGTGATCGCGGAAAGGTCCACGCGTCGATCGATCGACGGTAATTCGATAGTCTTCGCCATTAATACGCTTTTTATCAGAATTTGGATAAAGCGTAGAATACAGCAAAAGCGTCTAGAAACACACTAATTGAGAACGCTATTTCAAAAAATGACCTTTTTAAACGGTCTATACGGGCCTGCTAACGCCCAGGCAAGGCCTTTACCTCAAGTCGAGCTGCAACGGCGCCTGCGGCCGTTAATCAAGCCCCAGGGATATTGCCTAAATTTTAATCAAATATCCCAATAAAAGAGTATTTACGTTTCGCTTTCGCGGAGCACTTTCTGTACGCCCGCGCTCATTGCCGCACCAAGTGACCGCTTGTAGCGAGAGAATCGTCGCCATCGGCATTAACTCGAGCACCCGATCTCACCCAGATCTGCGCCGTGAACGCGGGGTGGTTTTGGAACTGGAAGGCAACGCTTTTTGTGCTTGTGTGGAAATCGCAAAGTTCAAAAGCCGGCAAAGTTGCACAAAAACCGCTACCTCCGAGAAGGGCGTTGAGCTGCGGATGCCCCACGTGGCAGGGATCGCACAAAAAACGTGACCTTTCCACGGCACACGTAGTCGGGTATCGAGCCGCAAGGCCCACCGAGACGCACCGCCGGACGGGAACGTCCGCACAGTCCGGCTTTCCGGGCACAAATACCGTTACCTTTGCGCCGACATCGAGCGAGACGCCGGAAAAATCGCCGTCACTTTCTCCCGCACAAATTCCGTTACCGTGTGCGCCACCGTTTCCGCGCTTGCACAAAAACCGTTGCTATCGTGATCGTTTGCTGCCTGCACAAAATCCGTTACCGGTCGTCCCGTCTCGTATCGCAGAAGCCAATGAGCACTCATCACCGCCGACCAGGGAAGACCCTGGTACAAGGCGTTTTGGTGCATCGCGCACAAAAAACGCGACCTTTGGTGGGTGGCTCGCACACAAATCACTACCTCTGCCATCCACCCAGTGACGAGAATCTCCCAATTTCAGCCAAGCTACGCCCACCGGAAAGCCCGTGCTGTCCGCCATTGAAGCGAATTGGCCGCCACGAATTTCTCATCCGTCTCGCGATACATCCAGCGTAATTTTTTAGCGAAAGCGTCTAATGTCGCGGGGTTGGTTTGTTTACTTAGAAACAAAAACCTTACCAACCAACAAACAGAGCACGCTGACTCCATTAGATTCAGTCACTTAGCTCGGAAAGGCACCGTTTCCTGTGCGAATTGCACCGTTTTGTGTGCGCCGATGTCGCGTTCTATGTGTCGCTGATGCAGAGAAATTTGTGCAACACGGTACGTTTTTTGTGCGCGGAGGCGCTGCAACGCCCGTTTGCGGTAACGTTTATTGTGTTGACTTGTGTTTGCGGAGTGATACAGTCCCCGCCAATGTCGACGGGGAGAGCGTGAATGTCGGAGGTGAGCAGCGGGCGAAGTACGACAACACAGCAGATGTCGCTGGGTCTCTTTGAGGAGATGTCCGGTCAGCCGATCAATGAAAGCACGCGCGAGATCGGCTTCCAGCGCAACAACGTGTTCGTCGCCATCAACGGGCTGGGACTGTCGTCGCGTCGGTTTATCGATGCGGCGTATTTTGTCGCGGCCCAGGAACCGGTACCCCGCGAGACCTACGACGTCGACCTGAACTACTTCAAGTGGCTCATGCGTTACGAGAGCCGCAACGTGCGCCATCTGCAAAGCGTGATCAAGGAAGCGCAGCGGGTGCTGATCGAAGTGACGGACACGCCGCCCGACCGCGCGCCCAACGAAGACGACCAGTGGATTTCCGAGCAGTTGATGGGCAGCGTCAAGATTGGCAAAGGACGCATCCAGTTTCGCATTCCGCCGTTGATGCTGCGTCACATCACCGGTCCGGACAAGCATCACTGGCTCAACCTCTGCATTACCGCGTCGTTTTCGCAGACCTATGCGCGTGCGATCTACGACTTCGTAATGCCCTACGTGGGCGCCGGTATCACGGAGTGGATCGAGCTCGACGTCATGCGTCGCTGGCCCGGCAAGCTCGGCACGAGCGCATCCGAATTCAAGCATTTCCGGCCGAAATATCTCGACCCGGCCGTGCGGCAGATCAACGAGCTTTCCGACATCGAGCTGAACTACGAGACCCGCGCCGACTCGGAAACGTCTCGCAAAATCAACAAGATCCGCTTTCGCATGAAGCGCAAGGACACGGTGGCGGCCATGCTGAGCCGGCAGCCCGACGCGCACGATTTGATGCTCACGCTCAAGGAGGAGTTCGGGCTGAGCAACAAGCAGTTCGACGTGATCGCCGAGCACCGCTTGAGCTGGACCGACGAGCGGATCCAGCAGGCCATGGAGTACACGCGCTTCCGCCTGAACCAGGGCAAGGTCACGAAAAGCCCGGCGGGCTATCTGATGAAGGCGCTGAGCCACAACTGGCAGGTGTCCGAGGCCGAGCGCAAGATGGTCGCGATCCAGTCGGAGCTGGCGATCGCCGCAACCGTGGCCACGGAGCAGGAAACCGCGCGCGAAGCGGCGAAAGAGGCAGCCACAGCGGCGGTGAAGCAGAGCATTGCCGCGCGCGACGAAGAGGCGCGCTCGCAGCGCAACGAAGAGGTCAAGCGCGGCCGCGATCACTTCGAGTCGGCCGACGACAAGACGCGCAAGGAGCTCGTGCGCCTCTATATCGCCTCGCAGGCAGGCAAGCTCATGCTGCGCCGGCTGAAGCTGGAGGCAGGCGCGCTGTCAGACGCCAACATCCTGAATCACTCCGATCTCTCGTGGTATTTCGGGCAATTCGTCTACGGCAAGATGAAGCAACTTGCCGCGTAGGAAGCGTCTGCGCAGACGCTCGATGCCTGATCGAACCTGAAGCGTGTGAAAATTCGAGGCGAAGACGCTCACTTGATGAGCACGCTGCCGATCCGGGCGCCGCAGCGAAAAATCCTTGACGGATCAACGGACTAGGTAATTCGTTCCGGGGGTTCTTCACAGAGTTATCCAGCAAAATTGTGGACAACTCCGCAGACGAATACGGCTCACCGCATGCACAACAAACGTGGTTGCGCACGCAACCTCTAGCGTTTCACTCAACCATTTGTTGTTTTTCCGGTGGCCTTGTCCGACGTCCGTGTCGGCATATTCCTGCAAATGGCCACCTGACAAGCCTCAACGACCCGCTGTTCCACTGCGCGTCATTTTGCCACCAGGTTGGCGCGCAGACCCGGTGTGACAATGGCCCGGAATCGATCACAGGAGTCGTCCGATGCTGTCACCCAACGCAGGATCCGATATCGTCGTGCGCCAGGCGGGCCGCGCACCGGTCGGGGCACCCTCGGCTGCTCCGCGCTGTTCCAGCTGCGCCATGCGCCATCTCTGCATGCCGCAGGGCTTGCCTGCCGAAGACGTGCCCAGGCTCGAAGCGCTCATCTGCGGCGCGCGCCGCGTGCGCCGCGGCGAGGCGCTGTATCGCTCGGGCGACCGCTTTGACAATCTCTACGCCGTGCGCACGGGCTCGCTCAAGACAATGATCGTGCATCGCGACGGCCGCGAGCAGATCACGGGGCTGCGGCTCGCGGGCGAGGCGCTCGGGCTCGACGGCATCGCGACGGACGTGCACGCGTTCAGCGCGGTCGCGCTCGAAGACAGCTCGATCTGCACGCTCCCCTACGGCGCGCTCAAGCGCCTGTGCCGCGAGGTCGGCACGATGCAGGACCGCCTGCACCGCCTGCTGGGCGATCAGTTCAATCAGGAAGCCTCGCAGATGATGGTGCTGGGCTCGCTTTCGGCGGAAGAGCGCGTGGCCGCCTTTCTGCTCGACGTCTCCGAGCGCAACTGGGAGCGCGGCTATTCGCACGCCGAGTTTCATCTGCGGATGTCGCGCGAGGACATGGGCAGCTACCTCGGCATCACGCTCGAAACCGTGAGCCGTATTCTGTCGCGTTTCCAGAAGCGCAATCTCATCGACGCGCGCGGCAAGCTCATTCGCATTGTCGACATCGACGGGCTCAAGGATCTCTAAGCCGTAGCACGCTGCACGCGCGCGCGAAGTCGCGAGACGTATCGAGCAAAAACAAAAAGGGGGAAGGCCCAAGGCCTTCCCCCTTTTGTCATTGCCCCTTTGTCGTTGCGCTCATTGCGCGCGCAACGACCGGCGCGACGTTACTTCGTGTCGTCCTTGATCTGCGGCAGCGTGTAGGCCTCGCCCGGCGAGAGCAGGCCCACTTGCGAGTACACGCGCAGCTTGTCGCGCGTATCGGTGATGTCGAGGTTGCGCATCGTCAGCTGGCCGATACGATCCTTCGGCGAGAACGTCGAGGCGACCTTCTCCATCGACAGACGCTCCGGCTGATACGTGAGGTTGTCCGACTTCGTGCTCAGGATCGAGTAGTCGTTGCCGCGGCGCAGCTCGACCTTCACTTCGCCCGTGATCGCGCGCGCGACCCAGCGTTGCGCCGTTTCGCGCAGCATGATCGCCTGCGGATCGAACCAGCGGCCTTGATAGAGCAGGCGGCCCAGACGGCGGCCGTTTTCGCGGTACTGCTCGATCGTGTCTTCGTTGTGGATGCCGGTGACGAGGCGCTCGTAGGCGATGAACAGCAGCGCGAGGCCGGGGGCTTCGTAAATGCCGCGGCTCTTCGCCTCGATGATGCGGTTCTCGATCTGGTCGCTCATGCCCAGACCGTGACGGCCGCCGATGCGGTTCGCCTCGAGCATCAGCTCGACCGGGTTCGCGAAGGTCTGGCCGTTCAGCGCGACCGGCTGGCCTTCTTCGAAACGGATCGTGACTTCCTCGCGGTCGATCTTGACGTCGTCGCGCCAGAACGCCACGCCCATGATCGGGTTGACGATCTTGATGCCCGATTCCAGGCTTTCCAGATCCTTGGCTTCGTGCGTCGCGCCGAGCAGGTTCGAGTCGGTCGAGTACGCCTTTTCCGCCGACATCTTGTAGGCGAAGCCTGCCTGACGCATGAACTCCGACATTTCCGCGCGGCCGCCGAGTTCGTCGATGAACTGCTGGTCGAGCCACGGCTTGTAGATCTTCAGGTCCGGATTGACGAGCAGACCGTAGCGGTAGAAGCGCTCGATGTCGTTGCCCTTGTAGGTCGAACCGTCGCCCCAGATGTTGACGCCGTCTTCCTTCATGGCGGCGACGAGCATCGTGCCCGTCACGGCGCGGCCGATCGGCGTGGTGTTGAAGTACGTGACGCCGGCCGTGGTGATGTGGAATGCGCCCGATTGCAGGGCGGCGATGCCTTCCGCCACGAGTTGCGCGCGGCAGTCGATCAGACGTGCGCCCGCGGCGCCGTATTCGGTCGCGCGGCGCGGGATCGAATCGTAGTCGTCTTCGTCGGGCTGGCCGAGGTTCGCGGTGTACGCGTAGGGCACGGCGCCCTTCTGCTTCATCCAGTGCAGCGCGGCGCTCGTGTCGAGGCCGCCGGAGAACGCGATCCCGACCTTTTGGCCGGTCGGAAGGCTTTCGAGAATTGTGCTCATGAGAAGGAACCCGGTAGAACGAGAAGCGGAGGAATTTCGGTCGAATCGTCAAGTATCTTGTATCGCCGGGCTTTCGGCAAGCTCAGACGGCCGCGCGGACGGCCTTCGCGCGCGGGCCGCCCGCCCGAAAATCCGACGTCGGAAACGTGATTTTCGCGCAAATAAATAGGGGCGCGTGCGGGAAATGCGCAGGCGCTTCGCACGCGGGCTTTCACGCCATTGCGCCAACGCGTTGCGCGGCTAGCGCATGGTGTCCCACGCCGCTTCGATCGCGCGCAGCGCGCCCATCACGATCGAGCGGTTCAGCGCCGCGGCCAGCACGCCGTCGCGCTCCGCATAGGCTTCACAGAGCCGCTGATGGTCGGTGCACGAGCGCTGCAGGCGCCCCGGCAGCGAGGTGCTCAGGTGGCGCAGCCGGTTGGTGCGCAGGCGCATGGAGTCGAGCACTTCCTTGACGATGCCGTTGCGGCTCACGCGCAGTTCCTCGTCGCGAAACGCCACGTTGGCCCAGAAGTAGCCGTCCACGTCGCCTTGCGCGGCCACTTCCGCGAGCTTCGCGTGGGCGCGCCAGAGCGCCGCGAGGTCGTCTTCCGTGGCGTGTTCGACGATGGCGAGCGACACCTGGCCGTACAGCAGCGCGCGCAGTTCGTAGATTTCGCGCACTTCCTTCAGGTGCATGGCGGCCACGCGCGGCCGGCGGCGCGGCGGCCAATCCACGAGTCCTTCGCGCGTGAGCGTGAAGAGCGCCTCGCGCACGGGCGTGCGGCTCACGCCGAAGCGTTTGGCGAGATCGACGGAATTCAGGTCGTCGCCGGGACGCAGCCGGCCTTCGATGATGCCGCGCGCCACCCAGTCGACGATCTCGGCCACGCTCGACGAATCGCCCGCATCCGGTGCGGCGTGCAGATCGACGTCTTCATCCATGCGCTATGTCCTCGCTGCGTCCTCGCCAAGCCGCGCCCGACGGCGGCGCCGCCGATTGTAACAAAGGCGATGGCGACCGCTGCGTCGACGCTAAGTGTATACACTAAAAGCACCGAGACGCATCGATCGCTCGAAAATCGCCATATACTGGCGATAAATGTCGACACAAATCGGCAACCGACGACCCATCGGAGGCAAGGAGACGCCATGTACATGGGAACGGAGACCGGCAGGACGGCGCAGGGGGAGGCGAGCGTTTCGGCGCGGCTCGACCGCCTGCCGCCCACGCGCTATTTTCGCGGGCTCGTCGCGCGCATCGCTATCGGCGGCTGGTTCGAGTTCTACGAGATGTTCATGGCCGCCTACATCTCGCTCGGCCTGATCCATAGCGGGTTGTACCGCGCGACCACGGCCGGTATTTTCGATGTGAACGGCTTCGCGAGCTTTCTCGGCGCGTTCTTCGCGGGCATGTTCGTCGGCACCGTGGCGCTGGGCGGCTTCACCGACCGCTTCGGCCGCCGCGCCGTGTTCACCTTCGCGATGCTCACGTACTCCGTGGCCAGCTTCGCGGCCGCCTTCCAGCACGAGGCCGTGGCGATGGACGCCTGGCGCTTCGTCGCGGGCGTGGGGATCGGCATGCAGTTGATCACCGTCGACACCTACATCTCCGAACTCACGCCGCACGACGCGCGCGGCCGCTACACGGCCTTCAGCATTCTCGTGATTTTGACCTCGGTGCCCGCGGTTGCCGTGATCGCCTATCTGCTCGTGCCGCACACCCTGCTCGGGCTCGAAGGCTGGCGCTGGGTGATGATCATCGGCGCGGCGGGCGCGGTGCTGATCTGGTTCATCCGCCACGGCCTGCCCGAGTCGCCGCGCTGGCTCGAAAGCCAGGGACGCGTGGGCGAGGCGCGCGAGATCGTCGACGAAATCGAGCGCAAGGTGATTGCCGAAACCGGCCGGCCGCTCGCCGCGCTGCCCGCCGGCCCCGACGCGCAGGCGCTCGAAGCGCGCGGCGCCTGGCGCGAGATGTGGCAGGGGCGCTACCTGCGCCGCACGCTCATGCTCTCGCTGTTCAACTTCTGCCAGACCTTCGGCGTGTACGGCTTCGGCGCGTGGGTGCCGGTGCTGCTTGCCTCGAAGGGCATCACCATCACGCACTCGCTGCTCTACACGATGGTGATCGCGATCACCACGCCGCTGGGCGCGATAGGCGCAATGGCGTGCGCCGAACGCATCCAGCGCAAATGGCAGCTCGTGGGCTGCGCGCTCGTCGTGGCCGTGGCGGGCGTGCTGTTCGGCCAGGCGCGCGACGCCGTGCCCATTCTGCTGTTCGGCAGTGCGGTGACGATCGCCAACAACTGGTTGATCGGCATCTTTCACACGTATCAGGCGGAGTTGTATCCCACCCGCATTCGCGCGCGCGCCGTGGGCTTCGTGTTCAGCTGGAGCCGCCTGAGTTCGATCTTCGTGGGTTTTTGGGTCGCGGCGCTGCTCAAGCACTATGGCGTGCCGGCCGTGTTCGCGCTGATCTCGGCGGCGATGCTCGTGATCGTCGTGGCCGTGGGCGTGTGGGGACCGCGGACCAACGGCGTACGGCTCGAAACCTTGTCCAGCTGACCGTATCCGACCGAACTTGCCCGAGTGACTTCGGGCCTTGAAAACAAGGAGTCTGTGCGTATGTCGTCAGCGTTTTTGCCGTCGCGCCGCCGTTGGCTTTTGAGCGCCGCCGCGTGCGGTCTGCTGCCTGCCATCGGCATGAAAAGCGGTCTGGCCGCCGATGAAGAGCGCGCCCCCGCCGCCTCGAACGAAAACGGCATCACCGCGCAACTCGCGCGCTATATGGTGAGCGCCCGCGACGCGCCGTTGCCCGGCGCCGTGTTGCTCGAATGCAAGAACCACATTCTCGATACGTTCGGCGCCATGGTGTCGGGCTCGCGCATGCGGCCCGGCATGCTCGCGACGCAATACGTGCGCTCGCTCGGCGGCACGGCGCAGGCAACGGTAGTCGGTTCGGAGCTGCGCACCACGACGATCAACGCCGCGCTCGCCAATGCGATGTGCGCGCATTCCGACGAGACCGACGACTTCGAGCCGGTCACGAAGGCGCACCCCGGTTCATCGACGATACCCGCCGCGCTCGCGATGGGCGAAGCGAACGGCGCCTCGGGCGCGGCGTTCGTGCGCGCCGTGGCGCTCGGCTACGACATGGCCTGCCGGCTGCTGATGGCACTCGGCCCCGACCTCGTGCGCGCCTCGCATCGCAGCGCGGAAGGCACCGCCTCGACGTTCGGCGCACTCGGCGCGGCGGCCGCGCTTGCGCGCCTTGACGAACGCAACACGCGCTATGCGATTTCGTATTCGGCGCAGCAGGTCTCGGGTTTGTGGAGCTGGGTGAAGGACCACGATCACATTGAAAAGGCCTTCGATTTCGCGGGCATGGGCGCGCGCAACGGCGTGCAGGCGGTGACGATGGTGCAGGCCGGCATGACGGGGGTGGCCGACGTGCTCGACGGCACTCACAATCTCTTCATCGCGCTTTCCACGCAGCCGCAGCCGCACGCCATGATCGACGGTCTCGGCACGCACTTCTTCGTGATGGACACGGCGATCAAGACGTACTCGGTTGGCTATCCGATCCAGTCGCTGCTCGACGCGCTGCTCATCCTGCGCAAGCAATATCAGCTCACGCCGCAGAACGTGCGCAGCATCACGGTGAAGGTGCCGCCCGACGCGATCGGGATTGTCGGCGAGAGCGCCATGCCCGACGTGAACTGCCAGCACATGGTCGCGCTCGCGCTCGTGAAGGGCGCGGTTTCGTTCGCGGACAGCCACGACGTCGCGTTGATGCACGATCCGCACATCCTGGCCGAGCGCGCGAAGATCCGCGTGGAAGCCGACCCGAAGCTCGCCGATCCGGCCGCGCCGCGCGGCGCGAGCGTGGAAGTCACGACCACCGACGGCCGCACCGTGTCGCATTACACGCGCTTTCCACCGGGCACGAAGGAGAACCGGCTAAGCGTCGCGCAGGTCAACGAGAAGGCCCGCGACCTCATGGAACCCGTGCTCGGGCGGCAGAAAACCGCGCAACTGATCGAACGGGTGAACGGCCTGGAAAACGTGGCGAACGTGGCGGAACTCCGTTCGCTCTTGACCGCCTGATCGTTCGTATCGCTAACTAACCATGCCGGTGGGAATGCGCCGGCGGCGCGGCGCTACGGCATGCGCGCCCGCGTGGTATCGACGGCCGGCGGTTCGTCCGGCACGCCGCGCAACAGGATTGTTTCCGCGCGCTGGTTACGCGAGGCTTTCCAGATCATCAGCAGATGATAGTAGAGCCGTACGCTCAACCCGAAGCGGTAGGCGTACAGATTGCCGAGCGCCAGCGCGAAGCCCGCGCGCGCTTCATGATTGCGCGCATGCAGCGACACGACGATCGGCACGAGGCGCTTCATCGCGAGTTTGCGCGCCGCTTCGAGCTCGCGCGGCAACGCGAGTCTCTCGAGAAATTGCCAGGCCGCAATCGAAGAGGCATTCATGGTGTGCCGCGTTGCCTGGGATACCGAAACGTCGGTGATGCGGTAACACGAAACGTGCGCGTTCACGTAGAACACGCGCCGGGCCGCAAGACACAGGCGCGTGCCGAACACGTAATCGCAGCAGGTGCCGTATTGCGCGTCGTAGCCGATACGCCGCACGAGATCGGCGTTCGCGAGCCAGCCGTTGTTGGGAAACATCTGCACGATGCCCACGCGCCCCGGCAACGCCTGCAGGCCGGCCGCGGCAGGCGTGCGGTGGTACGCGTGATTCATGCGCCGGCTCGCGGCGTAGTCGATGCGGCCGTCGTGACCGGTTTCGTATTGATCGCCGAACGCGACTTCGAGATCCGGATGGCGTTGCCACGGCGCGAGCAGCCGCGCGATGGCATCGGCGAGCAGAAAGTCGTCGTCGTGAATCAGCAGAATCTTGTCGCCGCGCGCGCGCTCGAACAGGCTCGCCACGTTGCGCGCCTGGCCTAGCGCCGGCAAATTACGCCGATAGTCGATGCGCGCGTCGTTGCCATTGCGTTCGGCGATAACTTGCGCGGTGCGCTCGTCGCCGGAATCGTCGCCAATGACGATTTCGATGCCGGTGTGCGTTTGCGCGAGACACGAGTCGATGCAACGCACGAGCAGGTCGGGGCGGTCGCAGGTCGGCACACAAAGGGAGACCGTGGTTGTCGTCATGGCGCACCTCATACCAGGGATTTCGATAGGTTCGCATTGCGAACTTCAAGGGTTGGCATGACGGTAAATGAAAAAAAACCGAAAGAAATAGGAAATAATTCGCGCGGCATGACGCTTGCGGCGGGCGCGCCGCCGCGCCTTGTGGGACGGGCTCCGGCGATCTGTAAAAGATGTATCCGCGGCGGCCAGAACGATCCGCTAAAGAAAATTGCGCGATGCATAAGCCGGCGCCGGGGCGTGGCGCGCCAAAGCGAACGGCATGGACAGGCATGAATGGGCATTGGCGATCGGCCGAATCAACTCGCGATACGATTCGCTTCATTCGCCCGCAACGCGCCCACGCCGCCATGATCGCCACGTCCTACGTTCACAAACCTCTCACGCCGTTTCGCCGCGCGATCGCGCGCTTCTCGCTCTCGGAACTGGCGAAATACGCGAAGCTCACGCTCGGCATGTGGATCGGCTTCGGCATTCCGTACGCGCTCGGTTATCCCGACGCGGCCGTGGCGCTCTCGGGCTCGGCGATGCTCACGCTCGCCATGGGCAGTTCGATCTCGGCGGCGCGCGGCTACTTCTACAAGCGCGTGATGTCGAACGTGGTCGCGATGCCCATCGGCACGTTGCTGATCTGGATGACCGCGCCGCATATGTGGATCGGCGTGATTTTGCTGCCGGTGGTGATCTTCACGATCGTGGGCCTGAAGCCTTCGGTGTTTCAGATGACGAGTGTCACCGTGCCGATGACGCTCGTGCTCTACACGGGCGAGCACATTCCGCTGCTCGAGCAACGGTTGATCGGCGTGGTGCTGGGCATGTTGCTGGGCTACCTGATCCAGCAGATCGTGTTTCCGCCCGATCACGGCTTCTGGGCGAATACGCTCGTGAACGACGGCAACGACGCCGCCACGACGCTGCTCACCGACGTGGCCGCGAACACGCTCGACCGCACCCGGCTCAAAGCCTCGACAGCAACGTTGCGCCTCGCCAGCAGCCGCCTCAAGGAAGCGCACGATCTGCTCAAGGCCGACCTCGAACAGTCGTGGGTTTCGCCGCATCTGCAACGCAATCGCGACCGGCTGCCGCTGTTCTGGTGCTATCACGAGCTGTTCGATTCGATCGTGTCGTTTCTCGAAACGCTCGATACCTTCAACACGCAGTTCGAGGCGCTCGACGGGCATTGGCAGGACGGCTACCGGCGCGGCCTGACGCGGCTCGTGAACGTGCACCACGAACTCGCCCTGCGGGCGGACCTGCGCGTGGAACGCGCCGCGCTCGAAGCGAACCCGCTGCCGTACGCCGCATTGCAGGCGCTCGTGGAAGCGCTGCCCGCAACGGGCGTGTACTCGAGCGTCTATCTCGGCCATCTCACGGGTTACGGCATCTTGCTGAGCCGCCTGAGCGACATGCACACGGAGCATTTGCGCGTGGCGTAGGGCGACTCACCTGTGCCCGAGCGCGCGCGTGATGGCCGGCAGGCGCGCCGCGGCGCGCTCGTGCAACTGTCGATACAGGCTGTTGCCGTGCGCGTCGATGGCGACGGTCGCCGGGCCGAGCTTGTCCACCTCCAGCGTGAGCAGGCGAAACTGCGAGATGTACTCGGTCCAGTGCATCGACACCACGCGGCGCAGCGCCTGCGAAAGCCCATGCGCGCCGCCGCCGAGAAACGAGAGATACACGCAGCCGGTCTCGCGCATGGCTTGCGCGCTCGCTTCGTCGAGACCGCCTTTGCCGCCCACGAGCCGTACGCCCAGACCGCCGACGATCGCGGGCATGAACGCGTTGTAGCGCGTGCTCGTGCTCGGATTCAGGTAGAGCGGCACGGGCCCGCCGGGTGTGTCCTGCACATAGGTGCTGAGGTGAAAGAACGCGCCGCCGCGCAAATCCACGGGCAGCGCGGCGCCCGTCGCGGCGGCTTCGGCAAGCCGTTTATGCGTGGGCAAACCGATGCTCACGGTGATCTCGCCCGACACGCGCACCAGCTCGCCGAGTTTCAGATCAAGCGCGCTTTCGCGGGAAAGCGGCAGTTGCAGATCGCGAATCACGCTCATCGTCAGGACTCCAGATAGTCGACGCGGCCGTCGTGATGAATGCGCGCCGCCGTACGCCGGTTGATCCAGCAGTTGAAACACACGGCCACGGGCACGAAACCGTGGCTCGCGGAATAGTCGATGTTGACGGCCATCGCGGTCGTGTCGCCGCCCGTGCCCATTGGACCGAAACCCATCGCGTTGACGGCGCCGAGCAGGCGTTCTTCCATGCGCGCGAGAATCGGTTCGGGGTTGGTCTGGCCGAACGGCCGCAGCATCTGCTCCTTCGCGAGCCGCGCCGCGTGGTCGAATGTCCCGCCAATGCCCACGCCGATCACGAGCGGCAAGCAGGGCTGCGAGCCGGCGCGCATCATCGTGTCGAGCACGAAGCGTTCGATCTGCTCGTGCGTGGGATAGACGAACGCGTCGATGGCTTCCCAGCGGCCCGTGCCCATCGCCTTGGGCGCGCAGACGATGTCGACGTAATCGGCGTCGTCGATCATGTCGAAGCTGACGATCGGCATGTCCTTTCCCGCGTAGCTGCGCTCGTGCGTGAGCGGATTCGTCACCATCTTGAGGATGGGCGGCGTGATGTTCGCCGCGAGTTCGGCAAAACCGTCGCGAATCGCGCCGCGCACCGGGCCGTCGAATTGCACGCGCGTGCCGATTTTCACGCTATAGGTGGGAATGCCCACGTCGCTGCACACGAGCGTGCCGTTGCGTTTCGCGCCGTCGGCGCTTTCGAGCATGATCGTGAGCGTGGCCTTGCCCGTGGTGTCGGTCTCCGTGCTCGCGGCCCGTTGCAGGAACGCGCGCGTGTCGTCAGGAATCGCCTTGAGCGAGCGCTCGTAAAGCTGCGCGGTCACGCGCTTGAGAATCGAACTGTCGATGGCCATTGTCGTGGTTCCTTCAAAGGCGAACGCATGCAGGCGAAATTGCCCGCGTTCCACCAGGAGAAAAGCGTGCAGATCGCGGCATGCGCTCGACGCTGCGCGGCGACAATACGCGAACACCCAGGAGCACGCGGAGGAGACACGCATGAACGGAGCGAAGCGCATTGCCATTGTTGGCGCGGGCGCGATCGGCGGACATTTCGCGGCGCGGCTCGCGCTGGCCGGCCATCAGGTGTCGATGCTCGCGCGGGGTGCGACCTTGCGGGCGCTCGCGCAACACGGCTTGCGCTACGCCTCGCCGGAACAGGGCGAGCGCGCCATCGACGTGAACGCTTCCGGGGAGTGTGCCGCGCTCGGCGAGCAGGATCTCGTGGTGATCGCGCTCAAATCGCATGCGCTGCCGGAGCTGGCCGCGTCGCTCGCGCCGTTGATGGGCGCGCGCACCGTGGTGCTGCCGGTCGGCAACGGTTTGCCGTGGTGGTACTTCCTCGTCAGCGATCAACCGCTCGAAGGCTTGCGCCTGACGAGCGTCGATCCGGCGGGCGTCATCGAGCGCGCCATCGACATCGAACGCGTGCTGGGCGGCAGCGTGATGGCGTCGTGCAGTTCGCCCGCGCCCGGCTGCGTCGTGCATCACAGCGGCGGCAAGGTCGTGCTCGGCGAGCCGGGCGGCGGCATGAGCGAACGCGCCGCGCACTGGGCGCAGGTGCTCGCCGCAGCGGGACTTGGCGCCACGGCCAGCCACGACATTCGCCGCGATCTCTGGCTCAAGCTGCTCGGCAACGTGTGTGCGAATCCGCTCAGCGTGCTCACGCAGGCGAGCACCGACCGCATTGTCGATGATCCGCTCACGCATGCTGTGTTCGCCGATCTGATGCGCGAGTGCGTGACGCTCGGGCGTCGCGCGGGACTTGCCGTCGACATCGACGTGGCCGCGCGCCTCGCCCAGACCCGTGCGCTCGGGGCTATCAAGACCTCGATGCTGCAAGACCTCGAAGCGGGGCGCCGTCTCGAACTCGACGCGATTCTCGGCGCGCCGCTCGAATGCGCCGCGCGCGTGGGCTTCGACGCGCCGCTCATGCGCGCCGTTCACGCGCTCGCGCGACTGCGCGCCGCGCAAACCGGCTGAAGCACCAGAGCCATTCGCGACGGCGCGCATGCGCTTCATTCGCCGCGCGTGTAGTCGCCCGCGTTGGCGACCCAGCCCTTGCCGATGAAATCCTCGCGCGGCGGCGAGAACACGTCGATCAGCAGGTGGCGGCCGTCACCCACGCCTTCGGTCGTGTGGATCATTTGCACGGGAATCGAAATGAGCGAGGCGGGGCCCGCTTCGAGATGCTGATCCTCGCGCCACTGGTTCGCGTCCGGGCCCCAGTTCACGCGCAGGTGATGCACGAAATGACCGTCGATGGCGAGCGAGCCTTGTTCGAAGTTCGTGTGGCTGTGCGGGCTCAGCTTGCTGCGGTCGCGCGCGTCCTGATACTCGACCCAGTTGATGCTGAGCGTGTCGCTCTGGAGCATCTTGAGGCGCGGCTTGTCGGCGGGCGGCACGATGTCGTCGATGCGGATCACCTGCACTTCGCCCTGGCCGCGCGTGCGCGCATAACCGGCTTCGCTGCCCACGATACGCGCGTCGGGCGTGGCGTAGTCGTCGTCGTTGATCGAGACGCCGGGCGCGAGGTCGGCGCGCGACGAGGCGAGCAGCACCGCGCGGCCGCCTTCATCGCAGGTCACTTCGATCTCTCCCGCGGGCAGCACGCACACGCTGCGGCCCGGCACGCTTTGGAGGGCGCCGCCGCCCGCGCGGATCTGCGCGCCGCTCGCGTCCGGCAGCAGCAACAGCGTTTCGCGCGCGCTTTGCGCCGCGAACGGGGCGCCGCCGCCCGCGAGCCACTGCACGTAGAAGTTCTGGCCGCGCGCCACGTTGCCGGGCGCGAGGTTGTACACGGCCGTGTCGCGCACGCCGGTTTCGGGGGATGAGGTCATGTTGGTTTCCTTGATGACGCAAGCATCAGTCGCGGCGCGGGCTCGGGCGTCCGAGCACGTCGATGCGGCCGACCGTTGCGTAGTTGTTGCCGTCGAGGCGCGTGAGCGGCTCGGTGCCGATGGTGTCGAAGCGGCCGTCCGCGTCGACGAACCGCTCGTCCAGATGCACGCCCACGATGCGCCCGAACACCACGTTGCTGAAGGTCTCGCCAGGCGCCGTGGGTTCGATCTCGACGATGCGCAGCAGCTTGCACTCCATGCTCGCGGGCGAGGCGGCCACGCGCGGCGGCTTCACCCGCGTGCTCTGGGCTTTTTCGAGGCCCGCGAGTTCGAATTCGTCGGTGCCGTAGGGCGCGTTGAACGAACTGAGGTTCATCGGCTCGCGCAAATTCCACGTGACGAGATTGGTGACGAACTCGCCGGTCTCGCGCACGTTCGCGATGGTGTCCTTTTCGGCACGATCGGCGGGCGCGTTGCACGAGAACATCACCACGGGCGGCGCGGTCGAGACGAGGTTGAAGTGCGAGAACGGCGCGAGATTCACCTGGCCCCGGCCGTTGATCGTGCTGATCCAGCCGATCGGTCGCGGCGCGACGATCGCGTTGAACAGCGTGCGCTTGAAGCCGGGCGTGGCGGCCGGATCGAGAAACATCGACATCTCCTGCAGGGTGAAGTGGTGTTGCGGCGGTGCCGCAAGCGCCGTTAGCCGACCGTGCCGCCCTTGACGAATACGCGCTTGCCGGTTTCGTAGAGCACCGCGTGGCGTTCTTCGGGCGTGAGCAGCGCGGCCGCGTCGAGCATGCGCTGCACCATGTCCCGATAAGTGCCCGACGAGGTGCCGATGTCCGAGCCCCACATGATGCGATCCGCGCCGAACATGTCGACGGCCGCGCGCAACGCCTTGTCGGCCGGCGTGTGCGTTTCGCGGTAGATGTCGAGGTTGATCGACGTGAACTTGAAGAAAATGTTCGGCTCGGCCGCGAGCGGCACGAAGCGCGCGTCGAAACCGTAGTTCTCGTCTTCGGCTTCGGGTTCGAGCATGTGGTCGAGCACGACGCGCACGTTCGGATGCTGGCGTGCGAGTTCGATGATCGCGGGCACCGAAGGACCGCCGCCGCCCACGGCGAGCACTTCGAGATCCATGCAGATGCCGTATTCGTTCGCGATGGCCCACGTTTGCAGCGCGCGTGGCGAGTTGAGCCACGGCATCGCCCCGTCGGTGTCGCGGCCACCGAAAAGACGCACGCCGGTCAAGCCATGCTTCTCGATGTAAGAGCGCACGAGTTCGGGCGTGGCGGCGTCTTCGGCGTCGAGAATCACCACGGCCGAGAAAATCTCGGGATAGGCATCCGACGAATCGAGAATGTAGCTGTTGTCGTAGCGGTAGATCATGCGCTTCTGCACGGCCACCGCGCCTTCCACGCCTTCTTCCTTCATCCACGGCAGCATGCGCGCGACGTCGGGCACTTCGTTGATCGGGTTCGGGCCGTGCGCGCCGCCGGGCAGGCCGATCACGCCGGGCAGGCGCGGCGGCGCGTTGGGCGAGCGCTTCATCGGATTGCGCGGATAACGGCTCTGGTCGTCGGCGACGAGGTGGGCGTGCGAATCGAACAGCTTGAGTTTGGCGGATGCCATGACGTCTCCAGAATGAAGCGAAAAGCGCGCGAGTCGCTGTGTGTTGGCGTTGCCGCGACTCGCGCTCAGGCGTTAGAAAAGATGCCGGATGCCGACGAGCGCGCCCGCTTGCGCGTCGCTCTTCGAGGGCGTCGCGAAGGTGAGCGCGGCCACGGCGCGCTGGCCGGTGGAATCGAAACCGCCGGCCGTTTCGCGCAGGCCGATCAGATAGAGATCGGTGCGCTTCGACAGCGCATAGTCCGCGCCGATGTTCCATTGCTGATAGCTCGCGCCGCTCAGGCCCAGATAGGAACTGGCGCGCGTGTATTCGTACGCCACCCCGAGTTGCAGCGAAGGCGTGAGGCGATACTTGAGATTCAGCTCGCCCGTGTTGAAGGTGACGCTCTTGCCGCGCTGGCTCGCGGGTGTGGTCACGCCTGTCACCACGGTGCCGCCGAGATCGTTGAAGCGCGTATTGGTCCAGATGCCGCCCACGGTGAACTTGCCGAACACATAGGATGCGCCCGCGCCGATCACCTGCTGCGAAGCGGCGGTGGCGTAGCCACTGAAGACCGGGCTCGCCGACATGTTGTTGCCGGTCGCGCTGCTCGTGGCGTTGTTGCCGAACAGCGCATAGTTAGGATTCTTGACGAAGAGATAGGCCGCCGAAGCCTTGAACGGACCGCCGTCGTAATCCACGCCCGCGGAGATCATTTCGTTCTGCGTGGTGTTGCCCGCCACGCCGCCGAGACTGTAGGTGCCGCCCACCTGGAAGCCGCGGTAGCGCGCGCTCGCGAACTTGATCGCGTTGTTGGCGCGCTCGGTGCCGTCCACGTCGTCGAGACCGGCCGGGTGATAGCCCCAGCCCGCGCCACGCGCGGCCCAGTCGGTGCCCGAGGCGTACTGGCCGAGATAGCCTGAGAGCGTCAGATACTGGCGGCCGAGCGTGAGCGTGCCGTAAGGCGTAGACATGCCGACGAAAGCCTGACGCCCGAACATGAGGCCGCCTTGCAGGGCGCCCGTGTTGGTGGTGAAACCGTTTTCGAGCGTGAAGATGGCCTTGTAGCCGCCGCCCAGGTCTTCCGCGCCGGTCAGGCCGAAGCGCGAGGCGCTTTCGTTGCCGCCCGCGAGCGCGTATTGCGACTTGCCGCCGGCATTGCTCACGTAGCGAAAGCCGGCGTCGACGATACCGTAGAGCGTCACGCTGCTTTGGGCGTGCGCCGCGCAGGCCACGCTGCACGCGGCGATCAGGAACAACGGTTTTTTCATGGGGGTCTCCTCGCGTATTGTCTCCCGAGCCGTGCGCTGCGGGACTATGGATTCGTCGTCGCATTCCGTTGCCGATGCAACCGGCGCATGCGGGCCGCGGCGCAACGTTTCGACGCCCCGTATGTTTCCACGCACGGCCTCGCCGACCAAGCGCGTTTCGGCGACATTCCGCAGAGCGAAAAGCAACGGGCGTCGCAATGCCCCGCAAAATAGGGCGCTTTCATAGCGATTCCGTCACGCGGAATCTTGCGGTTTCGCGCTTGGTGGGTCCCGCCGGGGCACGTAGTATTGCTCGCCGTGGGCCGCGAACCTGCCGTGAACCGGCTGGAAATGGCGGACCCCGATTACACAAAAGCCGGCAGCACGCCGCGCGACGCGCGGCGCCAAGCCGGGCGCTTAAGTTGGAGGAGCGATGGAGATATCAATGAGCACGTCGGCGAGCGCCGATGTCGCGTGGGATGCGCAGCAGGACGAACGCCTGATCCGGCGCGTATGGTGGCGCATCATGCCGCTGATCCTCGTCACCTATCTGGTTTCGGTCATCGACAAGATGAACGTGAGTTTCGCCAAGCTCCAGATGGTGCACCAGATCGGCCTGACCGAAACGGCGTACGGCCTCGCGTCGTCGCTGTTCTTTATCGGCTATCTGATCTTCGAGATTCCGAGCGCGCTGGGCGTGCATCGGTTCGGCGCGCCCAGGTGGATTTTCCGCATCGTGCTGAGCTGGGGTGTCGCCACGCTGCTGATCGCGTATATCTCGTCGGGCTCGATGTTCGCGGCGCTGCGCTTTCTCGTGGGCGCGGCGGAAGCGGGGCTCTATCCCGGCATCGTCTATTACCTCACGGTGTGGTTTCCGCGCCGCTATCAAGTGCGCGCGCTCGCGCTGCTCACGCTCGGCAGCGCGCTTGGCAACATGCTCGGCTCGGCGTTCGGCGGCGTGCTGCTCTCGCTCGACGGCGTGTGGCATCACGCGGGCTGGCAGTGGGTGTTCATCGTGACCGGGCTGCTGGCACTGGTGCTTGCGCCGGTGGTGCTCCGGTGCCTGCCGCGCAACGTCGAAACCGCGTCGTTTCTGGATGCGCAGGAACGCGCACGCCTCGCGCGCATGGTCGCCGACGAAGCGCCGGAGGCGCATCACGGCGGCAGCATCTGGTCGGTACTGCTCGACCGCGCCGTGCTCGTGTTCGCGCTGGGTTACACGCTGCTGCTCACCTCGCTCTACGGCCTGATCTACTGGCTGCCGACGGTCATCAAGGGCTTCGGCGTGTCCAGTTCGCTCAACGGTCTCTTGACGATGATTCCGTGGGCGCTCACCTCGGCGCTTCTGCTGATCGTGCCGCGCCTGCTCAGAACCGAAAGCCGCGTGCGTTACGCGGCGGCGGCGATCGGCGTGATCGGCTGCGTGGCGTTCATCGCGAGCCTGCTGGTGACCGATCCGGCCGCGCGTTACGTGGCGCTCGTGATCGGCACGCCGTGCACCTCGCTGCTGCTGCCGTGTTTCTGGTCGCTGCCCTCGAAGTATTTCAGCGGACGCCGCGCCGCCGCGGGCCTCGCGACCATCAGCAGCATCGGCAATTTCGGCGGCTTTCTCGCGCAGAACGCGATGCCGTGGATCGGCAAGGCGCTCGGCCATCCCGGCTACGCCATGCTGCTGCCCGCGTTGTGCCTGCTCGCGCTCGGTCTGACCGCGCTGGCCATGCAGATGGCGAGCGGCCGCGCGACGGTCAACTCCCCGGCTTCGTAACTTTCATCGGCTTTCGACTATGTCCACCAACGACACCCCCACGCGCCGGATCGGCACCTTCGTCAAAACGGGCGCGCCGCAGATCGTCGAGATTCTCGGCGGCGCGGGCCTGAACTTCGTCGTGATCGACGCCGAGCACGCGCCGTTCGACCGCGGCACGCTCGACGTCATGGTGATCGCGGCGCGTTCCGTGAACCTGCCGCTCTACGTGCGCATTCCCGACATGAGCGCGGCGACGATTCAATCCGCGCTCGATCTGGGCGCGTCCGGCCTGCTGGTGCCGCATGTGGATTCCGCCGACGAAGCGCGCCAGCTCGTCGCGCGCACGCGCTTCATCGACGGCGAACGCGGCTTTTCCAGCTCGCCGCGCTTCGCGGGTTACGGCGCGCTCGGCATGAAGAAAGCGGTGGCGGCCGGTGATGGCATCGACATACTGTGTCAGATCGAAAGCCGCGCGGGCTGCGAGGCCGCGCAGGCGATCGCCGATGTCGATGGCGTGTCGGGTCTGTTCGTTGGCCGCGCCGATCTCGCGCTCTCGTTCGGCTTGACCGACGCGCGCGCGCCCGAGGTCATGCAGGCGACCGTGGAGGCGCTCGCCATCGCGCGGCGCGCGGGCAAGACGGCGGGCGTGGCGTGCGGCGAGGCAAGCGAGTGCGACGAATTCGCGGCAATGGGCGCGACGTGGTTCGTGATCGGCTCGGACCAGTCGCTGCTGCGCAAGGGCGCGCTCGCGCTGATGGCGTGATGCGCGTGCCGCTGCGCGCTGCGGGTAGTGCCCGATGTAAGCCGCGCGAGGAGTTGCGATAATGCGCGGTTTCGCCGGTGCCGGCGCGAGGTTCGCATGAGCCGCGCGCCGCGCCTCATCACTCGCCCGAAAGACACGATGCCCGAACGCGACTCATCGATTCGCGCCGTCGAGCGTGCGATCACCCTGTTGCGCGCGCTGAACCAGATGCCCGTTTCGACGCTCGACGGGTTGCATCAACTCACGCTGCTGCCCAAGCCCACGCTGATCCGTCTGTTGCGCACGTTCGAGGAACTCGGCCTCGTGGCGCGCGGCGGACGCCCCGGCGAATACCGGCTGCTCGAAGGCGTGAACGCGCTCAACTCGGGCTATCACCACGTGCCGCGCGTGGTGGAGATCGCCGCGCCGCTCGTGCGCGCGTTGACCGAAGAGATCAAGTGGCCGATCGCCGTGGGTATGCTCGACGTGGATGCGCTCGTGGTGCGTTACAGCACGATTCCGTATTCGCCGCTCTCGCTGCTGCATTCGTCGATCAACATGCGGCTTTCGCTCGTTTCGCGCGCGCTCGGCCGCGCGTATCTCGCGTTTTGCGCGCCCGAGGAGCAGGCGATGCTGCTCGAAGTGGTGCGCCAGAGCCATCATCCCGAAGACCGTCTCGCGCAGGATCGCGAAGCCGTGCAGACGATGATCGCGCAGACGCGCGAGCGCGGTTATGCGTTGCGCGACACGACGGTGCGGCCCGTGTCGGGCACGATCGCCGTGCCGGTGATGGCGAAGGAATTCGTCGCGGCCTCGATCGGGCTCACGTGGTTCTCGTCGGCGCTCACGGTGGAGAAAGTCGTCGAGCGCTATCTCGGGCAATTGCAGGACGTGTCGCGGCGAATTTCCGAGCAGCTTTGACGCCGCTGCGTTGATGCACCGATGCGCGACGCTTGCGCAATCCGGCCTTGCTACGCGGCGGCGCTGCGTATATCGGCTAGCCAAGCCATTTCGGCCTCCGAAGAATGCGAGTCTCAGACGACCTCGCGAGGAGACCGCACATGCCATCGACCACGCTTGATCACGCTACCTACAACGCCGACGGCATTCACGTCGAGCGCTTCACTTCGCCCGACGCCATGCCGGACCGCCCGCCCGTGCTCTGCGTGCACGGCGGCTGCCACGGCGCGTGGTGCTGGGACGTGTACGCGCCCGAATTCGCGGCGGCGGGCTACGACGTGCACGTACTCGACTGGCGCGGCCGGGGTGGTTCGGCGGCGGTGCCCACCGAGCGTTTCGTGAAGCTGTCGATTGCCGACGTAGTGGACGATATTCGCGCGGTCGCGAGCCGCTTCGACTTGCCGCCGGTGGTCGTCGGGCATTCGATGGGCGGGCTGGCGTCGCAGCTTTACGCGGCGCGTTACGACGTGGCGGCGCTCGTGTTGTTGACGCCGGTGGTGCCCGCCAATGTGCATCCCGAGCCGATCGAACTGCCGATCGCCGATTTTGCCGCGCCATGGGGACCGCCGCCCGCCGAGGTCGCGCGTCAGCTGTTCTTCCAGGGCCTGAGCGACGACGAAGCGCGGCACTATCAGGCGCTGCTCGTGCCCGAGTCGCCGAAGCGCGTGTATGAAGCGACGCGCTGGACGCTCGAGGTGGACGCGGCGCGCGTGCCGGGCGGGCGCACGCTGCTGGTTTCGGGTGAACTCGATGTGCTGACGCCGCCCGGGACGGGGCGCGCGTTGGCTGGCCTGTACGGCTGCGAGTACTGGCTGGAGCCGGGGTTCGGGCACAACGTGCTGTTGGGGGCGGCGGCGCAGGGGTTGGCGCGAAGGGTGAGGGGGTGGGTGGATCGGCAACTGGGGGTCTAATCCCACGCCGGGAGCGGCCGCCAGACCGCTCTCCAGCCTTCTTCCGCGGCTCCGGCTTTCATCTCGAAATCCTTCGATAGAACCGCCAACCCGCCGCGCCTATCCTGACACCTGTCCTGCAAACAACGTGTCACGGAGAACCGTCATGAGCCCGCTTCTGCTGCTGGTCGATCATTCCCAACTGCTCAACCGCGTCAACACGCTGTACTCCTTCGCACCCGGCGAGGAAACGGCAGAAGCCACCGTCGCACGGGAAACGAACGCAGGAAAAGACCATCGCAACACACAACTCAAAAGCCTGCTCGTCGGCACCTTGATGTTCGTGCCGTTTCTGGCCGCTTACGTCGCGCTATGCGCGAGCAAGTAAGCCCGTGAGCCAGTGAGCAACGAGGCACGCGTGGCCTTCTGAATCGCGCGCGCCTCGTCGCGGTATCGTCCGTCAAAAGAAATGCCGCATGCCCACGCGCAGCAACGCCTGATTGCCGCTCGACGAAGGCCCCGCCGTAAATAGAATCCACGCCTTCGCCGTATCGCCGTCACCGCTCGCGTGCTGCCAGGCCGCGCTCGCGTAAATATCGGTGCGTTTCGACAGCGTGTAATCGAGCGTCACGTTCACCTGATGCGCGCGATTGTTCTCCAGCACGTCGTTGCCCTTCATATATTGATACGCCGTGTACAGGTGCATGGCCTGGCCGACCGGCACCGTGCCGCCCACCTCGATCACGTTGATGGTCGCGCCCGTGAAGGTGTTGCGCGTGTTCGTGTAGAGCAGGTCGGCCCAGCCGCTCAGGATCGCGACGCGGCCGCCCACGCCGAAATTGCGGATGCCGTCGGCGCCGTTGTTGATCTCGGCGTACTTCGTCATCGTGTAGGCTGCGTCGATCGAATACGCCTTCTGGTCGTAGTCGATGCCGAAGCTGTACGCGTTCTGGTTCGAGAAGCCGCCCGCGAGATTGGAGAAGCCGTACATCGCGCCCACGGAAAGGCCGCCGATGGAAGGCGATTCGTACTTCACCGAATTCGCCATGCGCGACGCGCCCGCGGTGCGGTCGAAGTCGAAATCGCCGCTGAACGGCCCCGGTTTGCCGAGCGCGTCGAACGGACCTTGCCGCAGGTTCGTGAGCGACACGTACGGCAGTTCCGGCCCGAGCCGGTTGTACGAGAGCGACATGAACATGAACTCGTACTGGTTACCGGCCGTGAGCGTGCCGTAGCGGTCGCTGTCGATACCCACCCACGCCTGGCGCCCGAACAGATTGCCGTCGAGCGCGCCTGTGCCCACTTCGAACTGGCCTTCGAGGTTGAACACCGCGTACCAGCCGCCGCCCAGATCCTCGCGCCCCTTCAGGCCGAACAGGTTCGGCACGAGCACGCCCGTGTCCATGACCGTGGTGCGATGGCCGCCGTCGTTCGACAGCGTGGTGATGCCGGCATCGAGCATGCCGTACAGCGTGACCGAGCTTTGCGCATGCGCGGCAGAAGCGAGCGCTGCGCAGAGCGCGCCGGCGAATACTTTTTTCATCGAGAGGTCTCCAGGGCAAGGCACATCAAAAATAATTGGGTATCCGAATCAATGCCGATACGAAGGCGCTCTTTCCACTTGAGACGCCTAACGCCGGCTCAACGCGCCACCACCAGCAACGCGACGAAGATCAGCACTTCCACCGCCGCGAATACGCCGAACGCCACCGCGAACGACTGCGTCGCGCCGATCACCGCGCCGAGCAACGCGGGCGCGACGAAGGTCGAGACGATGCCGCCCAGCTCCGCGAAGCCGATCGCGCTGGCCGCGAGCGCTTCGCCGTATTTTTCGCTCACGAGGCTGAAGATGGCGCCGCCGCTCAGCACGACCACGCCGCTGAACGCCGAGATCGCGAGCAGGCCGCTCCATTCGATCCGCACGAGCGTCGTGGCCACGAACGCGAGCGCCGCCGCCACGCAGCACGCCGCGCCGACCTTCAACATGGCCGTGCGTGGCATGCGGTCGGAGAGCCAGCCGCCCACGAGCAGCACGACCACTTGCGCGAAGCCCATGGTGGCGCCCACGGTCGCGGCGGCGGGCACCGGCATGTGCTGGACCTCGATGAACGCGGGCACGACCCAGGTCGTCACGGCCGAGATCGCGAACATGTCGCCGAAAATGGCCAGCGCGCCCACGTAGAGCCACTTCGAGCGGAACACGGCCCAGATCGACACGGCTTGCCGAGGCGCCTCGTTGTGCGTATGCGCGTGCGCGTGACCCGCCTCGTCGTCCCAACGAAAATCCGCGTAACCGATCTCGCGCGGGCCGCCGCGAATCGCGAGCGCGCCGAACGCGCCCACGGCGCAGGTCGCCACGCCGAGCGCGGCGAAAAAGGTGCGCCAGCCGAATGCCTCCGACACCGGAATGCCGATGGCGAAGTCGAGCGTGATGGCCAGGCTGAACGCGGCGAGCAGCACGCCCATCGTGAAGCCGTGGCGTCTGGGCGGAAACCAGCCCACGATCAGCTTCATCGTGCCGACCCACACCGCCGCGTCGAAGAAGCCGATCACGAGGCGCAGCGCGATCAGCATCGCGTACGAAGCCGCATGCGACTGCCAGAACATCGCGAGCCCCGCGCCCAGCAAGCCCACCGCGAACAGCACGCGTGCGCTCAGCGTGCGCCCGAGCGGCGACCACACGCACATGCCCACGCCGTAGGTGATGGCGAACGCGCCCTGCGCGAAACCGGCCTCGGCGGGCGAGAGCGCCAGCGCGTGCGAGACGAACGGCATGACCGCCGCGAAGCCGTACCAGTCGCCCGCGAGAAACAACTCGCCGAGCACGCCGACGAACAGCGCGAAGGTTTGCCACGCCCGCAATCGCGGTGCGTGCACGGCATAGGATGAGACCGTATTCATGAGGGATTCCCCTGGGGAAATGGACGTATCGATGGGTGCCGTAGTGTTGTGGCCGATGCCGAAGCAGGGCAGACGGAGTGTTCGGCGGCCGAAAATCGCCATCTATCCACTACGCGCAACGCCCGGCGCGGCGTTGTTCATTTCTGGCAAGTGGTTCGCACCCTCGTTATGGCGTTTTTTTGATGTAGATCACGAACGTGTACAGTGAGGTACGCTTGGGAGAGTGCGCGGGCCATCGACCCGCGCCGCCCGATCCCCGCGATCCCTCAATACGTAGCGAATACGCAGCGAAGAACGCCCATGTCGCCAACTTCCATGCTGATCGAGCCGGCGCTGTTGCACCAATACCGGTACTTCGAGTCGACCGACGTCGACGACACGCGCCAGCGCATCGCGACCGTGCTCCAGCCGCATCGGCTCACGCCGGGCGTGGTGCGCGCGGGCCATTCGGCGCATATGAACTACGTGCGTATCGACGGTCTCGGCTTCGGCACCATCGGCTACGCGGGCGCGATGGGCGTGGACGCGGGCGAGATCGAGGACTACTACCTCGCGATCCTGAGCCTCTCGGGTTATGCCGATGTCACGGTGGCCGGGCGGCGCACCATCGTCGGGCCGACACAAGGCGTGATCGTCGGGCCGCAGATGCGCTTCGGCGGCACGTTTTCCGGCGACTGCGAGCAGTTCTTCGTGCGCATCGACAAGCGCGCGATGCTCGCGCATACCGGCTACGACCATCTGCATATCGAACCCACGCTCGATCTCACGCGCCCCGAACTCGCGCCGTGGCTCGCGCAACTGCGTCTGCTCGCGTCGTCGCCGGAAACCATCGCGCTCGCGCAGCGCGACCGCCGCGTGGGCGTGGAATTCGAACGCCTGCTCGTGACGATGCTGCTCGCGGGCCAGCCGCATCATTGCCAGACGCGCACCACGCCGGCCGCGCTCGTGCCGCGCACGGTCAAGCGCGCGAAGGCGTATATCGACGAACACGCCTGCGAGCCCATCACGCTCGCGGGCATTGCCGAAGCCGCGGGCGTGCCCGTGCGCACGCTGCTCGACAGCTTCCAGCGTTACTCGCACGCGAGCCCGATGCAGATCGTGCGCGAGTCGCGGCTCGAACGCGCGCGCGACCTGCTGCTGCGCGCGCGGGACACGGAGCGCGTGGCCGATATCGCGCTGGGCTGCGGCTTCGCCAACCTCGGCCGCTTCGCGAACGCTTACCGCGAGAAGTTCGGCGAGACGCCTTCGGCGACGCTGCGCCTCGTGCGCCAGCGCGCGAGCTGAGTCGCGGTTTTCGCCGATAACGCCGATCCCGCGCGCTTCGCCGCAGCGCAGCAAACCCCCGCATCGAATCGTCCATGAACATTTCGCGTCGATTCCTGCGCGCCCCGGACAGCCGCTGCGATTCGCGGATATCCCGCCGATTTTGACCACCCTACAGTCGATCCGTCTGAATTCAACGGAGTCGCTGTATGTCCGCTTCCGGGACGCCTTTGCGGATGCGCGTCGCGCGCATCGATGCCCTGACCGCCGCGATCCGGCGCCTGCATCTCGTGGCCGCCAACGGCGCGCCGCTGCCCGCGTTCGAGGCCGGCGCGCACATCGGCGTGCACGTGCCGCTCGGCGAGCGCACGCAACGGCGCGCGTATTCGCTCGTGAACGCCGCTGCTTCGTCGCAGGACCCGACGTTCAACCCCGACCACTATGAAATCGCGGTGCTGCTCGAACCCGCGAGCAGCGGCGGCTCGCGCTGGATGCACGCGCTCCGGCCCGGCGACGAAGTCGACATCGACGCGCCGCGCAACGACTTTCCGCTCGCGCCGGGCGCACGCCGTCATCTGCTGATCGCGGGCGGCATCGGCATCACGCCCATCCTCGCCATGGCGCGCGCGCTGGGCGCGGCGGGCGAAACGTACGCGCTGCACTACGCGGCCCGCGACGCGATCTCCATGGCGTATCACGACGAAGTGGGCGCGCTCGGCGACGCCACGCGCTGGTTCGACGGCGGCGACCCGCGCCATGGCATGCCGCTCGCCGAGACCATCGGCCGGCCCGAGCCCGGCGCGCACCTCTACGTGTGCGGTCCCGGCGGCCTCATCACGGCGACGCTGGCGGCCGCGCGCGCGCTCGGCTGGCCCGACGACGCGCTGCACAGCGAACGGTTCGCCGCCGCGCCGACCGCCGCCGGGGGCGCCGAGGCCGCCGAATCCGCGCCGTTCGAAGTGCGCCTCGCGGCCTCCGACCGCGTACTGGTCGTGCCGCCCGGCACCTCGATTCTCGACGTGATGATCGAAGCGGGCCTCGACCCGCTCTACGACTGCAAGCGCGGCGACTGCGGCGTGTGCACGACGCAACTGCTCGAGGGCGAAGCCGATCATCGCGACATCTGCCTGACCGGGGACGACCACGCGCGCGGCGCGTTCTGCCCGTGCGTCTCGCGTGCGAAGAGCGCGCGTCTCGTGCTCGATCTTTGAACCCCTCTTTGAACCTCACTGCAAGGAAGCGGCATGAGCCTGAACACTGAGACCCTCGCGAGCCTCGTGCGGCCGGACAGCGTCAACAAGCGCGTCTACACGGACCCGGAGATTTTCGCGCTGGAGATGGAGCGCATTTACGGCCGCGCCTGGATCTACGTCGGTCACGAAAGCCAGGTGAAGGCGCCCGGCGACTATCACACCACGCGCCTCGGCGATCAGGACGTGGTGATGGTGCGCGCCTCGGACGGCCAGATTCACGTGGTCTATAACCGCTGCCCGCACAAGGGCGCGAAAGTCGTGCCGGACGGCGAAGGCTCCACCGGCAAGTTCTTTCGGTGTCCGTATCACGCGTGGACCTTCAAGCTCGACGGCACGCATCTTTCCGCGCCGCTGCGCAACGGCTTGCAAAACACCTGCTTCGACCCGAAACACCCCGACTTTTCGATGCGCCGCGTCGCGCGCGTGGAGAGCTATCGCGGTTTCGTGTTCGCGAACCAGGCGAGCGACGGCCCCGATCTCAAGACCTTCCTGAACGGCGTGGCGTCCTCCATCGACAATCTCTGCGACCGCTCGCCCGTGGGCGAAGTGGAAGTCGCGGGCGGCGTGTTTCGCGTGCTGCAACGCTCGAACTGGAAAGTGTTCTACGAGAATCTGCACGACACGATGCATGCGCCGGTCACGCACGAGTCGTCGGTGGTGTCGGCGCGCGCGCAGGCCGAGGACATGGGCGCGATGCCGTTCGAACTGCTCATCATGGACGGCAACGGCGAGCCCTACGAGTTCTGGGAGAAGCTCGAGTTGCGCGCCTACGAGTTCGGCCACGGCTACATGGAAGGTATTTTCGATCCCACGGCGGCCACGCGCGACCCGGTGACGAAGGCGCATTTCGCCACGCTCACCGAGGCTTACGGCGAGGAACGCGCACGCAATATCCTCGGCATGAACCGCCATAACACGGTGATTTACGGCAGCGGCTCGCCGCACACGGTGTTCCAGCAGTTCCGCGTGATCCGGCCCATTGCCGTCGACAAAACCCTCGTGGAGATTCAGGTGTTTCGCCTGAAGGGCGCACCGGACGCCGTGTTCGACCGCGCGCTCACGTACGCCAACGTCATCAACTCGCCCTCGTCGAACGTGATGCCCGACGACGTGGAAGTCTACGCGCGCTGCCAGGAAGGCAACCGGACGCGCGGCGGCGAGTGGGTCAGCATGCATCGCTACGCGGGCACGGACCGCGCCGTGGAAGACGGTTTCGTCTCGATCAACGGCACGAGCGAATTGCCCATGCGCAACCAGTTCGCGGCGTGGAAGCGCTTCATGGCGCAAGAATCCGCCGATACCCAGGCGCAAGCGCAACAGCAGGGAGACGAATGATGCTCAACGATCCGACCTACGATCTCTCCACCGCCGCTGCGCGCGCGGTGCCGTTCGATGCCGCGCTGCGTGCCGAAGCCGAGCAGTTTCTCTACCGCGAGGCGCGTTTGCTCGACACGCGCGCGTTCGACGCGTGGCTCGATCTGTGGACGCCCGACGGCATGTACTGGCTGCCGCACGAAGCCGGTCAGACCAGCGCGCGCGATCACATCTCGCTGTTCTGGGAAGACGCCACGCTGCGCGAAGTGCGCGCGCGCCGCCTCTCCAACGCGCGCAACTGGTCGCAGCAGCCGCCCACGCGCACGGCGCGACTCGTCGGCAACGTGATCGTCGACGGTTACGACGAGGCGGGGCGCCTGATCGTGCATTCCACCTTGTTCGTCAACGAGTGGCGGCTCGACCAGCGCACGCTCGCGGGCCTCGTCACGCACAAGCTCGACACGCGCGGCGACGACTGGAAGATCTATCTCAAGCGCGTCGACCTCGTGAATTCCACCGACGCCTTCGCGAATCTCGAGGTGTTCGTGTGATGGCGACCGCTTCCGCGAAATTCGCGCGCACGGCCGTGATCGCGCTGCATTACCAGAACGACGTGCTCGATCCGGGTGGCCAGATTCGCGTGGGATTCGACGCGGCGCAACCCGAGCGCGCGGCCGTGCTCGACGCGGCGGCCGCGTTGCTCGCGCAGGCGCGCGCGCAGGGGTTGCCGCTCATCCACATACGTATTGCGTTTCGGCCGGATTACGCCGACCTGCTGCGCAACGCGCCGATCTTCGTGCGCACGGCCGAAGCGGGGGCGCTGCGCGAGGGCACGTGGGGCGCGCAGTTCTATCCGGGCCTCGAACCCGACGCCTCGCGCGCGCTCGACTACGTGCTGCATCACCGGCGCACGAGCGGTTTCATCGGCACGCCGCTCGAACAGATCCTCGCCGCGCACGACGTGCGGCATCTCATCGTCGCGGGCGTGGCCACGCATTCGACCGTGGAGATGACCGTGCGCCACGCCGTCGATCTCGGCTACACAGCCACGGTCGCCGCCGACGCGTGCTCGTGCGCGGACCGGCGCGCGCACGAGGCCTCGCTCGACGCGATGCGCTTGATCGCGGCAATTGCCACCGTCGGCGAAATTTTCAGGGAGCGCGCATGAGCGAATCACGCAATGACAAGCTGGCGGGCAAAGTCGCGATCGTCACGGGCGCGACGCAAGGTCTGGGCGCCGACATCGCCCGCGCGCTCGCCCAGGACGGCGCGCACGTGCTGATCGTCGGGCGCGGCGCGCAGGCCGGTCGCGACGTGGCGGCGTCGATCGGCCCGCGGGCGCGCTTCGTCGAAACCGATATCACCGACGACGCGCAACTCGACCGCCTGATCGACCTCGCGCGCGAGACCCACGGCGGCATCGACTTCATCGTGAACAACGCGTGCAGCTACGACGACGCGGGCATCGCCTCCACGCGCGAACAATGGCACCGGCTGCTCGACGTGAATCTCGTTTCGGCGGCGATGCTGGTGCAAAAGGCCGCGCCGTATCTGCGCGAGCAGGCCGTGATCGTCAACCTCGGCAGCACGGGCGGCAAGTTCGGCGCGGCGGGGCGCGCGCTTTATCCGGCGTCGAAGGCGGCGATGCTGCAATTCACGCGCAATCTCGCCATGGAATTCGGGCCGCGCGGCATTCGCGCCGTGAGCGTCTCGCCCGCGTGGACGTGGTCGCCGTCGCTCGAAACCCTCGCGGGCGGCTCGATCGAAACCGCCGACCGCGTGGGCAAGCGCCTGCATCCGCTCGGCCGCGTGGGGCGCGGCGAGGAAGTCGCGCGCGTGGTCGCGTTCGCGTGCTCGGCGGACGCCTCGTGGATCACGGGCGTGGATTTGCCGGTGGACGGCGGTTTTTCCACGCTCGGCCCCGATCAAGGCGTCTCGCCGCGCGCGTGGTTTGCGTCGTCCCAATGAAATGAGTTTGCTGTCGCGAAGTCCGTGGTTCTCTCTCAATCAGGCATTCCCCTGGAGTCAAGCATGAACGCTTCCACCGAAGCCGCTCGCGAGGTTCGCGAAGGCAAGCTTTTCATCGACGGCCGCTGGACGGCAGGTTCCGCCAACGACGTGCGCCCCGACTACAACCCCGCCACCGGCGAAGTGTTCGCGCAGGTGCACCAGGCCACGCGCGCCGACGCGATTCGCGCGGTGGACGCCGCGCACCGCGTGAAGGACGAGTGGGCCAATCTCGTGGTGTCGCGCCGCGCCGAAATCCTGCTCTCGTGCGCCGACGCGCTCGCCGCCATGGCCGACGACGTGCGCGACGTGCTGATCAAGGAATCGGGCTCGACGTTTCCGAAGGCGATGTTCGAGGTGATGAGCGGCATCGACCTGTTGCGCAGCGCGGCCGGCGACGCGCGCCACATCTTCGGCGAAACGCTGCCGCACAGCATGCAAGGGCAGATCGGCCTGACGCTGCGCCGCCCGCTCGGCGTGATCGCGGGCATCGCGCCGTTCAACGCGCCGTTCTGGCTCGCCATGAAGAAGGTCGTGCTCGCGCTCGCGGCGGGCAACACGTTCGTGCTCAAGCCTTCCGAGGAAACGCCCGTCACCGGTCTGAAGATCGCCGAACTGTTCGAGCGCGGCGGCTTGCCCGCGGGCGTGCTCAACGTGATTCCGGGACCGGCGAGCGAGATCGGCGACGTGCTGCTCACCGACCCGCGCGTGCGCATGCTCACCTTCACGGGCTCCACGCGCGTGGGCCGTCACCTGGCCGTGGAAGCCGCGAGGCACATGAAGAAGGTCACGCTCGAACTGGGCGGCAAGAATCCGCTCATCGTGCTGCGCGACGCCGATCTCGACTACGCCGCGCGCGCCGCGTGCTTCGGCATCTTCTTCCACCAGGGCCAGGTGTGCATGGCGAACTCGCGCATCATCGTGGAGGCGCCCGTGTACGACGAATTCGTCGAGCGCTTCGTGGCGCGCGCCGCGACCTACAAGGTGGGCGATCCGCGCGATCCCGACACGGTGATCGGGCCGCTCATTCGCCGCACGCAATGCGACGTGATCGACGCGCAGGTGGCCGACGCCCAGGCGAAAGGCGCGCGCCTGCTGCTCGGCGGCACGCACGAAGGCAACTTCTATACGCAGACAGTGCTCGCCGAGGTGAACTCGGGCATGCAGATCTACGACGAGGAAAGCTTCGGACCGGTCACGTCGATCATTCGCGTGGAGAACGCGGAGGAAGCGCTGCGCGTTGCCAACGACACTTCGTACGGCTTGTCGTCGGGCGTCATCACCAATGACTTGCAGAAGGCCTTCGACCTCGCGCTGCGGCTCGAGGCGGGCATGGTGCACATCAACGACACGACCGTGTCGGATGAAGCGCACGTGCCGTTCGGGGGCACCAAGATGAGCGGCGTGGGGCGCGAGGGCGGCCGCTATTCCATGGAAGAGATGACCGAGGTGAAGTGGATCACGATCCAGATGGGTCAGCGCCAGTTCCCTTTCTGAACAACGATAAAACGGAGTCGCGATGGAAGAAACCGATGTCGTCATCGTGGGCAGCGGCATCAACTCGCTCGTGTGCGCGGCGGTGCTCGCGCGGCGCGGCAAGCGCGTGGTGGTGATCGAGCGCAACGCGCAGCCGGGCGGCTGCATTCGCAGCGAGGAACTGTTTCCGGGCTACACGCATGACGTGCTCTCGTCGTGGTATCCGCTCTTCATCGGCAGTCCTGCGTATGCCGAGCTGAAGGACGAATTGCACGCGCAGGGGCTCGAATTCGTGCAGGGCGAGTATTCGACCGGTATCGTCACGCCCACGGGCGAAGCCATGGCGTTCCGCACGGATATTGCCGATATCGCGCGCCAGTTCGACGCCTTGCACGCGGGCGACGGTGCGGCGTTCGCGGCGGCGGCGGGACGCCTGTTCGGCGCGGACGCGGCGCTGACCTTCGGCTTGCTCGGCGAGAATCCGTACGGCTGGAAGATGGTGAAGCTGCTGTGGCGCGAATGGCGCGCGCGCGGCGTGGACGGCCTCGCGGCGTTCGTGGGCGGCGCGCTCGAAAACTTCCGGCGCTGGGGCACGCGCGAATTGCACTCCGACCTCGCGCGCGCCGCCATCGCGCCGTGGACGCTGCACACGGGCCTCGGCCCCGACGACGCCGGCTCGGCGCTCATCGGCAAGCTCACGTTCGCGGCCGTGGTCGCGGGTGGCATGCCGGTGGTGAAGGGCGGCAGCGCGAACATCGTGAAGGCGTTTCGCGCGGTGATCGAGCGGCACGGCGGCGTGTTTCTCACCGGCACCGACGTCGAGCGCGTGCTCACGGAAAACGGCCGCGCCGTGGGCGTTGCCGTCGACGAAAAATCGGGCGGCAAGACGTGGCGCGCGAAGCAGGCCGTGGTCTGCAATGTCACGCCGCGCCAGTTGTACGGGCGGCTGTTGCCCGAGGCGCCCGCGCCGTGGCGCGAACGCGCGCAAGCGTATCAGTTCGGCCGCGGCGACATGCAGATCCACTTCGCGCTCTCGTCCGCGCCCGAGTGGTGCGCGCCCGACCTCGCGCGCGTGCCGCTCGTGCATCTCACGGAGAGCATGGAGTCGGTGTGCATGGCCGTGGCGCAGGCGAACAACGGGCTGATTCCGGCGCGGCCCACCATCGCCATCGGCCAGCCCACGGCCGTCGATCCGAGCCGCGCGCCCGCGGGCGGCGCGATTCTCTGGCTGCAATTGCAGGAGATGCCCGCGCGGCTCGTGGGCGACGCGGCGGGCGAGATCGCGGTACCGGCGGACGGCGGCTGGACCGAGGCGGTGCGCGAGCAGGTGGCCGACCGCGTGCAGCGCCGCCTCGAAACGGTCATGCCCGGCCTTGCCGCGAAGATCGTCGGGCGGCGCGCGTATTCGCCCGGCGACCTTCAGCAGCTCAACTGCAACCTCGTGGGCGGCGACCCGTATTCGGGCGTGTGCTCGCCCGACCAGTTCTTCTGGCTGCGGCCGTTCGCGGGCGAGCGGGGCAAACGCGTGCACGCCACGCCGTACGCGAACCTGTATCAGATCGGCGCGTCGACGCATCCGGGGCCGGGTTTGGGCGGCGCTTCGGGCTGGATGGTCGCGAACCAGCTCACGTAGAAGCGCTCAGAAGAAGTGCTGAATGCCGATCGCGAGCCCGACCTGCGAGCGCCCCGACGCCTGCCCCGCGCCCAGCAGCGCAGCCACCGCGTTCGCGCCGGACGCGCGCTGATACATCGCCTGCTGGTAAAGCAGCGTGCGTTTGGAGATCGAGTACAGATTCGAGAGGCTCAGCGTGACCCAATGGCCGCCGTCGAGATTTTCGACGGCGCCGCCCACGCCGATCGTATCCACCGTGGCGAGCGTATAGCTCACGCCCGCGTCCACGGTATTGGCGTTCGCGCTCGCCGTGGGCATGTCGATGCGCGTTTGCGTGAACATCGCGTGCAACAGCCAGTTGCCGAGCGCGTAGCTGCCGCCCGCGCCCCAGTTCTGCACGCGGTTCGCGACCATGCCGCCGGCGGGCAGCGGCGTGCCCAGCAAGCTGCGGAGCCCGATGGAATCGGCAAACTCCAGATAGCGGTCGTTCTCGTTCGCGTAGACCGCGCCCAGTTTGAGCGGCCCGTTCTTGTACTGCACGGTGAAGCCGTAATTGCGGCCGTTGGCGAAATTGCCCGCCTGATTGCCGAAGCCGAATTGCGCGCCGAACGAGAGGCCCGCGTAGCTCGGGCTCAGGTATTTGGCCGAATTGTCGAATTCGAAGGTATTGGCGAGTTCGTCGAGATTGCCCTGGTGAAAGGTGGGAAAGCCGCCGCCGATATAGCCGGTGCTCAGCGGCGAAAGCACGTCGAACATGAAGCTCGGTTGATGGCCGAGCTTGAGCGTGCCGTAGCGTGCCGAACTCAGGCCAACCGTGGCTTCGCGCTGGAACAGCTGATTCGCCACGGTGAACTTGCCGCTGCTGAGCAGAAAGCCCGCTTCGAGCTTGAAGATGGCCGAGAGGCCGCCGCCCAGATCCTCGCTGCCCTGCAGGCCGAAGAAGTCGGGGATGAAGTTGCCGTCCTCGGTGCCGGCGAAATGCTTGCCGCCGACGTTGTTGAAATACGTGAGGCCGGTGTCGAGATTGCCGTACAGCGTCACGCTGCTTTGCGCATGGGCGGCCGAAGCCGCGAGGCAGGCCGCCGCGCCCGCCGCCGCGGCCCGCGTCATCAAGGTTGTCTTCACGTGGGTCCCGTTTGTTTTAGTCGTGCACGTTGCGAGTGAGAATGCCGGTAAGGTCGGCGAGCGTTGCGTTCGCGGGTTCGCGAAACACGTCGAGAATCGTGTAGTGATGCTTGCCCGTGGCGGGCGCGAGCGCGTGCACGTCGTGCCAGTGCTCGCCGAGCCGCGCCTGCTGCTCGAAGAAGCCCGGCGTTTCGTCGGCGCCCACGAGCGTGTAGACCGGCGCGCGGCCGCATCGCTCGAGCCGCGCCGGACTCAGGCGTTGCGCCTGCGCGGCGTCCAGCCCGAGCGCGCGATTGATGCTTGTGGTCACGAGCGGCGCGAGATCGAACAGACCGCTCAACGCAATCGCGCCTCGCAGGGGCGCGTCGTCGTTCGTGCCATGCTCGGTGAGCATCATCGCCGCGAGATGGCCGCCCGCCGAATGGCCCATCACATAGAGGCGATTCGCGTCGATACCGAGGCGTGCCGCGTTGCCGTGCAGCCAGCGCAGCGCGGCGCGCGTTTGCGCGAGCATCGTGTCGAGCGAAGCGCCCGGTGCGAGCGCATAGTTGTTGATCGCCACCGTCACTCCCGCGCGCACGAGCAGCGGCGCGACGAACGACACGTCGCGCTTGTCGCCGCCTTGCCAGTAGCCGCCGTGGATGAACAGCACGGCGGGCGCCTTCGCTTCGTTTTCCGTGGCAGCGGGGAAAACGTCGATGCGCTCGTCGTCGCCGGAACCGAATGCGGCTTCGCGCCAGCCCGCGAGTTGCTCGCGCGCCTCGGCCGCGTAACGCTTCCACGCGCTCATCACGTCGAGCGCGTCGGCGTGGCGCTGGCGCACGTTGTAGTTCGCTTCGTTGTGCGGATCGATGTCGATCTCGCGTGCGGTGTCGTTTTGCATGCGCCTCGCTCCCGCATCAGTGCGCGATGGCGGCGGCGGGCGCCGTGCTGCGCTTCGCGGCAATCGCGAGCAGCGCCACGAGGATCACCGCTTCCACCACGAAAAACGCCATGAACGCGGCCATGAACGAATGCGTCACATCGATCACGCCGCCCATCAGCGTGGGCGCGATGAAGGTCGAAACGATGCCGCCCAGTTCCGCATAGCCGATGGCCGTGGCCGCGAGTTTTTCGCCGTAGCTCTCGCTCACGAGGCTGAAGATCGCGCCGCCCGAAAGCACCGCCACGCCGCTCGCGCCCGCGATGGCGAGCAGCATGCCCCACGACATCGGGTAGTGCGTGGCCGCGACGAAGCTCAGCGCCGAAACCAGCGAGAGCGCCGCGCCGAGCCGGATCATCGTGACGCGCGACATGCGGTCGGAGAGCCAGCCGCCGATCAGCAGAAACACGACCTGCGAAAGTCCCATCAACGTGCCGATGAGCGCGGCGTTCTGCACGGGCATGCCTTGCTGCTGGATGAACGCGGGCACGACCCACGTGGCGGTGGCGGCGAGCGCGAAGGTATCGCCGAAAATCGCGAGCCAGCCGATATAGATCCAGCGCGCGCGGAAGATCTGCGAGAGCGCGACTTCGCCGCCGCCGTGATGCGACGGCTCCGGCCCGGCCTGCCAGCGGAACGCCGCGAGGCCGAGATCCTGCGGGCTGCCCTTGATCGTCAGCAGCCCGATCACGCCCACCAGCAGCGTGAGCACGCCGAGCGTGACGAGAAACGCGCGCCAGCCGAGCGAGACGGCCATGGGAATGCCCACGGCGAAGTCGAGCGTGATGGCGAGGCTGAACGCCGCGAGCAGCGTGCCCATGGTCGCGCCGTGGCGCTCGGCGGGAAACCAGCCCACGATCAGCTTCATCGTGCCCACCCACACGGCGGCGTCGAAGAAGCCGATCAGCAGACGCGCGCCCACGAGTTCGGCGAAGCTGCCCGCCGCGGCCTGCGCGAGCATGAACACGCCGGTGCCGAGCAGGCCGATCGCGAACAGCTTGCGCGCCGACCATTTGCGCGCGAACGGCGACCAGAACAGCATGCCGATGCAGTAGGTGATCGCGAATGCGCCCTGCACGAAACCGGCTTCGGCGGGGCTCAGATGCAGGGTTTGCGACACGAAGGTCATCACGGCCGCGAAGCCGTACCAGTCGCCGGCGAGAAAGAGTTCGCCGAGTATGCCGATGGCGAGGGCGTAGCACTGCCACGTGCGGATCGCCCGGCGCTCGGCCGGGCTGGTTTGCGTCCAAAGCATGAAGAGTCTCCCTGGCCTTGCCGGCGCGGGCCGGCGTCGATCGATGGTGAATGCGGCGCGGCGCACGGCGCGCTGGAGCATGCGAAACGCGTGAGCGTCGTGCGGTGAACGCATTGTTGGGCAAGGGGCGGGGTTGCCGCAGTCCGGAAAATGAAGCGGACATCCGATTCCCGCATCGAAATGCGCGCGGCTTGTCACGGCGGCTTGCGCCGTCGATAAGATCGCCTCACGCCTCGCCGGAAAGCGCCGCATGGGTATTCGTGCCGATCGGGTGCTGATTGAGTGCTGATTGAGTGCCGATTGGATACCGATGTCGTGCTGTGTCAGCGACCTCGGGCATGCCGCGCCGGGCGGGCGCCACCTCTCATCCCACGGGCCGCGCGCGCGACGTGCGGCTTTGCCCGACCTCTTTCGGAGAAGGAGTGCGCTTCATGTCTTCCCCGCAGCAATCGACGTCACCGACGTCACCGGCTTTATCGACGTCACCGACACCCACGCCCCGCGCGCAAGCCGCGCGATCCACGCCGTCGGCGGACTATTTCGCGCCGCGCCGGCTCGGCCACGTCAACCTCTGGGTCGACGACCTGGGCCGCTCGGAGGCGTTTTATCGCGACGTGTGCGGCCTGAACATCGAGTTCTGGGAACCCGATCTGCAAGCCACGTTTCTCGGCACCGGCCACACGCCGCACGACCTCGGCATGATGAAGACCACGGGCGGCGTGGACCGCTACGGCCGCAACGGGCTGCTGCAACTGCCGGGCACCATCGGCTTGAAGCCGGGGCTCAATCATCTCGCGTGGGAGCTGGAAAACGAGGCGGAACTCGTGGCCGCGTGGCGGCGTTTGCGCGACGCGGGCGTGCCGCTCGACATCACCGTGGATCATCAGGTGGCGCATAGCGTCTACGTCTTCGACCCCGACCGCAACTACAACGAGTTCTACTGCGACACGGTGAAAGACTGGCGCTCGGTGCTGTGTGGCGAGATGGAACTGCTCACGAGCACGTGGGACCCGGCCGCGCAGGAACCGTCGCAAGTGGGCCTGTACGACGACGCGCCCGCGCTACGCCACGTGGAAGGCGCGGCCGTGCACCCGCGCCGCATCACGCACGCGGTGCTGGTCACGGCGCGGTTTGACGCCATGCTCGACTTCTACACGCGCGTGGGCGGCCTGCACGCGGTGCGCCGCGCGCCCGGCATCGCGTGGCTCGCCGCGAGTCACGGCGCGTATCCGTACAACCTCGTGCTGGTCGCGGGCGATACGGCGTCCTACCATCATGCGGCGTTCGAACTCGCCGACGAAGCGAGCCTCGACGCGGCGCTCGCGCGCCTGGCCGAGCGCGGCATGACGCCCGCGCGCGTGGTCGATCTGCCGTGGAAACGCGCGATGTTCCTCGTCGATCCGGACGGCCAGCACAGCGAATGGTACGTGCGCCGCGGCGCGGAGCCGGACCTCACGAGCGCGACGCCGGACGCCGCATGGCTCGTGTGAGCGCAGGTTTCGTCGCATCACCCGCCCGCATCGGCAACACGAAAGCATCACGAAGGAGAGCACATACATGAACAAGACACTGTCGGCCATCATCGCGGGCGGCGGTCTGGGCGGCCTCGCCGCCGCGACCGCGCTCGCGCAACGCGGTTGGGACGTGACCGTCTACGAGCGCCAGAGCGCGCTGCGCGCCTCGGGCTCGGGCATCTACATCTGGGAGAACGGCCTGCGCGTGCTCGAAGCGCTCGGCGCCTATGACGACGCCGTGCGCGACGCGTTCGAAGGCGTCGCGTTCGAGCAGCGCGACAAGCACGGCGCGGTGATCGATTCGGCGCCGGTGGGCGCGGAGCGGCGCCTTATCACCGTCAAGCGCAGCCAGCTGCTCGATTCGCTGCGCGACGCGGCGTTGCGCGCGGGCGTGAAGGTCGTCACGTCGTCGGAAGTGATCGGCGCGACGCCGCGCGGCGAGTTGCGTTTCGCGAACGGCGATCTCGTGCGCGCGGATCTCGCCATTGGCGTGGACGGCATCTGGTCGCGCGTGCGCGAGGCGCTCGGGCTGGAAACGTTTCATCAGCAGACCGTGGAAGGCGCGCTGCGCACGGTGATCGAACGGCGCCCCGGCGATATTGCGGCGGCCGACGCGGGCAAGTACATCGAGAACTGGAATGGCAACCGCCGCTTTCTCGTCACGCCGATCAACGAGACGCAGATCTATCTCGCGCTCACCTGCCCCGAAAGCGATCGCGCGGCGCGCGACACGCGCATCGACAAGGCGCTCTGGAGCGAGGCGTTTGCGCAGTGGGCGCATTTGATCGATCGCATTGGCCCGGAAGTGAGCTGGGGCGTGTACAGCATCATCCAGTGCAGCGCGTGGTCGGCGGGCCGCACGGCGATTCTCGGCGATGCCGCGCATGCGCAGCCGCCCAATCTCGGCCAGGGCGGCGGCATGGCGATGCAGAACGGCCTCGCGCTCGCCTGCGCGCTCGAAGGCGTCGAGCGTGCGGAGCAGATTCCGGCCGCGCTCGAAGCGTGGGAAGCGCGCGAGCGGCCGCTCGTCGACCATTGCCAGAAGTGGTCCACGCTTTATGGCGAAGTGGCGTTCCTGCCCGACGAGGTGCGCTCGGCCACCGTGCGTGCGGCGATGAGCAACCCGTGGGTGATCGAGCAGATCAACCGCGCGGCGCATCATCGGCCAACGGGTACGCGCGAGCGTCGCGCGATGCCAGCGAGCGTGGCGTGATGCCGATGCGCGAGGTGGCGTAAGCCGCGGCGCGCGTGGCTTCGCGCGCCCGGTTTACTGCGCCGGACCGCGTGCGCCGGCGCGCGCGCGGCGCAGCGTATCTTGCGGGCGTTCGCCGAAGCGCTCGCCGTAGTACTGCGCGAAGCGCCCGTAATGGAAGAAGCCCCATTGCATGGCGAGTTGCGTGAGGTTGTCGGCTTGCGGCGCGCCCGCGAGCAGCGCCTCGCGCACGCGATGCAGGCGCAATTCACGCAGATAGCCCATGGGCGTCTGGTCGAAGGTGCTGCGAAACGCGTTGAAGAGCGCGCGTGCGCTCACGCCCACCGCTTCGGCGAGCGTCTCGATCGTGATCGGCTCGGCCGCGTGCGATTCGAGGTAGTCCACGGCGCGGCGCACATACGCGGGCGCGACCGACGGCAACGCGCGCGTGAGCGCAAAACGGTGCGAGAGCGAATGCGGATGCGCATAGAGCAGCGCGTCGATCAGCATCTGCTCGATATGCGCGCAATAAATGGCGTTGTCGAGCAATTCGGGGAACGTCTCGCTGCCTTCGATCACGTGGCGCAGCGTGCTCATCCACGCGCGACCGGCGCGGCCGTTCAGGTCGAGCCCGAGATCGAAGCTCACCGGGTCGCGCGTCTGATAGCCGAGATGCGCGGCGCAGGTGCGATCGACGAGTTGCTGGTCGAGCTTCACGATCAACTGCGAAAGCGACGGCGCGAGATCGAGATGCACCGGCTTGCCCGGCGACATCACTACGGCATGATTGGTGTCGCCGTCGAGCGACTCGCGCCCGCAGCGATACCGCCCGCCGCCGCGCAACGGGATTTCCACGAGCACGAAACCGTCGAAGCAGTCCGGCTCGACCTTCACCTCCGCACCATATTCGAGCAGGTGCAGCGAAATTTGCCCCACTTTCTTCGAGTACAGGTGCGTATTGAGTGCCCGATGCGGATCGCGCAGCGTCATCGCGTGCGGCTTGAACGCGCGGCCGACGACCTCGGTGACCTGATCGAAATCCTGCGCGCCATTCAGTTCGCGGTGCCAACTGTCGAGGTTGGGCCGCTCGAGGCTCGACGCGAAGGGAACGGATGGGCTGAGCATGCGATGTGGGGAGCGAAAACGTGGCGTCCGTGCCGGTGTTCGTGAAATTGCCCGACCGGCTCTCGGGTTCTCATGATGCAAGAACGAGGCCAGTTTGCGCGCGCGGTTATGCCATCAATTCTTCTCGGTCTTGCCGCCGCCGATAATTGGGGAATTCCATAGAAAAAGGGCGCTCCCGCGAGCGCCCTTTTTTCTCGACGATCACGCCGGTTTCAGAACTTCTTGCGGATGCCCAGGCGCAACGCCACCTGGTTGATCGAGTTCGACGGCGCGAGCACTGGCGCGAGATCGGCCACGGCGCCGCCGCCCGCGCGCATATAGGTCGCGCTCGCGTAGACGTCGGTGCTCTTCGAGAGGTAGTAGTCGAGGCTGGCGTCGGCTTCGTGGTAATGCGGCGCCTGGCCCGTGGCGGAGACGTTGCCCTCGGTATAGCTGTACGCGGCGCCCAGTTGCAGCGTGGGCGTGAGCATGTACGCCGCCACGATTTCGCCAATATTGAAGGTCACGTGACCGTTGATCTTCGCGCCGAGCGTGGGGTCGAGATCGCCGAACTGCGTGTGGGTCCAGTCGGCGCTCAGGCGCAGCGAGCCGAACGTGTAGGCCGCGCCCAGACCGAAGACCTTGTAGCTGGCGGCCGCGAGACCGTAGTTGCCGTCCACGGTGTTCGACGCGGTCCATACGCCTTCGGTCACGGCTTGCGCCGGGTGGTCGATCGCCGTGTAAGCGCCCACGAGCTGCAGGCCGCCGTTCACGTATTGCAGGGCGAACGACTTTGCGCTGTTCTGCGCCATGTTGCCCGCCACGCCGCCGAAGCTGTAGCTCGCCATGCCGCTGAACCCGGCGATGGTGGGCGTGACGTAGCGCACGGCGTTGTTCAGGTGAAAGTCGATACCGTTGTTGTCGAGATCGCCCGGGTGCGGGAACAGAATGCCGCCCGGCAGCGTGCCGTTCGCCGAAAGCACGCCGATATAGTCGCCGATCGCCTCGCCCTGGCGGCCCAGCGTGAGCGTACCGTAGCGGGTGTTGCTGAGACCTACATAAGCGAGCCGCCCGAACAGCCGGCCGCCCTGGCTCAACGCGCCCGTGTTGCCATTGAAGCCGCCTTCGAGCCGGAAGATCGCGCTCGTGCCGCCGCCCAGGTCTTCGTTGCCGCGAAAGCCCCAGCGGTTGCCTTGCGAAATGCTGCCTTGCATCTGTACCGCGCTGTGGCCGCCCTGATTGCTCGTCCACGTCAACCCATCGTCGATGATGCCGTACATCGTCACGCTGCTCTGCGCCTGCGCGACGCCGCACATCGTAAGCATGCCGAAACATAGTGTGTAGGCAAACGGCTTTCTCACGGCTTCCCCTTTCAAAGAATCGTTATCGAAACTGCTGGTGGTGTACGAGCGGCGCGTGGCTACAGCGGGTGCGCCAGAATGCGCTGGGTTTCGTCGACCTCGAGCGCGACCGTCGCGCCCGCGGCGATGGCCGTGTCGAGCCGCGCGATCACGGTCGGGCCCAGGTCCGTGGCGACGCTGGCGAGATGCAGGTCGCCGCTCGCCTGCGCGCCCACGCGATGCAGCACCGCCGTGGCCGCGACCACCGTGCCGCGCGTGGCCGCGAGCGCCGTGAACTGCGCGCCGCCGCAGCTGGGGCAGAAGTAGCGCGCGGGAAAGAGCGTGGTGCCGCATGCATTGCAGCGGAAGACTTCGAGCGGGCTCATCGTGCGTCTCCTGCCGTTGCTTCGAGCACCACGGCGTTCGCGCACATGCCGTAGCGGTATTCGACCATGCCATAGCCGCTCACGAGCGCGAGGCGCGCATCGGCCACCTGACGTTCGCCCGCCGCGCCGCGCAATTGCGTGAGCGCTTCCACGAGGCCGTGCATGCCGCCCGCGGCGCCCGCCTGGCCCGCCGAAAGCTGGCCGCCCGAGGTGTTCACGGGCAGTTCGTGCGAGGCGATGCGAGCGATCAGCGCGCGCAGGTCGCCGTCGGGCGCGAAGCCGAGATCGGCGAGTTGCACGAGCGACATCACGGGGTAATCGTCGTAGACCGAAATCATGTCGATGTCGCCGGGTTGCGCCTGCGCCTGTTCCCACAGCGCGGGCGCGATGGCCGCGAGGCCGGTTTGCATGCCGTCGCCGGCCTGATGGTCGGGGTTGTAGTTGCATTGAAGCGCGCGCACGGCCACGTGACGGCCGGGCTTCGCGAGGTCGGCGCGCGCCACCACCACGGCGTTCGCGCCGCACACCACGGGCACGCAGTCGAAGCGGCCGAGCGGCGCGGCCACCATGGGGGCGTCCAGATACGCGTCGAGCGTGAGCGGCGTGCGATACACGGCCAGCGGATTGCGCTCGGCCCACGCGCGTTGCGCGACGCACAGCGCGCCGTAGTCGGCCCGCGTGAGTCCGTAGCGTTCGGCGTGACGCTGCGTGAGCATCGCGAACAACGCGTTCGGGCCGCCGCTTTCGAGCGGGCGCAGCCACGTGCGCGTGGTGAGGTTGTAGTGCTCCACGAGGCGCTTGAAGTCGGCGGGCTCGAAACGGTCGCCGGAAACGAGCACGATCACGTTGGCGTCGCCGCTCTGGATCGCGCGGATCGCATGCTGCAACAGATTGATCGCACTCGCGCCGCCGTGGCAGTCGTCCATGCACCAGCGCGGCGAAAGCCCGAGGCGCCAGGCCATGTCGATGGCGTGATCGGGGCCGAGCGTGAACGAGGCCACGCCCAGGCCGTCGACCTCGCGCGCCGCGAAGCCAGACTGTTCGAGCGCGGCCGCGAACGCCTGGGCAAGCAGGTCGCCGGTGCTCGCGTCGGGCGCCTGGCGGCGGTACGGCACTTCCACACCGGCGCACAGCAGCGCGCCATCGTAAGGACGGGATCGCATTGCTTCGGGTTCCTTAGCGAAGGGTGGGATTGGCCCGGGATTTGACCGTCTCGCGGGTGCAGAGCACGGCGATCGCGGTGATCGCGCCCATCGCCATCAACATCAAGGCAACCGGCCACGCGGCGTGATACTTCGCGAGCAGCGCCGTGGCGGCCAGCGGCGAGAGTCCGCCCGCGAACACCGAGGCGATTTCGTGACCGAGCGCCATGCCCGAATAGCGCACTTCGGTGCTGAAGAGTTCGCCCATCAGGCTCGGCTGCGTGCCGATCATCGCGCCATGGCAGACGGCGTTGCCGAGCAGCAGCGCGAGCCAGATCAGCGCGGGCACCTTGGTGTCGAGCAGCCAGAAGAACGGGAACGCCACGACGATCAGCCCGATCGCGCCGATCAGATATACGGGCTTGCGGCCGATGCGGTCGGAGAGGCGGCCCCAGAGCAGCATGGTCACGAGTTCGACCATCATCGAGACCATCACGCCCGCGAGCATCACCGGACCCGGCACGCCGAGAAACTTGCCGTACACGAGCGAGAACGCGAGGAAGATGTACGAGCCGCCGTTCTCGGCCACGCGCAGCCCCATCGCCACGAGAATCGCGCGCGGATGCTTGCGGATCGCTTCGAGCACGGGCGTGTGCGAGGTCTTGCCCGCCGCTTCGGTCCTGGCGAACTCGGCGCTTTCGGGCAGCGTCGAGCGGATATACACGCCCACGCCGAAGATCAGGATGGAGAGCAGGAACGGAATGCGCCAGCCCCAGCTCATGAAGCTGTCGTGCGCGAGCGTCTGCACGACGAAGAACACGGCGGCCGACAGCACGAAGCCGCCGCCCACGCCGATCTGGCTCCACGAGGCGTAGAAGCCGCGTTTTTCGGCAGGCGCCGACTCGCTGATCATCAGCACGCCGCCGCCCCATTCGCCGCCCGAGGCAATGCCCTGCACGATACGCAGCAGCACGAGCAGCGCGGGCGCCCACATGCCCACTTGCGAATAGGTGGGCAACAGGCCGATCAGGAAGGTCGCGCCGCCCATCAGCGAGAGCGTCCAGACGAGCGCGCCGCGCCGGCCGTAACGGTCGCCGAGATGGCCGAACAGGATGCCGCCGATCGGCCGCGCCGCGAAGCCCACGGCGAAGCCCGCGAACGCGGCGAGCGTGCCGATCAGCGGGTCGGTGCCCTTGGGGAAGAAGAGTTCGCCGAACACGAGCGCGGCGGCGGTGCTGTAGAGAAAGAAGTCGTACCATTCGAGCGCGTTGCCCGCGACGGACGCCATCACGATGCGGCGCAGCGCGCGCGGATCGAGCGCCGCGGATTTTGCGCCGGGCGCGTTGGGGTCGGACGCGCCTGCGGAACAGGTCTGGGTGCTTGCCATGCTGCTTCTCCTGGTGCCGTGGGGCGGCACCGACGATGGGAATGCTGCGTTATGCGAGCGCGCGTGTCTCCTCGCGCGAGTCTTTTTGCCTGCTTGTGTCCGTGCCTGTACTGCGTTTGTACAGCGCGTGGGCCGCGCCGGTACGGAGTTGCGACCTGCGTTGCTACGTTCCTTCCTACGAGCGTTTCAGCCGATACCCCGAGGTTTCGAGGTCCCACGCCGTGGCCGTGATGCCCACGTCGCGCAGCTTGTACTTCTGGATCTTGCCGTTCTCCGTGCGCGGCAGATCGGCGACGAAGTCGAGATAGCGCGGCACCGCGAAATACGGCAGACGCGGCTCGCAATAGCGGATCAGGTCGAGTGCGTCGAGCGTCTCGCCCGCGCGCAAGACGAGCGCGGCCATCACTTCGTCTTCGGCGAATTCGGATTTCACGGCGAACACGGCGGCCGTTTCCACCGCCGGGTGGCTCAGCAGGACCTGCTCGACTTCGTACGACGAGATGTTTTCGCCGCGGCGGCGGATCGCGTCTTTGAGCCGGTCCACGAAACGGTAGTAGCCGCCTGCTTCGCGTACCACGCGGTCGCCCGTGTGGAACCAGAGATTGCGCCACGCCTCCACGGTCTTCTCGGCCATGCCGAAGTAGCCGCTCGCGAAGGCGTAGGGTTCGTCGGCGCGCACGATCAGTTCGCCCGCCTCGCCGTCGGGCACTTCGCGGTCGTTGTCGTCGACCACGCGCGCGTCGAAGCCCGCGACGAGCTTGCCCATGTAGCCGGGCTTTTGATCGGCGATACCGCCACCGATCACAAAATTGGTTTCCGTCGAGCCGAAGCCGTCGAGCAGCGCGATGCCGCAGCGGTCGGTGAATTCCTGCTGGAAGTGACCGGGCACGCCGGGCGCGAGCGCAATGCGCACGCGATGCGCGCGTTCCTGCGGCTGCGCCTCGCGGCCGAGCAGGATCGGCACCATCGCGCCGAGCACGTAGGTGACCGTGGCGTTCGTCTCGATCAGCGCGCCGAAGAAGCCGCTCGCGGAGAAGCGGCGGTCCGCGACCAGTTCCGCGTCGTGCGTGAGCGCCTGGAAGAAGGCGTTGAGCGCGTTGGTGTGAAAGAGCGGCAAGCAGGTATAGAGCACATCGCCGGGCACGACGCCGAGGTGGCTCGCCGTGTGGCGCGCCCACCAGTAGAACTGCGCGTGTGGGCAGATCACGCCCTTCGAGAGGCCCGAGGTGCCCGAGGTGTAGAGGATCGCGAGCGCTTCGCCGTCGCCGAGATCGGCCGCGGCAAGGGCTTCGCCACGCGGCGGCAGCGGTTGCGCGTGGATCGGGCTGGCGAGTGGCGCGGCGCCGGCGTCGTCCTGGCTGGCTTCGCTTTCGATCAGCCAGATCGATTCGAGCGCGAGTTTGCTGTGATCGAGTGCGAGCACGGCGCCGACCAGATGCGTTTCCGCCACCATCAGCTTCGCGCCCGAGTTGGCGAGAATGTGTTCGAGTTGCATGCCGCGCGAAGCGGTGTTGATCGGCACGACCACGGCGCCCAACCAGCCGCAGCCCAGCACGATCTCCATGAATTCGCTGCGATTGCTGCACAGCAGCGCGACGCGATCCCCGCGGCGGATGCCGTGTTGCGCGAGCGCGCCGGCCCGGCGAGCGGCGATATCCACGGCTTCGGCGCCGCTCCAGCGCAGCTTGCGGTCGGAGAACAGCGGCGCGACGCTGTTGCGTTGCACGCGTGCCGCGAGCAGGGCGGGCAGCGTTAGTGCCGGTGCGCTCCGGACCGCGGTGGCGGTGCCGAGCGTCGCGCTGTCGTCAATGCTGCCCATACGGCTTTTCTCCTCGTCTGGTAATGGGATGAGTCTGGTTGCCGCAGCCGTTATCTGTCAAATTCATCAATATTATTGACGGCATAAATCTGGCTGATTTTGGGTGCTGCGATGTTGCAGTGCACCTGGTGGGAATTTTTGTCGGCGAAATAGTTTGGATGCCGAAATATCGGCGAGATTCGCCGCGCGTTTGTCGGCAAAATTCGGGCGCGTTGACAGCGCCTGCGCGTTTCGCCGATCATGCATGCCATCGATGAACCTCCGGCGTGCGCATCAGCGGCGCCTATATGACCGAGCCAGTGACGACCTCCATCGACCATATCGACCTCAATCTCCTGCGTGTGTTTCAGGCGATCGTCGAAGAACGCAGCCTCACGAAAGCGGGCGAGCGCCTCGCGCTCTCGCAGCCCGCCGTGAGCTATTCGCTCGCGCGCCTGCGCACGCTGTTCGACGACACCTTGTTCGTGCGTACGCGTGACGGCATGCAGCCCACGCCGGTGGCGCTGGAACTCGCGGAGATCGTGGGGCGCGCGCTCGATTCGGTGCGCGAGGCGCTGCGTTATGCGGAAAGCTTCGACCCGGCCACGAGCACACGCACGTTTCGTCTCTCGCTCTCCGACGCGGGCGAGATGGCGTATTTGCCCGCGCTCTGCGCCGCGTTGCGCGAGGTCGCGCCGCGCGTGAAGCTGCACGTGGAGCCGTTGCCCGTTGAGCAGATCGAAGAGGCGCTGCGCTCGAGCCGGCTCGACTTCGCCGTGGGCAATTTGCCTGCGTTGCTGCCGCGTACGCGCCATGCGCTGCTGTTCGAGGAACAGTACGTGTGCATGACGCGCAAGCGCGAACGGCTGCCGCGCGGTAACGCGCTCACGCTCGAGCAGTTCGTGGCCGCGACGCACGTGCAGGTGCGCTCGTTCGAGCATAGCCATCACGCCATGGACGACGCGCTGCGCGCGCAGGGCGTGGGCCGCAACATCGCGCTCGCGCTGCCGCATTTCGTGGCGGTGCCGGGCGTGCTGGCATCGACGGATCTGATGGCGACGCTGCCCGAGCGGCTCGCGCGCATCCTCAATCGCTCGGGCACGTTTCGCATCTATGCGCTGCCCGTGCCGCTGCCGAAGGCGCCGGTCACGATGCACTGGCACGAGCATTTCGACCAGGACGAAGGCATCGTGTGGTTGCGCGGCTTGATGGCCGACCTGCTCGCGAACGTCGAGAAGCTGCGTATCTGAATTGCAGCGCAAGAAGCGGATCGGCGCGTGCCGCGCCTTCGCGTAAGCTTGGAACTGTCCCGCCTTCGAATTGCCGCGATGAATACCGCCACCGACATTTCCACTACCACCGCCGATCCCGCTCGCGCCGAGCGACGCGCGTCCCGCAGCTTCGACTGGTCCGCGATCGAGGCGTCGCTCGATGCGCGCGGCAATGCCGTGTTGCCGCAGGTGTTGAGTGCGGCGCAGTGCGGGCAGATCGCGGCGCTTTACTCGCGCGACGACTGTTTTCGCTCGCGTATCGTGATGGCGCGGCACAACTTCGGGCGCGGCGAATACAAGTATTTCGCGTATCCGCTGCCGCCGCTGTTGCACAAGCTGCGCCACGCGCTGTATCCGTATCTCGCGCCCATCGCGAATCGCTGGAATGCGCAGATGGGACTCGACGTGCGTTACCCGCTCGAACTCGCGGCGTTTCTCGACGAATGCCATCGCGCGGGCCAGACGCGGCCGACGCCGCTGATCCTCGAATATGGCGCGGGCGATTACAACTGTCTGCATCAGGATCTCTACGGCGAACACGTGTTTCCGTTGCAGATGGCGATCTTGCTATCGCAACCGGGCCGCGATTTCGAGGGCGGCGAATTCGTCATGACCGAAACCGCGTCGAGCGGACAGCACGCCGAAGTGATCGCGCTGGAGCAGGGCGACGCCGTGCTGTTCACGGTGAACCAGCGGCCGGCGGCGGGCAAGCGCGGCGGCACGCGCAAGGTCGTGATGCGCCATGGCGTGAGCCAGATTCGCAGCGGCAAACGGCACACGCTCGGCCTGATTTTCCACGACGCGCGATGAGTACGCATATCGACACGCAGCTCGCCGCTTATGACTGGCGCGCGATCGAGGCGCAACTCGACAGCGAAGGCTATGCGGTGTTGCCGGGCTGGCTTCATGCCGATGAAGCTCGCGCCCTGGCACGCGCGACGCTGGCGGAAAATGCAGCGCGGCGCGAGTTGCTCGAAGCGGTCGATCTTGGGCGCGGTGAGCGGTTTTATTTCGACGCAAATTTGCCGCCGCCGTTGGCGGCGTGGCGCGAGGGTTGGTATCGCTACCTCGCGCCAATTGCGAATGGCTGGAGTGAGGCGTTGGGTGAGGCATACCGCTATCCCGCGGAATGGAGTGCGTTTGTCGAGCGTGATCGCGCAGAAGCACCAATGCGCGCGCAATCGTATGTGAGCCGCCTGCGGGCAGAGGATTTTCTCGCGCTGCATCAGTGCACGAGCGGCGAGCGCGTGTTTCCGCTTCAGGTGGTGGCGCTGCTTTCCGCGCCGGGCGAGGACTTCACGGGCGGCGAATTCGTGATGACGGAGCAGCGTCCGCGCATGCAGTCGCGCCCGATGGTAGTGCCGCTTGGGCTAGGCGACGCGGCGATTATCGCGACGGCGCAGCGGCCGTTTCATGGTGCAAATGGCGTGTATCGCGTGAATCTCAAGCACGCGATCAGCCGCGTGCGGGAAGGGGAGCGGGTGGGATTGGAGGTGGGGTTTTAGGGGGCGTTGCCGTTAATGCAGCGGGCGGCGCTTGACCCGCCTCAGCGCTTTGCCGCCAACGATCAGCAGTACGCCGACGAGAATCGTCGCGCCGAATCCGTATTCGATAAGCGCAGTGTGCACCGCGGGCTCGGAGTCGAGCGATGCGAAAACGCGCGATATCGGGCCGATGAAAGTAATCGCGGCGCATTCCGCAAACCATCCGCCCGTTATTGCGGCGAGAAGAAAAGACGCGCTGGGCGACGGCGGCTCCCATCGCAGGAACGCTTTGCTGGACAAGAGGAAAACGCCCAGTAGTGCTGAAGTCGCCAACCAGTAAAGCAGTAACGCGAGTACTTCCATATCGTCAGGATTCGCGAGATCGCTTCGATGGAATAACGTCAGACTCGCGCGCAAGAAACCATCGACGCTAGAGGGCATATTAATGGGAATCGCATCGTACAAATGCGCAAGGAACCAGCCGCCCGCGAGGTTAGCGATGAAAAATATCGCCCAGCAAAAAAATCTTTTCATTTCACTTCGAGTGTTCCGTATGCCTTCAATGAGGAACCCGGGACGGGTAGCGATGGCGTTTGCGTGCGTATAAATTTTTGCAGTCGATCGAACTCATAGGCATTGACGACCGTGATACAGCCTTCACTCAAGCCTCGTGGCCCCATCGGGTGAAGCCGGAAATTGCCGCGAATCATTCCGTTGATATTGGTTTGGTCGCCAGTAGCAGGATTCCACAACATGAACCAGGTTGCCCGATCCGTGGTTCCATAGCCGTGCGCACTCCACCAGTCCCGCAGGCCGCCGAGAAAACCGCCTGATTGCCGGTCGATCAGAAAATACTGGCCTCGCGGTAGCGGGCCGATATTCTCCTTGTCCGTGGCGTCCGGATTATCTCTACCTTGTCTCTGACCCGAGAATGCCGTAACCGGCGTCGTTCCATCACACGCTAGCAGGGTTGTGTCTTTCTTATTCAAAACGAATGTGCATTTCACCGGCATGGCCGCCTCGCGTGTCAGCTGGTTTGATTGGCTTTCACGTCGATCAATGCGGTAATCGTGCCGCCCTTTCCTCCGATGGGATTTTGCAGAATGTACTCATTCTTCATTCTGGCGAAGGAAAGGCGCACTTCTTCCGAACAATACTCGCCGCCGGCAACAGGCTCCACACGAGCAACAATCACGTCATACATCGTGATTCGCACAAATTCGTGAGGTAAGCCGCCTGCTTTACGCATCGTGAGCTTCGCCTCCGAAATATGTTTCCCGGTGAAGCAAGCCTGCGCGAGATTCGGGCTGGCGCGATCGATGCGATGCGTGAATTCCAGATCCGATACCGTCGCTTTACCCGCGCCGCCGCCCGAGCCGGAATGCATGCTGGATTGTTGAAAAACGCTCCATCGCCAGGAAATGACGTCGATTTCATTCAAGTGAATGGCGTCTTGAGATTCGCCGTCGATGCCGTTTATTTTTATAAAAATATCCTGTGCCATGGTGATTCTCGCTTCCGGATGGGTTTCAAAAAATTTCCTCGACGCATCGTAGGATTTCCGGAACGGCACAGGCAACAGGACGATTCCGATCTTTATTCGTAGATAAGCAATCGGGATAGTTAAATGCAACACGATCGACAAAACCATGTGCCCGCATGATCGCAATGCGATTGCAACTAACTGCCAAGGCGGCCGCGCGCCAGCCTTCTCACGCCGCAAGCCGCCGTCGCGCCGCCTCAGAAACCCGGCCACACATCACCAATTTCGCTTTCGCAAACCACCACCACGGACTTACCCTAACCCACCACTTTATCGACTATTTATCGATAAAGTCTCATGGTAGATTCGTCCCTCGCGCGACACGCAGCCAACGCCACTTCCACCGCAAGCGGAGAATGCAAGCTCCCTCGCGCCGTCATCGCACGTAGAGAGACCTCGCCATGTCCCATCACCTCACCGCCGCCCACGCCTCGAAATTCGCGACGCTCGCGCTCGCCCATCTCACGCGCGAATACCCGAACAAGCTCACGCACTGCCTCGACGGCGCGCAGGACGTGCAGAGCCCGCGCGCGCTGCATCCCGTGTTCTACGGCAGCTACGACTGGCATTCGTGTGTGCACGGTTATTGGCTCGTGCTGCATCTGCTCGAACGGTTCCCGGATCTGCCCGAGACCGCGCGTATCGTCGCCGTGGTCGACGCGCATTTCACGGAGGCGAACATGGCCGGCGAAATGGCGTATCTCGACCTGCCGCACAATCGCGGGTTCGAACGCCCTTACGGATGGGCCTGGTTGCTCGCGCTCGCGGCGCAGGTAAGCACGCTTGCGCAACATCACGCACCACGGCTGCCCCAAGCCGCGCGCTGGCAAACCGCGCTCGCGCCGCTCACCGAGACCTTCGTCGACCGCTTCGAGGAATTTCTGCCGAAGGCGACCTATCCGCTGCGCGTGGGGACGCACTTCAACACGGCGTTCGCGCTCACGCTCGCACTCGACTTCGCGCGCGCGAATGCGCGGCCCGAACTGGCGGCGCTGATCGAAACTACCGCGCAGCGCTGGCACGCGCACGACGCGAACTGCCAGGCGTGGGAGCCGGGTGGCGACGAATTCCTCTCGCCCGCGCTGAGCGTGGCCTTGCTGATGAGCCGGGTATTGAACGCGCAAGACTTCGAGCCGTGGTTCACGCGCTTCCTGCCGAACCTCGCCGCGCGCGAGCCGGCCACGCTGTTCACGCCCGCCACGGTCGCCGACCGCAGCGACGGCAAGATCGCGCACCTCGACGGGCTGAACCTCAGCCGCGCCTGGTGCCAGCGCACGATCGCACGCGTGCTGCCCGCCGGTGACGCCCGCGTGGCGGTGCTAGACGAAGCCGCGAACACGCATCTGGCGAGCGCGCTCGAGCACGTCGCGGGCGACTACATGGGCGAGCATTGGCTCGCGACCTTCGCCACGCTCGCGCTGGAGGCGTAACGCGCTGCGCGATGGTGTTGTTGAGGCCGCCAAGGTCGCTGACCTCGTTGCACGCGTCATTCGACTGAAGATTTGCGGGGCGTTGGCCGTTATACCGGGCTCAGCCCGTGTCGGCGGAAGCGGCCGGAACCGACTGAAAACCGGCCGGAACACCCCGATGCGGGGCGTCGAACCCCCCAGCGCCCGAACTGCCCATGCAAGTCGAAAAATTCATGACGCGCCGCGTCGTCACCGTCGGCTTCGACGACACGCTCGAAACCGTGCGCGAGATCTTCGCCAAGGCGAGCTTTCATCATCTGCTCGTGGTCGAAGACGGTAAGCTGCAAGGCGTCGTTTCCGACCGCGACCTGCTGCGCGCGATCAGCCCCTTCATCGACAGCGTGGTTGAACAGGCGCGCGATCTCGGCACGCTCAACAAGCGCGTGCATCAGATCATGAGCCGCAAGCCCATCACGCTGCGTCCCGACTCCACGCTGCCCGAAGCCGTCGCGCTGTTCCTCGACAACAAGATTTCGTGCCTCCCGATCGTCGATACCGAATTCCGGCCCGTAGGTATCGTGAGCTGGCGCGACGTGCTGCGCTATCTCGTGCCCGCCGACGAACCGGCTGGCGAAGCCGCCGAACCTGCCGACAACGATGAAGGCGCGCCCGCGTAATCCCGTGTAACGCCAGGCCAGACCGCCGCGCGCGGCGCAAACGATTGCCGTTGCGCGCGCGCAGGCTTTTGCTCGATCTCCGTAAAGTCCGGCGATTTTTTGCCGTTGTCACGACTGACGCCCACGCATCGCCGATGCCTGGCAGGTCGAAACAATCAGACGAATAACGACATAGGGCGCGCATCCTTGCCGCGCCCACGGAGAGAGACCAGCATGCTTCACAAGCTGTCGATACGCGCGAGCCTGACCTTGATGATCGCCTTCTTCGGGATCGTCCTGCTGATCGGCGCCGCGACCGGACTTCTGTCGATGCGCGCGGGCAACGACGCGTTGCGCACCATGTACACGGTCGACACCCCGGCCGTCGCCGATCTCGAAGGCAGCGCGGGCCAGTTGCTGCGCCTGCGCCTCGCGCTCGCGACCTATGCGTCGCTGGCCGATCTCGGCGATCAGCAAGCCGCCAACGCGGTGCTCAAACGCTTCGATCAATACCTCAAGAACTCGAACGATCGCCTCGATCACTATCTGTCGATCGCGGGCAAGAGCGAAGACGCGAGCCTGATCGACGACATGCAGGGCAAGCGCAACGGCTTCCTGCACGACGGCGTCGAACCCGCGCTCGCGGCGCTCAAGGCGGGCGACAAAGCCGCGTTCCAGGAACTTCAGGGCCACAAGCTTCCCGCGCTCTACAACAGCTACGAAAAGGCGATGCTGGTGCTGGAGCAGCGCCAGATCGAGCACGGCGCGCAGCGTTATCAAACCGCGCAGCAGCGCTTCGAGTGGGTGAGCACGGCGGTGGCCGTCGGCATGGCGCTCTCGCTGCTATGCGCCTGGATCGCGCGCACGGCGCTGATGCGCGCGATCGTGCATCCTGTCGACGCGGCCATCGCGCAGTTCCAGCGCATTGCCGCGGGCGACCTGAGCGGCGCCGTGGCGGCCACGAGCAACAACGAAATGGGCCGCCTGCAGGCCGCGCTGCAGCAGATGCAGGCTTCGTTGATTACGATGGTGAGCACCGTGCGGCAAGGCGCGGAGTCGATCGACAAGGGCGTGAGCGAGATCGCGGCGGGCAATACGGATCTGTCGCAGCGCACCGAGGAACAGGCCGCGTCGCTCGAAGAAACGGCGGCGAGCATCGAGCAACTCACGTCGACGGTCAAGCAGACCGCCGAGAACGCGCGCCAGGCGAGTTCGCTCGCCGAGGGCGCCTCCGGGCTCGCGACCCAGGGCGGCGATCTCTCGCGCGAAGTGGTGGGCACGATGCAGCATATCGTGGGCGACTCGCGGCGCATTGGCGAGATCGTCGGCGTGATCGAGACCATCGCGTTCCAGACCAACATTCTCGCGCTCAACGCGGCCGTGGAAGCGGCGCGCGCGGGCGAGGAAGGGCGCGGCTTCGCCGTGGTCGCGAGCGAGGTGCGCTCGCTCGCGCAACGCAGCGCGGCGGCGGCGAAGGAGATCAAGGAGCTGATCGAATCGTCCACCTCGCGCGTGGCGAGCGGCGCGAGCCTCGTCGAACGCTCGGGCTCGACCATGAGCGAGATCGTCGATGCCATCGCGCGCGTGTCGGCCATCATGGGCGAAATCGCCTCGGCCGCCTCGGAGCAGAGCACGGGCATCGATCAGGTCAACGTGGCCGTGGGCCAGATGGATCTCGTCACGCAGCAAAACGCGGCGCTGGTCGAGCAGGCTTCGGCGGCGGCTTCTTCGCTGGAAAGCGAGGCGCATCGCCTGAACGCCGCGGTTTCGGTGTTTCGCACGGCGCACTGAGGCGCGCGCCGCGCGGCTTGCCGCGGCGTGCGCGGGCCGCAGCCGGTATAGTGCGTGGCTCGTTCCCACGCATGGAGCCACGATGCAGCTACTCGATCATGTGTCGATCGGCGTGCCCGATCTCGACGCCGCGCGCCCGTTCTACGACGCCGTGATGCAGGCGCTCGGCGCGCTCAAGGTCTACGACCGCCCGCAGGCACTCGGCTACGGCGAGCGCTGCGACGCCGCCGACACGCATTCCAGCTGTCTCGCCGTCTATCTCGACGCCACGGCCATCGACGCTGTCAACAAACGCCACTGGTGCTTCAAGGCCGCCACGCGCGCTCAGGTCGACGCCTTTCACGCGGCCGGGCTGGCGGCGGGCGGCCGCTCGGACGGTGCGCCGGGCGTGCGCGCGCACTATCACGCGCATTACTACGGCGCGTTTCTCGTCGATCCGGCCGGCAATCGTATCGAGGCGGTGTGTCACGCGGCGGCGTGATCGCGTCGACACAAACCTCTCGAAAATGGCGGCCCGCGCGGGGCTTTATCATGTGACCAACTCGACCGTTTCCGCCGCCCGCCATGCGCATCACGCCCTTGCCGCCTCTTCCCTGTCTGGTCGCGTTCGAAGCCGCCGTGCGCCATGCGAGCTTCACGCGCGCCGCGGCCGAACTGCATCTCACGCAAAGCGCCATTAGCCGCCAGATCCATCAGCTCGAAGCGTTCCTCGGGCGCTCGCTGTTCGTGCGCGAGCATCGCGCGCTGCGGCTCACGATCGCGGGCGAGCAATACGCGGCGCAAGTGCACCGTTTGCTCACGCAATGCGCCGAGGCGACGCTCGACGTCATGAAGCATTACGGCGATCTCGAACTGACCATCGCGTGTTCGTCGGGCGTGGCCGTGCTCTGGCTCACGCCGCGCCTGCCGCAGTTCCGCGCGGCCTATCCCAACATCAAGCTGCGTCTGATCGTGCGCGACGGGCTGAACTCGATGTCGCCCGCCGAGTTCGACGTGGGCGTGTATTACGTGCGCCAGCAGGCACCCGCGCATTTCGCGGCGCGCCGCCTGTTCAACGAACAGGTGTTTCCGGTGTGCTCGCCCGCGTATCTCGCGGGCCGCACGCTCGCGCCCGCCGACATCGTCGGCGAAACCCTGCTGCTGCTCGAAGACGGCCAGCGCCAGTGGATGTCGTGGCCCGAATGGTTCGACCTCAACGGCGTGACCTTGCCGAAAGCGCCGCAGCGGCACGGCATCGTCATCAATCACTATCCGCAGCTCGTGCAGATGGCCATCCTCGGCGAAGGCATCGCGCTCGGTTGGCGCTACATGATCGACGCGTGTCTCGACCAGGGCTTGCTCGTGCGCGTGGGCGAGGCGGCCGCGAGCCACGGCGGCGGCTATTACGTGATCTCGCCCAACGACCGCAAGGAGAGCCAGGGCGCGCGTATTTTCGCGCGCTGGTTGTTCGAGCAGGCCGAGATGCAAACCGGGGCGTGAGTTGCGGCGCGCAGCAATGCGCATCGATGCGCCAAAACGCGGTTTTGCATGCGCTGGGCGCATGCGTGCATGCGTATCTTTCGTTTCAGAAATAAATCGGGGTGTCATTAGGATCACCAACATACGGCTTACACCCCGATCAACGAAACAAGGAAGAGACCATGCAAGGAACGCTATCGCCACGCGTTGCGCACGATCGGCCCACGACTACCGCGCAGCAGCGCCGCCGCGCGATTGTCGCGACGGTGCTGGGCAACGGCCTCGAATGGTTCGACTTCACGGTCTACAGTTTCTTCGCGGTCATCATCGCCAAGTTGTTTTTTCCCACCGGCAACGAGCTGACCTCGGTGCTGCTCACGGTCGCGACGTTCGGCGTGGGCTTCTTCATGCGCCCGGTGGGCGGCATCGTGCTCGGTGTGTACGCCGACAAAGTGGGCCGCAAGGCCGCGCTCTCGCTCACGATTCTGCTGATGGCGTTCGGCACCGCGCTGATCGGCCTCGCGCCCACCTACGAGCAGGCGGGCATCGCCGCGCCGATCCTGATCGTGGTCGCGCGCTTGCTGCAGGGCTTTTCGGCGGGCGGAGAAATGGGCGGCGCCACGGCGTTCCTCACCGAATACGCGCCCGCTGAAAAACGCGCTTACTACTCGAGCTGGATTCAGTCGAGCATCGGTTTCGCGGTGTTGCTGGGCGCGGCCACGGGCACGTTCGTCACGTCCTCGCTGAGCGCCGAGGCGCTGCACAGCTGGGGCTGGCGTCTGCCCTTCCTGCTCGGCATTCTGGTGGGGCCGGTGGGCTGGTTCATCCGCAGCCGGATCGACGAAACGCCGGCCTTCAGCGCCGTGGAAGCGCAGGCCAAAGACAACTCGCCGCTCAAGGACGTGTTCGCGCGTTACCCGCGCGAAACCTTCGCGAGCTTTTCGATGGTCATCCTCTGGACCGTCTGCACCTACGTGCTGCATGTTCTACATGCCGACCTATTCGGTGCGCACGTTGCACCTGCCGCAGTCGACGGGCTTCGCGGCGGGCATGATTGGCGGCCTCGTGATCATGTGCTGTTCGCCCATCGTCGGCAAACTCGCCGACGCCTACGGCCGCCGCGTGTTCCTGAGCGGCGCGGCGCTCGCGATCCTCGTGCTCGCCTGGCCGATGTTCGCGTGGATCAACCGCGCGCCGGGCCTCGGTTCGCTGCTCGTGTTCCAGGCCGTGTTCGGCGTGCTGATCGCCGCGTACACGGGCCCGATCCTCGCGGCGTTCTCCGAACTGTTCCCCACGCGAGTGCTGTCGACGGGGCTCTCGGTGGCATACAACTTCGCGGTCACGATCTTCGGCGGCTTCGCCCCGTTCCTCATCACCTGGCTGATCGCGCGCACGGGCAGCAACATGGCGCCCGCGCTGTACGTGGTCGTCGCGGCGGCGGTCAGCTTCGTGGGCACGTTCTACGTGAAGGACACGCGTCGCGTGAACGCCGCAACTCAATAAGGAATCCGGATTATGTCGATTACCGTCCTGCAAGGCGGCAACGTGCTCGATCTCGAGCGCGGCGTGCTGCTCGAACATCACCATGTGGTGATCGAAGACGAGCGCATCGTGGAAGTCACCGATCGCCCCGTCGACCTGCCGAACGCGCAGATCGTGAACGTGCGCGGCAAGACCGTGATGCCCGGCTTCATCGACTGTCACGTGCACGTGCTCGCCTCGAACGCCAACCTCGGTGCGAACGCGGCGCAGCCGAACATTCTCGCCGTGATCCGCTCGCTGCCCATTCTCGAAGGCATGCTCTCGCGCGGTTTCACGAGCGTGCGCGACGCGGGTGGCGCGGACTGGAGCCTGATGCAGGCGATCGAAACCGGTCTCGTGCCGGGGCCGCGCATTTTCCCTTCGGGCAAGGCGCTCTCGCAAACGGGCGGTCACGGCGACTTTCGTCCGCGCGGCGATCTGCTCGAACCGTGTTCATGCTGTTTTCGTACCGGTGCGATCGCGCGCGTGGTGGATGGCGTGGATGCGGTGCGCCTCGCCGTGCGCGAGGAAATCCAGAAGGGCGCCACGCAGATCAAGATCATGGCTTCGGGCGGCGTGGCGTCGCCCACCGACCCGATCAACAACACGCAGTATTCCGAAGACGAAATTCGCGCGATCGTTGCCGAAGCCGAAGCGGCCAACACCTACGTGATGGCGCACGCGTACACGGGCCGCGCGATCGCGCGCGCGGTGCGTTGCGGCGTGCGCACGATCGAACACGGCAATCTCGTGGACGAAGCGGCCGCGCAACTCATGAGCGAGCGCGGCGCGTTCGTGGTGCCCACGCTCGTGACTTACGACGCGCTCGCGCAGCACGGCGCGCAATACGGCTTGCCGCCCGATTCGGTGGCGAAGGTGGCCTCGGTCCAGCAAAAGGGCCGCGAATCGCTCGAAATCTACGCGAACGCGGGCGTGCGCATGGGCTTCGGCTCCGATCTGCTCGGCGAAATGCAGGCGTTCCAGAGCGGCGAATTCCGTATTCGCGCCGACGTGCTCGGCAATCTCGAAGCGCTGCGTTCGGCCACGCTTGCTGCCGCGGACATCGTCAACATGACGGGCGAACTGGGCGTGATCGCGCCGGGCGCGTTCGCCGACGTGGTGGTGCTCGACGGCAATCCGCTCGACGATATCGAAGTCGTGGCCAGCGACGGCCAGCGCGTGGATTACGTGCTTCAGCGCGGCAAGATCGTGAAAGCGCCGCGGAACCCGCTTTAAAGCGGCGCATTGAGCGACGCAATCGCGCGGTGCATTGAAGGCGGCCGCGCTGCGGCACGCGAGGCGTTCTTCGCTACACTGTGTGGCAAAACCACCCTGGAGCGAGACATGCCTCACTGCACCGTCGAATACACCGACAACCTCGGCGAGCAGGCGCGTATCCGCGTGCTGCTCGAACAACTCGCCGCGCGTTTTCGCGACTCGGAAGGCGTGTTTCCCGTGGGTGGCGTGCGCGTGCGCGCCATTCGCCTGACCGAATACGTGATCGCCGACAACCAGGGCGACGACGCGTTCGTGAACATCACGGTGAAGATCGGTGGCGGCCGCGACGCGGCATTCAAAAAACGCTTTTTCGGCGCGCTGTTCGAGATGGCGAAGGCGCACTTCCAGCCGGTTTTCGACAGCCGGCCGTTCGCGCTCTCGCTCTATGTGGAGGAAGCCGACGAGGACGGTTCGTTCAAGGCGAACACGATCCACGCGCGGCTCAAGCGCGCGGCTTCCGGCCAGCCTTGACTCAGTTGTCGAACGTGCCGCGATATTCGGGCGCGGCGTCCACGCGCGTGTTCATCTCGAACATCACGCCGCCCGGCGCGCGGCAAAAGAAGCGCGAGCCGCGCCCGTTGTTGAACACGCCCGTTTCCATCTGCACGCCTTCGGCCGAAAAACGCTCGTAGAGCGATTGCACGGCTTCGAGGCTCGGCAACTCGAACCCCACGTGAAAGTTCTTCGGCCAGGCGGGCGTTTCGTCGCTCGAGTGGTCGATCACCACGTCGTAGCCGGGGCGTTTGAGGATATACGACTGGTCCCACTGGCCCGCGATCGTGAAGCCCAGATAGCGCTCGAAAAACGCGGCCGTCGCGGCCGTGTCGGAGGAAGGAAAGCTCAGGTGGTTGAGCTTCATGTTTTGCGTGACGTTCGTCATGGTGGCGTCTCTTTAGAACCGGCGGCGGGGCCCGATGCCATTGCCGCCCGAGGTGTTCAGAATATAAGCAAATGCTCGCATTCCAAACTCGCATTGCGCGTTCGTGCGCGGCGCGCGCAAGGCCTTATGCGACAAGGCTTTGCGGCCGGCGCTGAAGCGTGCGGCGAGGACCGGCTCGCATTCGGCGCTAATGGACGCCAACGAGCGACGGCGAGCATCACGCTGCGCCGTGTATTCGAAGGCGAATCCGGTGGCCCCAACGTCCCACGCCCGCGTGGATCTTTTCGTGGAACCACAAGAGGCGTAACGTAACGCGACTGCGACGGTGTCGCGCAACGGGCAAGAGGAGTATGTCAAGCATGGCAGCACGTACGAACGAATACGGTCAACCCATCGGCGAGGCCATGAGCGGCTGGCAGCCGCGCGAGCGCCCCGCGCGCGTGACGCTCGAAGGGCGCTTCTGCCGCATCGAGCCGATCGACGTGGAGCGCCACGCGAACGATCTGTTCGACGCTTACGGCAAGGCCGGCGACGGCCGCGACTGGACCTACCTGTTCGCGGAGCCGTTCAGCGACTTCGGCGTGTTTCGCGAGTATCTGGCGAAGATCGCTGCATCGAGCGATCCGTTCCATTACGCCGTGATCGACCGCGTGAGCGGCAAGGCCGTGGGCACCTTCGCGCTCATGCGCATCGAGCCCGCGCACGGCGTGATCGAGGTGGGCAGCGTGACGTTCTCGCCGCTGCTCAAGCAAACGCCCATTTCCACCGAGGCGCAGTATCTGCTGATGCGTTATGCCTTCGACGAACTCGGCTATCGCCGTTACGAGTGGAAGTGCGACAGCCTCAACGCGCCCTCGCGCAAGACCGCGCTGCGGCTCGGCTTCGAATTCGAAGGCATCTTCCGCCAGGCGATCGTATACAAGGGCCGTAGCCGCGACACGGCGTGGTTCGCGATCATCGCCCCGGACTGGCCGCGCGTGAAGGCCGCATTCGAGACGTGGCTCGCGCCCGAAAACTTCGACGCCCAAGGCCAGCAGCGCGCCTCGCTCGCCAGCTTGCGCGAGGCGGCGGCGCCATGACATCGGCGCAAACCGATATTGTCGTGCGCGATCTCACCGCCGCCGATTACGACGCGTGGCGGCAACTTTGGGCCGGCTACAACGCGTTCTATGAAACGGAAGTCGCGCCGCGCGTGAGCGAGCGCACGTGGCAGCGCCTGCTCGACGCCAACGTGCCGCTGTTCGGGCGTGTTGCCGAATGCGAGGGGCGCGTGGTGGGTTTCAGCCTGAGCGTGCTGCACGAAGGCACGTGGGTGGAAGCGCCCCTCTGCTATCTGGAGGATCTGTTCGTCGACCCGGCGTGGCGCGGGCGCGGTATCGGGCGGCGGCTCATCGACGATCTCGTGGCGCTCGCGCGCGAACGCGGCTGGTCGCGGCTCTATTGGCACACGCAGCGCGACAACCCGGCGCGCCAGCTCTACGACAGCTACACGCTAGCCGACGATTTCGTGCGGTATCGCGTGCTGTTCTGATACGCGGCATTTCAAGGAACAGCGGCAAGGTCGAAGCTCAACCTCGATCTGAAGCTCGAACTCAGCTCGAACTCAAGCCGGCGGGCACATCATCGCCTGATACTTCAGCGGCGTCATGTTGAGCACGCGCTTGAACATCACCGCGAACGTGTTGGCGTCGGCGTAACCGAGGCGCGCGGCCACGTCGGGTATGGGCGTTTGGGTGGACAGCTGGCACATCGCTTCCGACACCCGCATCTGCTCGCGCCACTTCGCGAACGGCATGCCGGTTTCGCGCTGGAAATGCCGCGCGAGCGTGCGCGAACTCGCGCCCAGCCGGTCGCCCCAATGTTCGAGCGATTCCGCGTTCGCGGGGTCGTCCATGAGCGCCTGGCAGATCTTGCGCAGGCGCGGGTGCTGCGGCATCGGCAGGCGCCCGGCGTCGGCGGCAATGGCGTCGGGGCTGGCCGCGAGCACGTCGGGCACGGCGTCGGCGCTTTGCAAGGCCGCGTCGAGCAGCCGGGCGATGAGTTGCGCGAGGAGGTCGGCGAGACTGCCCGGCGCGTGCGGGCGCACCGGCTCCGCCACCATCGCGAGGATCGCCTCGCGCAGCAAGCCGCTGACCGGCAGCAGACGCCCCTCGACCTCTTCCGTCACGGGGCACGGCTCGATATAGAGCGTGCGAAACGCCACCGTGCCGACCATCTCCAGTTCGTGCTCCACGCGCGGCGGCACCAGCAGCGCGCGATTCGGACCGACGATCCAGCTCGCGCCCGGCGTGCGCACGCGAATCAGCCCGCTCGTCGCATAGAGCAGTTGCGCGCGCGGGTGCGTGTGCGCGACTTCGCGCGCGCCCGATTCGTATTCGATCGACTGGCCGAAGACGTTGGGCAGTTCGCGCCGCGCGGCGGCGGCCGCGAGCGAGCGCGCCGGAAGGTGGAGGCTCGTGTCCATGCGTGTGTTCCTGCGTTGAGGCCAAGGGTGGGGCTGCGCGTGTCCCGCGGGTTCCGGATGTCGATTCGATGCGAAAAATCGGCGAAACCGTCTCCAGTGGACGATTATTGTCCAGTGCGCCCCCAAGGTTGTCCACCTCTGCGCGAGTCGCGTCGGTATCATCTATATCCGACAAGCTCGCAACCGCCTCGCTCCTGCTGAAAGCGCGCCGCGGCTGTCTTCCCAGACCACGTCCCCCGAGAAAAGCGCTTCTGCCGATTCCCCGCGATATCGATCGCCCGGGAATTCGTCGCTTTCGCAAGTGTAACAAGAAGCATTATCATTAACATTCACTCGGTATTCGAAGATGAAGGGACGACACAAGAACAACACGACGGGGCGCCGCCGGGTGCAGACGCCGCTCGCGCACTTCGCGCGACTCGGGCTGACGGGTATGACGGGGCTCACGCTGGCGCTACCGGGCATCGTGCACGCGCAGCAGCCGGCAACGGACGGCACCGACAGCGCCGCCGCCGCGCCCGCACGCGCGGCACAGTCCGCCCCGGCGGAACCGGCGGCGCAACCGGCGCAATCGGCACAATCGGCACAAGCCGCGGCCAGCGCCACGCTGCCCGCCGTGCAGGTCACGACGCAGCGCGAGTCGCCCACGGGCCCGACGGCCGGCATCGTCGCGAAACGCAGCATCACGGGCACGAAAACGGATACGCCCATCGTGCGCGTGCCGCAGTCGATCTCCGTGGTCACGCGCGACCAGATGGACCAGCAAGGCGCGCGGACCGTCGACCAGGCGCTGCGCTACACGCCCGGCGTGTATTCGCAGGATTCGACCGACTTCCGCTTCGACCAGTTGCGCGGGCGGGGCTTCGACTATTCCGAATACCTCGACGGAATGATTCTGCAGCCGAGCGCGTATTACGCGAATCCGCGCATCGACCCGTATTTCGTGGAGCGCGTGGAAGTGCTGCGCGGCCCGGCCTCGGTGCTGTACGGCGCGGGCAGTCCGGCGGGCATCGTCAACCTGGTGTCGAAGCTGCCGACCGAGGAAGCGGTGCACGAAGTCATGCTCCAGTTCGCCAACCACGACGGCTACGAGGCGGGCTTCGACCTGGGCGGCAAGGTCGACGAGGCGGGCACGGTGCTGTATCGCCTCACGGGCCTCGGGCGCGACGCCGACACCCAGGTGGACGGCATCAAGGACCAGCGTCTCGCCATCGCGCCGAGCGTGACGATCCGGCCGACCAAAGACACCTCGCTCACGCTTTACGCGCAGTATCAGCGCGACCCGGCGGGCGGGCTGTTCGATTCGCTGCCGGTGAGCGGCGTGGCGACGTACAACCCCAACGGCAAGATCGCGACGGGCACCTACGTCGGCAATCCCAACGACGACTATTTCCGCCGCACGCAGTACGCATTCGGCTACCGCTTCGAGCAGAAGCTCAACGACACCTTCACGTTCCGCTCGAACGCGCGGTATCTGCACGACGATATCGACTATCACCAGACGTTCTTCAGCAACTGGGCGACGGGTTCGACCTCGACGCTCAACATGAACGCGTTCCTCGACCGCGAGCATCTGAGCCAGTTCTCGATGGACAACCAGTTGCAGGCGAAATTCGCCACGGGCGCGCTGAAGCAGACGGTGCTGTTCGGCGTGGATTACCAGCGCCTCCTGAACGGCGTGAACTCGGGCACGGGCGCGGTCGGCACGCTCAATCCGTTCGTGGCGGACTTCTCGCATCTCGCGGCGATCACGACCACCAACAAGCGCGTGGACACGGCCACCGACCAGGTGGGCGTGTACGTGCAGGATCAGATCGAGTACGGCCGCTGGCTCGTCACGCTCGGCGCGCGCAACGACTGGACGGCGACCAACATCCAGACGCAGACCACGACGGCCAATACGCTCCAGCATCAAACGCCGCATGCGTTCACGTGGCGCGGCGGCGTGTCGTATCTGCTCGACAGCGGCGTGGCGCCGTACTTCAGCTACGCGAAGTCGTTCCAGCCGAGCGTGGGCACGACTTTCGCCGGCGACGCGCTCGTGCCAACCACGGGCGAGGAATACGAAGTGGGCGTGAAGTATCAGCCGAAGAGCTATAACGCGCTCTACACGCTGTCGCTCTACAACCTCACGCAGCAGAACGTTTCCACGACGGACCTGCTGCATCCGGGCTACGCCGTGCAGACGGGCGAAGTACGCTCGCGCGGCATCGAACTGGAAGGGCACGTGCAGCTCACCGACTCGCTGGCCGTGCTCGGGTCGTACACCTACGTGAACCAGGTCGTGACGAAGAGCAATACGGCTTCGCAGCTGGGCAAGCGGCCGCCCATCGCGCCGCGCAACATGGCCTCGCTGTGGGCCGACTACACGCTGCACGGCGGACCGCTGCGCGGCCTGGGCTTCGGCGGCGGCGTGCGCTATCTGGGCATGTCGGCGGGCGACACGGCCAACACGTTCGACGTGGGCAGCGTGGTGCTGCTCGACGCGGCCGTGCACTACGACATCGGCAACTGGAAGTTCGCGCTCAACGGCACGAACCTCACGAATCGCAAGTACGTGGCGTATTGCTCGGGCGGCGCGTGCTACTACGGTTCGACGATCGGCGTGCTCGGAACGGCGAAGTATCAATGGTGACGCCCGCATGACGATGCGTGCGTGACGGGTTATGCGCGGTGATGCGCGGGGCGTGGCGACACGTCCCGCGTTCGTGCTGGAGGAAACGGTTTGGCCTTGGCTTCGACGATGAATCGCCGCGACGCGCTCAAGTTCGCGCTGGCCGCGCTCGCCGGCGGGGCGAGCGCGTGCGCGGGGCAGGGCGCCGGCGCGCAAAGCCTGGCGAGCGCTCCGCCGCGGCGCATCGTGGCGATGGATTTCGGGCTCATCGAGATGCTGCTGACGCTCGGCGTGACGCCGCTCGCGACCTCCGTGCCGGACTGGTATCGGCGCACCAACGTCGCGCCGCCGCTGCCCGCGAGCGTGATCGACATCGGTTTGCTGTATCAGCCCAATTTCGAACTGCTCGCGCAATTGCGTCCTGATCTCTTCGTCATCACGCCCGCCCATGCGCCGCTGCGCGCGCAGCTGGAGCGCATCGCGCCCACGCTCACGCTGGCGTTGTCCGCGCCGGGCGTGGCGCCGTGGCGGCAGATCGCCGCCGAAACGCGCCGGCTGGCGCAACGCCTGGCGCGCGAGCCGGCGGCGGAGGCGGCCATCGCCAGCGCCGAGGCGTCGCTCGCGCAGGTGCGCCAACGTCTCGCGGCGCGCCCGGATGTCTTGAAGCGGCCGGTATTCGTCGTCGAGTTCGTCGATGACCGGCACGTGCTCGCGTTCGGCGCGCCCAGCCTGTTCGGCGACGTGATGACCCGCGTGGGCCTCGCGAATGCGTGGACCCGCGACACCAATGCGCGCGGCTACGCCATGACCGACTTCACCCGTCTCGCCGCGGTGCGCGACGCGGGAGAGGCGTGCCTCGTCTATCTGGAACCCTTGCCCGACGCCGCGCGGGCCACGCTCGCAAGCGGCGTGCTCTGGCGCAGCCTGCCGTTCGCGCGCGCGCGGCGCGTGGCGGCCATGCCGAAGGTCTCGCCGGGCGGCGCGCTCTACAGCGGCGCGCGCTTCGCCCGGCAACTCGCCGACGCGCTGCTCGCGGAGGCTGGCCATGCCTGATCTGTCGATCCCGCGCGCGAGCGCGCCCGGCCTGCGCCACGCGCGCCGCCCCGTGCTAGCCGTGCTCGCGTTGCTGGCGCTGGCCTTTGCGCTCACGCTGCATGGCTGGGCGGCGCAGGTGCCGCGCGAGGCGTGGCTGCGCGCGGCGTTCGCGCCCGCGCCGGACCACATCGGCGAAATGGTCGCGCACTACAGCTGGCTGCCGCGCCTCGTGCTGTCGCTGCTGTGCGGCGGCGCGCTCGCGCTCGCGGGCGTGGTGTTCCAGCAGGTGCTGCGCAATCCGCTCGCCGAACCAATGACCGTGGGCGTTGCCGCGGGCGCGTGGCTCGCGCTCATGCTCGCCACGCTATGGGCGCCCGCATGGCTGCTCGCGTGGCGCGAAGGCGTCGCGCTCGGCGGCGGCGCGCTCGCGATGCTGTTCGTGTTCGCGCTCGCCTGGCGGCGCGCGTTCGCGCCGGTGGCGCTCGTGCTCGGCGGCATGATCGTCAACCTCTATTGCGGCGCGCTGGGCCTCGCGCTGTCGATCGTCTACGAGCGCTCGCTCACGGCGCTCTTCATCTGGGGCGGCGGCGCGCTCGCGCAGCAGGACTGGCATACGACGCGCTGGCTGCTGCCGCGCGTGGCGGTGTGCGCGATGGCGTGCGCGGCGCTCGTGCGCCCGCTCACGCTCGCGGGCCTCGACGACGCGGGCGCGCGCAGCCTCGGTCTCTCGTTGTCGCGCGCGCGCTTCGCGGCGCTCGCCGCGGCCGTGGCCTTGACGGCCTTCGTGGTCGCGGCCGTGGGCATGATCGGCTTTATCGGCCTCGCGGCGCCCGCGCTGGCGCGGGCCTGCGGCGCGCGGCGGCTGCGCGACCAGCTCACGTGGGCGCCGCTCATCGGCGCATTGCTGCTGTGGGTCACCGACCAGGCCGTGCAGCAACTGGGCGGCCTCGCGGGCGAACTGCTCCCCACGGGCGCGGCCACGGCGCTGTTCGGCGGGCCGCTGCTGCTGTGGCTGGTGCCGCGCCTGAAGGCGCGCGCCGCGCCGCCGGGCGTGCAAGCGCAACTCCCCAGCCCGCCGTGCACGCCGAGCCGGGCCGCCGCCACGCGCAAGCTGCTGATCCTCGCCGGTGGCGCGCTGCTCGTCGCCGTCGCGCTGGCGGCGGGCTTCGGGCGCGGCGCGGCGGGCTGGCATTGGGCCAGCGCGGCCGAATGGACGGCGCTCGCGCACTGGCGCGTGCCGCGCATCGAAAGCGCGCTGGCCGTGGGCGCGCTGCTCGCGCTGGCGGGCACGCTGCTGCAACGGCTCTCCGGCAATCCGCTGGCGAGCCCCGAAGTGCTCGGCATCAGCGGCGGCGGCATGCTTGGCATGCTCGTGCTGCTGTGGCTCGTGCGTGCGCCGGGCGCGCCGCTCCTGTTCGCGGCCTGCGCGGCGGGCGCGTTCGCGACCTTGCTGGCGATGCTCGCGCTCGCGCGCCGCAGCGGCTTCGCGCCAGAGCCAATGCTGCTCGCGGGCATTGCCGTGAGCGCGCTGTCGCAAGCCGTGTTCGGCCTCGTGATCGCGGGCAGCGGCCCGTTTGCGCCTCTGCTGCGCAATCTGCTGATGGGCTCGACCTATTTGATCGACGAAACCTTTGCGTCGATGGCGCTCACGCTCGCCGTCGCTTTGCTCGCGCTCGCGTTACTCTGCACGCGTTGGCTCGATATCCTGCCGCTCGGCGCGAACGTCACGGCGGCGCTCGGCGTGCCGGTGCGGCGCGCGCGCTTCGTGATCCTGCTGCTGGCAGCCCTGTTGAGCGCGGCGGCGGCGATGATCGTCGGGCCGCTGTCGTTCATCGGGCTGATGGCGCCGCATATCGTGCGCCGCATGGGCGTGCGGCGCGCCGCCGCCGAGCTGCTGGCCTCGGCGCTGTTCGGCGCGCTGTTGATGGTGGTGTCGGACTGGCTCGGCCGCAACGTGCTGTTTCCGCAGCAAATGCCGGCGGGCCTGCTCGCGATGCTCGCGGGCGGTCTCTATCTGATGGTGTCGCTCGGTCGCTAACGCCGCGCGGCGACGCAACTCAAACGGATGGTTCGGTGAGCGAAGCAAACTCCGCAACGCAATCTCCCACGCCCAACGCGCTGCGCGAAGCGCTGCGCCTGATCGGCCGCTTCTGGCCGCTCACGCTGCTCGCCACGACCATGGGCGGCATCGGCGGCTTTTCCACCGCATGGCTGCTCGCGACCGTCAACGACGGCCTGCACGAAGCGGGCGGCGTGAGCGCGCGCACCATCGGCGCGTTCGTGGGCCTGTGCGCGCTCACGGTGGGCGGCAACCTGATCGCGGGCGTGGGCAACAGCGTGGTTGGGCAGAAGGTGATCGCGGCATTGCGCAAGGACATTTCCTCGCGCATCGTCTGCGCGCCGCTCGCCGCGATCGAGCATTACCGCGTGCACAAGCTGATCACGACGCTCAACGGCGACATCGACACGGTCAGCGCGTTCACCTACAACTTCTCGAGTTACGCGATCGCCTTCGCGGTCACGCTCGGCTGCGTCGTCTATCTGCTCGTGTTGTCGCCGCCGCTGTTCGCGCTGGCGGCAGTGGCGATCGTCGCGGGACTGTGGCTCGCGCGCTGGGCGCGGCGCCGCTGGGACGACTACTACCGCCGCGTGCGCGAGTCGCAGGACGACCTGCAAAAGCAGTATCGCTCGATCACCGAAGGCGCGAAGGAACTGCGCATGAATCGCACGCGCCGCCTGCGCGTGTACGAGGCGCAACTGGGCGGCGCCGTCGATCTGATCGCGCAGCTCAAGACGCGCGCGATGACGCTCTTCTGGCTCCAGGACAGCGCCTCGACGCTGCTGTTCTTCGTGGTGATCGGCGCGATCGTGCTGCTCCAGCACCGGCTGGGCGTCGCGCCCGCCGTGGTGAGCGGCTTCGTGATCGTGCTGCTCTACGTGATGGGGCCGATCCAGCAGCTCGCCGGCGCGCTGCCCGCGTTCGGTCAGGCGCAGGTGGCGTTCCGGCGTATTGCCGCGTTGTCCGCCGCCTTCGCGCAGAGCGAGCCCGACCTGCTCGACGGTACGCCGGCGGCCACGCCCGCGTTCGAGCGCCTCGCGTTGCGCGACGCGACCTACGCGTTTCCGGGGCCGGGCGGCGCGCGCGGCTTCACGCTGGGACCGGCGAGCCTCGAAGTCACGCGTGGCGAGATCGTCTTTATCGTCGGTGAAAACGGCAGCGGCAAAACCACGCTCGTGAAATTGCTGCTCGGCCTCTACACGCCGCACGAGGGCGCGTTGCTGCTCAACGGCGCGAGCGTGAGCCGCGCGGCGCTCGACGGCTACCGGCAACTCTTTTCCGCCGTGTTCGCCGATTACTTCCTGTTCGACGATGTCGTGACCGACGGCGCCGCCGACCCGGCGCGCGCGGCGCCCTGGCTCGAACGCCTCGAACTCGCCCACAAGGTCAGCGTGGAAAACGGCGCGTTCACCACCACGGATCTCTCGACGGGCCAGCGCAAGCGCCTCGCGCTCGTGCAGGCCATGCTGGAAGCGCGGCCCATCATCCTGCTCGACGAATGGGCCGCCGACCAGGACCCGACCTTTCGCGGCGTGTTCTATCGCGAGTTCCTGCCGGAACTCCAGCGCATGGGCAAAACGGTGATCGCGGTGTCGCACGACGACCGCTTCTTCGACGCCGCCGACCGCATCGTGCGCGTGAGCGGCGGGCAGATCGTCGAGATCGTCGACCGGCGGCGCGCCGTGGCGTGAGCGCTCACTAACGGCTCACGCGTGGATCACTGAGGGATCACGGGGGATCGCTGAGCGCAGCCGCGCTTCAATCCGACAGAACTTCCTGCTGCGCACGGTTTAGCACGGTTTCCCGCGTCTGCCTAGTTGGGATTGTAACGAGCATTGTCACGATCATTTCATGGGTATAGGATGGTCGCGAATAAACCATCACGGTTTGATGTGCATTGCACAAATTCGCCTCCCAGCCTATGTCAGAAGCCTCAACGAATTCGCTCGTCGTGCTGCATGGCACGGCTGCCGGGCATGCGGACCGCAACGCCGGCGTGCCGTTCGACGCCGCCTGGCTCGACGGTTTGCGCGTCAACCAGTCGGCCGTCGAGCGCCGCACGGCCACGCTCGGCACGCGCCGCGCCGTCAAGAAAGACGCGCAGGCGGCGTGGCTGCTGAAAGCGGTCACCTGCATCGACCTCACCACGCTCAGCGGCGACGACACCGAAGGCCGCGTGCGCCGCCTCTGCACCAAGGCGCGCCACCCCGTGCGCGCGGACCTGCTGGCCGCGCTCGGCATGCCGCCCGAATCCATCAAAACCGGCGCCGTGTGCGTGTATCACCGCTTCGTGGCCGCCGCCGTGGACGCGCTCGCGGGCAGCGGCATTCCCGTGGCCGCCGTGTCCACCGGTTTTCCCGCCGGGCTCAATCCGCACGAACTCAAGCTCAGGGAGATCGAAGCCTCGGTTGCCGATGGCGCGCGCGAGATCGACATCGTCGTGACGCGCGAGTACGTGCTCACCGGCAACTGGCGCGCGCTCTACGACGAAGTGCGCGACTTCCGCGCGGCGTGCGGCGAGGCGCATCTCAAGACGATTCTCGCGACCGGCGACATCCGTGTGCTGTCGAACGTCGCGAAGGCCTCGATGATCTGCATGATGGCGGGCGCGGACTTCATCAAGACGTCCACGGGCAAGGAGGGCGTGAACGCCACGCTCGACGTGTCGCTCGTGATGGTGCGCATGATTCGCGAATACGGCGAGCGCACCGGCGCGCGCGTGGGCTTCAAGCCGGCGGGCGGCGTCTCCACGGCGAAGGCCGCGCTCGCGTACCAGATTCTCATGAAGGAAGAACTCGGGCGGCCGTGGCTCGAACCGGATCTGTTCCGCTTCGGCGCGTCGAGTCTGCTCGCCGACATCGAGCGCCAGCTCGAACACCACGTGAGCGGGCGCTATTCCGCGTTCCATCGTCATCCCGTTGCCTGAGACCCGAGCGGAAACCGAACCGACTATGAGCGTAGCCGAGTACTTTCGAACCATGGATTACGGTCCCGCCCCCGAGGACGATCAGCCCGTGCGCGCGTGGCTCGCGCAGCACGCAGGCACGTTCGGCCATTTTGTCGACGGCGCCTGGCGCCAGCCCGCGAGCGGCGCGCACTTCGAGGTGCGCGCACCGGCCAGCGGCGACGTTCTCGCGAGCGTGGCCCAGGGCGATGCCGCCGATATCGACGCCGCCGTGGCCGCCGCGCGTGCCGCGCAACCCGAGTGGTACGCGATCGGCGGCGCGGCGCGCGCGCGTCATCTGTATGCGCTCTCGCGCATGGTGCAGCGGCACAGCCGCCTGTTCGCCGTGCTCGAGGCGCTCGACAACGGCAAGCCGATTCGCGAGACGCGCGACATCGACGTGCCGCTGGTCGCGCGCCACTTCCTGCATCACGCGGGTTGGGCGCAATTGCAGGAAAGCGAGTTCGCGGGCTACGCGCCGCTCGGCGTGATCGGCCAGATCGTGCCGTGGAATTTTCCGCTGCTGATGCTCGCGTGGAAGGTCGCGCCCGCCATCGCGCTCGGCAACTGCGTGGTGCTCAAGCCCGCCGAATACACGCCGCTCACGGCGCTGCTGTTCGCCGAACTCGCGCACCGCGCGGGCTTGCCCAAGGGCGTGCTCAACGTCGTGACCGGCGACGGCGGCACGGGCGCGGCGCTCGTTGAACACGCGGGCGTCGACAAGATCGCCTTCACGGGCTCGACCGAAGTGGGCCGCCTGATCCGCACCGCCACGGCGGGCACGGGCAAGTCGCTCACGCTCGAACTGGGCGGCAAGTCGCCGTTCATCGTGTTCGACGATGCCGACCTCGACGGCGCGGTGGAAGGCGTCGTGGACGCGATCTGGTTCAACCAGGGCCAGGTGTGCTGCGCGGGCTCGCGCCTGCTGGTGCAGGAGGGCGTGGAGGCGCGCTTCATCGACAAACTGAAGCGGCGCATGGCCACGCTGCGCGTGGGGCCGTCGCTCGACAAGGGCATCGACCTGGGCGCGATTGTCGATGCCGTGCAACTGGAGCGAATCGAAACGCTCGTCGCGGCGGGCAAGCGCGAGGGCTGCGAGATCTGGCAAGCCGAAGGCGTGAACCTGCCCGCGGGCGGCTGCTTCTATCCGCCCACGCTCGTCACCAATATCGGCCCGGCTTCCACGCTCGCGCAGGAGGAAATTTTCGGGCCGGTGCTCGCGGCCATGAGCTTTCGCACGCCCGAAGAAGCCGTGGCGCTCGCCAACAACACGCGTTACGGGCTCGCCGCGAGCGTGTGGAGCGAGACCATCGGCCGCGCGCTCGACATCGCGCCGCGCCTGCAATGCGGCGTGGTGTGGATCAACGCGACCAATCTGTTCGACGCGAGCGTGGGCTTCGGCGGCTATCGCGAATCCGGTTTCGGGCGCGAGGGCGGCCGCGAAGGCGTGTTCGAGTATCTGAAGCCCGCGAGCTGGAGCAAATTGCCGATGCGCGCCGCGCGCGCGCCGAGCAGGCAGACCTTCGACGAGAGCGCTGCCGTCGGCACGCTCGACCGCACGCCCAAGCTCTTCATTGGCGGCAAGCAGGTGCGCCCCGACAGCGGCTACTCGTACGCCGTGCACGCCCCGCACGGCGCGTGGGTGGGCGAGGTGGGCGCGGGCAGTCGCAAGGACGTGCGCGACGCCGTGGCTGCCGCGCGCGGCGCGCAGAAGTGGACGCAGATGAGCGCGCACGGCCGCGCCCAGGTGCTGTATTACCTTGCCGAAAACCTGAGCGCGCGCGCCGAGGAATTTGCCCGGCAACTCATGCGCCGCGCGGGTCACGACGCGCGCGACGCCGAACGCGAGGTCGAGGCCGCCATCGACCGCCTGTTCGGTTACGCGGCGTGGGCCGACAAGTTCGACGGCGCCGTGCACGCGCCGCCGCTGCGTGGCGTGGCGCTGGCCATGCACGAGGCGATCGGCGTGGTCGGCGTGGCCTGCCCCGACGAAGCGCCGCTGCTCGCTTTCGTCTCGCTGGTCGCGCCCGCGCTGGCCATGGGCAATCGCGTGGTGGCGCTCGCGAGCGAGGCGAATCCGCTCGCCTTGACGGACTTCTACCAGGTCGTGGAAACCTCGGACGTGCCCGCGGGCGCGCTCAACATTCTCACGGGCGAACGCGCGGCCATGCTGCCCGCGCTCGCGAAGCACGACGACGTGGACGCGCTCTGGTGCTTCGGCTCGGCGCAGGATTCGGCGCTGGTGGAGCGCGAGTCGGTGGGCAACCTCAAACGCACCTTCGTCGATCACGGGCGGCAGTTCGACTGGTTCGAGCGCGCAAGCGCGGGCGTGCCGTTCCTGCGTCACGCCGTGCAGGTGAAGAACATCTGGATACCGTATGGCGATTGAACGCCCGGCGTAGCGAACGCCCGCGAAACCAAGAAAAACTAGCTGGAGACAAGACAAATGCTGAAGAATCTCGACCCGCTTCTGAACGCCGATGTCCTGCAAGCGCTGAGTGCGATGGGCCACGGCGACGAACTCGTCGTGTGCGACGCCAACTTTCCCGCCGACTCCGTGGCGCGCGCCACCGTCACGGGCAAGCTGCTGCGTATCGACGGCGCCAGCGCTCCGCGCGCCGTGCGCGCGATTCTCTCGGTGCTGCCGCTCGACACCTTCGTGGAGTCGCCGGCCATGCGCATGGAAGTGGTCGGCGAGCCGCAGACGATCCCCGCCGTGCAACGCGAGGCGCAAGCCGAAGTGGACGCCGCCGAAGGCCGCGCCACGCCGTTCGCGTCCATCGAGCGCCACGCGTTTTACGCACGCGCCCGCCAGGCGTACTGCGTGATCGCCACGGGCGAGGCGCGCGGCTACGGCTGCTTCGTGTTCACCAAAGGCGTGCTGCTCGCGCCCGACGCGCCTGCGGCCCGGGAGTGACGCCATGGCCGCCAATCAGCAAGGCCGCGTCGTCATTCTCGGCATCTTCGTGACCGATCTCGCGTTTCGCGCCACGCGCATGCCCGTGATCGGCGAAACCATCGCGGGCTCGGCGTTCGCCATGGGGCCGGGCGGCAAGGGCTCGAACCAGGCCGTGGCCGCCGCGCGCGCGGGCGCGCAAGTGGTGTTCTGCACGCGCGTGGGCGACGACGCGTTCGGCGCGATCGCGCGCAAGACCTGGGCCGACGAAGGCATCGCGGCGCGCACGCAGCCGGTGCCGGGCGTGGCCACGGGCGCGGCGCATATTTTCGTCGACGAAACCACGGGCATGAACGCGATCATCGTCGCGCCCGGCGCGGCGGGCACGATGAGCGAGGCGGACGCCGACGCCATCGAGGCCGATATCGCGCAGTCGCAGGTGTTCGTCACGCAACTCGAACAGCCGCTGGCGGCGGCGCGGCGCGGCCTCGAACTCGCGCGCCGCCACGGCGTGATCACCGTGTTCAATCCGGCGCCGGCGATGGCGCTGCCCGACGACCTCTTTCCGCTCTGCGACTACGTCACGCCGAACGAGACCGAAGCGGCCGCGCTCACCGGCATCGACATTCACAACGCCGACGACGCGCGCCGCGCCGCCGACGTGCTGCTCGCGAAAGGCGCGGGCGCGGTGATCGTCACGCTCGGCGAGGCGGGCGCGCTCCTGCATACGCGCGACGACTCGGTGCTGCTGCCCGCGTTCCAGTGCGGCGCCGTGGTGGAGACGGCGGGCGCCGGCGACGGCTTCACGGGCGGCTTCGCGGCGGCGCTCGCGCGCGGCGACGACGCGCTCACGGCCATGCGCTTCGGCTGCGCGCTCGCGGGCATTTCGGTCACGCGCCCCGGCACCGCGCCTTCGATGCCCACGCGCGCGGAAGTGGACGCGATCCTCGCCACGAGCGAAGCGCATTAGCGCAGGCGTCTCGCGCGCCCCGGAACGCGGCGCCGCGCGCGGGAACCTGCAGCAGGAACCGTAAAAGGAACCGTAAAAGGAACCGTAAAAGGAACCGCAACGATGAAGTCAGCCTTGCTTGCGAAATGGTTCGGCGACCGGCAGCTCAACTTCCTGCTCGCCGTGAACCTGCTCGTCGTGCTCGTGGCGATCTGGGTCTCGCACGGCCAGTTCGTCGGCATCGACAATCTCCAGTCGATGGGCGCGCAACTGCCCGAAGTCGCGCTGCTCGCGCTCGGCATCATGCTGTCCATGCTCTCGGGCAACGGCGGCATCGACCTTTCGGGCGTGGGCCTCGCGAATCTCTCCGGCATGATCGCCGCGCTCGTGGTGCCGCATTTCGTGAGCGGCGACGACTCGCCCGTGCTCTACACCGCGCTCTTTTGCGTGATCGTCGTGGGCATGGGCTTGATCGGCGGCTTGCTCAACGGCATCGTGATCGCGCGGCTCGGGCTCACGCCCATTCTCTGCACGCTCGGCACGCAACTGCTGTTCACGGGTTTCGCGGTGGCGCTCAGCAACGGCGCCTCGGTGCACGTGGATTACGTCGAACCGCTCGCCGACATCAGCAACGGCACGTTCTTCCAGATACCGATCTCGCTGCTGCTGTTCATCGCCGTGGTCGTGCTGCTCGGCTGGCTCCTCAAGCGCACGCCGTTCGGCCTGCGGCTCTACCTGATGGGCACGAACCAGCGCGCCGCGTTCTACGCGGGCATTCCGCGCGCGCGCATGCTCGTCCTGACCTATGCGATGTGCGGCGTGCTCGCCTCGCTCGCCGGGCTCGTGAGCGTGTCGCACACGTCGAGCGCGAAATGGGATTACGGCAATTCGTATCTGCTGATCGCGATCCTCATTGCGGTGATGGGCGGCGTCGATCCCGCCGGCGGCTATGGCCGCATCATCTGCGTGTTTTTCGCGGCGACGGTGCTGCAATTCCTGTCGAGCCTGTTCAACCTGATGGGCGTTTCGCAGTTCTTCGGCGACTGCGCGTGGGGTTTCCTGCTGCTCGCCTCGCTCGCGTTCGCGGGCGGCGAGCGCGTGCGCGCGATCTTCGGCACGGCGAAATCGGCCACCACCAGCAAGCCCGCGCGGAAGAAACCGGCGTCCGGCTAACGTCTTTCCAGTGCAAGGCGGACGTCGAGCCTCGGAGGTCCGCCGCCATCCAATTCGGGGCGACTGCCAATAACGGAGACAAGACATGAAGATGAAGCGACTCAGCGTGGCCCTCACGGCCTGCGCGCTGGCGGCGGGCCTCGTGGCCGCGGCGCACGCGGCGGATCAGACCATCGTCACGGTGGTGAAGGTCACCGGCATCAGCTGGTTCAATCGCATGGAAGAAGGCGTCAAGGAATTCGGCAAGGAGAATCCGGGCGTGACGGTTTATCAAACCGGGCCGGGCCGCGCCGACGCCGCGCAGCAGCTCAAGATCATCGACGACCTGATCGCGAAGAAAGTGAGCGCGATCGCCGTGGTGCCGTACGACCCGCCTACGCTCGAACCGGCGCTCAAGAAGGCGATGGATCGCGGCATCAAGGTCGTCACGCACGAAGCCGACAACGAGAAGAACACCATGGTCGACGTCGAGGCGTTCGACAACTCGGCGTACGGCGCGGCGCTCAACGACCGGCTGGGCGCGTGCATGCACAACGAAGGCAAGTGGGCCACGCTGGTGGGTTCGCTCGGCAGCCGTTCGCAGGTGCAGTGGGCCAACGGCGGCATCGACAACGCGAAGAAGAAGTTCCCGAAGATGCAGCTCGTGGAAACGAATCTGGAGACCAACAACGACGGCGAGCGCGCCTATGAAGTCGCCAAGGAAGTGCTGCGCAAGCATCCGGACCTCAAGGGCTTCCAGGGTTCGTCGTCGCTGGACGTGATCGGCATTGGCCGCGCGGTGGAAGAGGCGGGCCTGCAAGGCAAGATCTGCGTGTACGGCACGGGTCTGCCGACGGAAGCGGGCAAGTATCTGGAGAGCGGCGCCATCAACGGCATTGCGTTCTGGGACCCGAAAACGGCTGGCATGGCCATGAACAAGATCGCCAAGATGCTGCTCGACGGCAAGACGGTCGAGAACGGCGCGAACCTCGGCTTGCCGGGCTACGAGAAGGTCACGGTTTCCAAGGGTCCGGGCAAGGGCGTCATCGTGCGCGGCCAGGGCTGGGTGAGCGTCGACAAGTCGAACTACAAGCAATACAACTTCTGACCGGAGACGAGCGGCGCGCGCGACGCGGTTGAGCAGGGCGCGCGCTGCATGAAACCCGATGAGTGAAACGCGATGAGTGAAACCATGGTTGCCCCGGAACCGCTATTGCAGGTGCTCGACGTGCACAAGCGCTTTACGGGCGTCTACGCGCTGCGCGGCGTGACGCTCACGTTCGCGCGCGGGCAGATCTATCATCTGCTCGGCGAAAACGGCTGCGGCAAGAGCACGCTCATCAAGATCATCTCGGGCGCGCAGCCGCCCGACGAAGGCGAACTCGTGATCGACGGCGCGCGCCACACGCAGCTCACGCCGCTCGAATCGCTCGCGGCCGGCATCGAAACGGTCTATCAGGATCTTTCGCTGCTGCCGAATATGAGCGTGGGCGAAAACGTCGGCCTGACGACCGAACTCGCGGCACACGCGGGGCGTCTCGCGCGCACCTTCGACCGGCGCGAACTCGCGCGCACGGCGAAACGCGCGCTCGAAGCCGTGGGCTTGCCCGGCGACGCCGACTTCCAGGCCACGCTGATCGAACAGCTGCCGCTCGCCACGCGCCAGCTGGTGGCCATCGCGCGTGCGATTGCGAGCGAGGCGAAGTTCGTCATCATGGACGAACCCACGACCTCGCTCACGCAGAAAGAAGTGACCAACCTGATCGCCGTGCTCGGCCAGTTGCGCGCGCAGGGCGTGACCGTGCTGTTCGTGAGCCACAAGCTCGACGAATGCTATGCGATCGGCGGCGAGGTGATCGTGCTGCGCGACGGCCAGAAAGTCACGCAAGGGCCGATCAGCGATTACACCAAGGCGCAGCTGAGCGAACTGATGACGGGACGCCAGCTGTCCACCGAACGTTACCGCACCGAAGCACCGGCCGCGGATGTGCTGCTCGACGTGCGCAATCTCGGCCGCGCGGGCCAGTTTCGCGAGGTGTCGTTCACGCTGCATCGCGGCGAGATACTCGGCGTGACCGGCTTGCTCGATTCGGGCCGCAACGAACTCGCGCGCGCCCTGGCGGGCGTGGCGCCCGCCGACGCAGGCGACGTCGTGCTCGACGGCCGCACGATCAGGCTCGCGAATCCCGGCGACGCCAAACGCGCGCGCATCGGTTATGTGCCGGAGGACCGCCTGAACGAAGGGCTGTTCCTCGACAAACCCATTCGCGACAACGTCATCACCGCGATGATCTCGAGCCTGCGCGACCGCTTCGGCCAGATCGACCGCTCGCGCGCCCGCGCGCTGGCGGAAGAGACCGTCAAGGAATTGCAGATCGCCACACCGAGCGTGGACAAGGCGGTGCAGTCGCTCTCGGGCGGCAACCAGCAGCGCGTGCTGATCGGCCGCTGGCTCGCCATCGACCCGAGCGTGCTCATTCTGCACGGCCCGACCGTGGGCGTGGACGTGGGCTCGAAGGACATCATCTATCGCATCATGCAAAGACTGTCGCAGCGCGGCATCGGCATTCTGCTCGTGAGCGACGACCTGCCCGAACTGCTGCAAAACTGCGACCGCGTGCTGATGATGCGCAAGGGCCGCCTCGCCGAGGCGCATCGCGCCGAAGGGCTCACCGAGGCGCAACTGTATCGCGCGCTGCTCGCCGAAGCGGCTTGATCGCCGGAGCGCTCGACCGTCATGAATCCCACGACCATGTCCTCATCTTCCCAACCCGCCTCGCCCGTCGATCACGCGCGCGACACGCTGCCGCTCAACTGGCGCGCGAAGCTCGCGCGCAATCCCGAGTGGTTCACGGCCACGCTGATCGTCATCACCTGCGTGGTCGTCGCGTCGATCAACCCGCGCTTCTTTCAATGGGCGACGCTGTTCGACCTGCTGCACTCGGCCACCACCACCTCGCTGTTCGCGCTGGGCACGCTCGTGGTGCTGGCTTCGGGCGGCATCGACGTATCGTTCACGGCCATCGGCGCGTTCACCATGTACGCCATTACCAAGGCCGTGTTCGCCTGGTGGCCCGAGGCGCCGTTCGTGCTCATCCTGCTCACGGGCGCGCTGGGCGGCATTCTGCTCGGCGTCATCAACGGCCTGCTCGTGGACCGCTTGCAGGCGCCTTCGCTGATCGTCACGATCGGCACGCAGTATCTGTATCGCGGGTTGCTGCTGACCTTCGTCGGCACCACGTTCTTCATGAACATCCCGCACAGCATGGATCATTTCGGGCGCTACGCGCTCATTGCCTACAAGACCGCCGACGGCCTCAACGCGGTGCTGCCCGTCTCGGCCATCGCGCTCGTGGCGGGCGCGCTGCTCACGTGGTGGCTGCTCAATCGCACGATGATGGGGCGCGCCGTGTACGCCATGGGCGGCAGCACCGCGATTGCGGAACGGCTCGGCTTCAACCTGCGCGCGATCCGGCTGTTCGTGTTCGGCTATACGGGGTTTCTGGCGGGCGTGGCCGGCATCCTGCACGTGTCGAACAACCGGCTCGCGAACCCGTTCGATCTGGTGGGCTCGGAACTCGACGTGATCGCGGCCGTGATTCTGGGCGGCGCGCGCATCACGGGCGGCAGCGGCACGGTGGTCGGCACGCTGCTGGGCGTGGCGCTCGTCACGCTCATCAACAACGTGCTGATTCTGGTGGGCGTGCCGAGCACGTGGCAGAAGGTGATCGTGGGCGCGTTCATACTCGTGGCCGGCACGCTGTTCGCGCTGCGCCGGCGCAGCTGATTTGCGGTGGCTGCGAGGCCCGTTCGCGGCTGAGGTCTGGCGTAGTTTGGGCGGCGTTCCGGCGGCGTTTCCGCGGCATTCCGGCTGGGTTTAGGCCGGGTTCCAGCGGCGTTGCGGTGAGGGCGCCGCGTGCGCAACGTGCGCGCCGCTAGAACCGCTGCCGCGATCTCACGCGCTGGGCTCGCGCAACGCCTGTCCTTGCTCGGTGATGATGGAAGCGAACGCGTCCACCGGCGCGAAGCGCCACGCCTTGACCACGTTGTACTTGCTCGCGTCCACCACGAGATGGCTTTCCACGGCGCTCGCCATGGCCGCCTGCTTGAGCGCGACTTCGTGAAAATTCCAGCAGGTCACGCCGCGCGCCGCATCCACGCCGCCCGCTGAAATGAACGCCTTGTTGATGCCCATGCGGCGCAGCGTTTCGAGACTTTCCTCGCCCGAAAACGAATCCGACGACGGCACGTAGACGCCGCCCAGCAGGATCATGCGCACGTTGGGCATGCGCCGCAGGATTTCGGCAACGTTGAGCGAGTAGCACACGGCCGTCACCTGCAGCGAAGAGGGGATGAGGCGCGCGAGCGCGGCGAGCGTCGTGCCGCAATCGATGAAAATAGTGTCGTTCTGCGCGATGAGCCGCGCCGCCTGCGCGGAGGCCTGCGCCTTCGCTTGCGCGAAGTGATCCTTCTCGTGTTCGAGCGAGTAACCCGCGGAGTTCGGCACGTCGCTCGCGCTGACGATATAGCCGCCGAGATAGGTGAAGCGTTCGGGATTCGCGCCGATGTCGCGCCGCACGGTCATTTCGGAAACGCCGAGCAGCGCGGCGGCATCGCGCAGATGCATGACGTTGTGTTTTGCGAGCGCGTCGGCGAGGGCGCGCAGCCGGTCGGTTTTGGCCATGAGCGGGGGCGGTCTGACGGCGACGAATCGCGCGGCGAACGTTAGATTTGTTTCGTAAGTGTGAGCGAATTATAACAAGCAAGCGAGCGCGCCAACATACCTATCCACCTGATCCCGCGTGAACCTGGAAGCCGTTTTGCATCGGCATGTAAATTGCGCACTGGCGGCTCCTTCCCGGCGTCAGGGATTTGGCGCGGTACACGGTGCAGGCCGTGATCCGGTACCATGGCGAATCCCGTGGGGAGCGACCCGTCTTCTCGCAGCGCTGGATCCGGCTTTAGACAGGAGAGTTTTTGCATGCGCGCAATGCCTTTACGTGACGGCCAAACGATCGAGGCGCCCGTGCGCGACCTTCGGCGCGTGCCCATTCACCCCGACAACTGGTACCCGCTCGCCTGGTCGCGCGAAGTCAAAAGCGGCAAGACGCTGGGCGTCCATTTCGCGGGCGAGCCGATCGTGCTGTTTCGCACCGCCTCGGGCCAGGTGCACGCGCTCGAAGACCGCTGCGCGCATCGGCAGGTGCCGTTGCACGCGGGCGTGGTGGACGGCGAAGGCATTCGCTGCGGCTATCACGGCTGGACCTACGACTGTTCCGGCAAATGCGTGGACGTGCCGTATCTGGGCCGCGAGCGCCTGCCCAACGGCGTGCGCGCGTACCCGTGCCAGGAAGTGCACGGCTTGATCTTCGTGTTCCCCGGCGACGCCACGCTCGCCGAGTCGCGCCAGCTGCCCGAACTGCCTTCGCTCACCGATAAAGCGTTCAAGACGCGCCGCTTCGGCAAGCCCGTGAATTGCCATTACTCGTTCATGCACGAGAACCTGATGGACATGAACCATCAGTTTCTGCATCGCAAGCAAATGGGGCAGATGCGCGCGCGCTCGCTCGGCCGCCGTCGCGGCGACGACTGGGTGGAAGTCGACTACGTGTTCGAGCGCGAAGGCGGCAAGCAGCCCACGGGCGAGGCGCTCGTGTTCGGCTCGAGCAAGAATCGCTCGGACCAGGGCGGCAAGAGCGTGATGACGATCCGCACGGAATATCCGTATCAGCGGCTGCGCATTCGTTCCGACGAAGACACGCTCGTGATGGACCTGTGGATCATCTACGTGCCGCTCGACGCGCAGCAGCGCACCAACCGCACCTTCGGGCTGCTCTCGGTGCGGCGGCCTTCCTCGGTGCCGTTCATGCTCGACCTCGCGTGGCCGCTGCTGGTGTGGTTCACCGAGCGCATCTTCAAGGAAGACCGCGATATCGTCGAAATGGAACAGGCTGCGCACGACGCGCAGGGCGCGGACTGGAACCACGAGGTGTTTCCGGTCATCAACGATTTGCGCGACGTGCTGCGCAATTGCGGCGACCGCACCGTGATCCCGATTCGCGAAGTCAGCGACCTCGCCTGATCCGGCGCGACTTTAGCCGGCCTTCTTGATGGCGCCCGCCTTGGCGGGCGTTTTCTTTTTGGCTTTCGACTGATTGAGTTCGATGGCCGAGCGCACGAGTTTTTTCAGCGCTTGTGCGGGCACCTTGTCGCCTTCCAGAAAGTCGATCGCGCGCCGCGCGTTGCCTTCGAGCCCCGCGTTGAAGAGCTGGTCGGGGTCGGCGAGGCTCGCGCCGTTCGCGAACGTGAGCTTGACCTTGCCCTTGTGCGCGTTGCCCACGGCGATCATGCCGTCGCGATACCAGACCGGGCTGCCCATGTACTTCCATTCCTCGACGATTTCCGCGTCGGCGGCGAGGATAGCCTCGCGCATGGCGACGAACGTCTCGCGACGCCAGTCGGTGAGTCCCGCGATCAGTTCGTCGATGTGTTGCGAAGCGTTCATGGCGTCTCCCGTTTTCAGGTGCGTAATGTAGCACTCTCCACGCGGCGCGCGCAGGCGCGGCCCGCGCGTGTATGCTGCTCGCTCCACGCTCACCGGAGTCGCGCATGCAAACCTGGCTGGACGACGTGATCGCGAGCGGTCGCATTCCGGGGGTCTCGCTGGCGACCTTGCGCGCGGGCGAACCGGCCTTTGCCTACGCGGGCGGCTGGCGCGGTGCGCACGATGCAGCACGCATCGACACGCGCACCGTGTTCGAAGCGGCTTCGCTCACCAAGCCGCTGGTTGCGTACCTCGCCTTGCAACTCGCCGACGAAAACCGGCTGGATCTGCATGCGCCGCTGCGCGACATCGGCGGCGACTACCTGCCAGGTGATGCGCGTTCGCATGCGATCACCGCGTGGCACGTGCTCACCCACACGAGCGGTTTGCCCAACATCGTGCGCGAGGCTGCGCCGCTCAAGACCTACTTCGCACCCGGCGAGCGCTTCAGCTACGGCAGCAGCGCGTTCGCGTGGCTCCAGCGCGCGCTGGAAGCGGTGAGCGGCCGAACGCTCGAAGCGCTGGCGCTAGAGCGTATTTTCACGCCGCTGGCCATGCGCGATTCGAGCCTGATCTGGCAGGCGCGCTTCGAGGCGAATTACGCGCAAGGCCACGAGTGGGACGGCGAGCCGGTGGCCAAACGCCGGCTCGAAACGGCGCAGGCTTCGTGGTCGCTCGTGACGACGGCGCAGGATTATCTGCGTTTCGTGCGCGCCGTTTTGCGTGGCGAAGGTTTGTCGCGCGACAGTCATGCGCGTTGGTTCACGCCCGCCGTACCGACGCGCCAGGGCAACGACGCCGAAGACCTCGCCGGAGCGAATCCGCTTGATCCGCACGTGGCGTGGGGACTCGGCTGGGGCCTCGAACCCGCGCAGCAATGCTGCTTTCACTGGGGCAATTGCCCGGGCTTTCGCGCTTTCGTGATGGGCAATCGCGCAACGCAGGACGCCGTGGTGTGGTTCGCGAATTCGGCGCGCGGCCTGCGCCTCGTGCACGAAGTGCTGCCGCATGCGCTCGCGGGCGATCATCCTGCGGTGCGCTGGTTGAGGATCGGTGAGTTGTAGGGCGCACGGTGTAGCGCCCGGCACCGCGCTCAGTCGATCAACGCCGCATCGCGCGAACGCAGCCACTCCGTGAGCGCCTCGTGCGGCAACGGCTTCGCGTACAGGAAGCCCTGCAATTCGTCGCAGCCGATACGGCGCAGCGCGGCGGCCTCGTGTTCCTGCTCCACACCTTCGGCCACCACGCGCAGGCCCAGCTCGTGCCCGAGTTCGACAATGGCGCGAATCACCGCGAGATCGGCGGGCGCGGTGAGACGGCCGTGCACGAACGCGCGGTCGATCTTCAGCCGGTCGAGCGGATAGCGATGCAGATAGCTCAAGCTCGAATAGCCCGTGCCGAAGTCGTCGAGCGAGAGCTTCACGCCCAGCGCGCGAATCTCCTTGATGGCGTCGAGATGATGCCCGACGCTTTCCATCAGCACCGTTTCCGTGATTTCCAGCTCGAGGCTGCCCGCGTCCACGTGGTGCGCCGCGAGGCTTTCGCGCAGATGCGTGACGAGTTGCTCGTCGTCGCGCAACTGCATGGCCGAGAGATTGATCGACACGCGCATGGCGGGCAAACCGGCGTCGCGCCAGCGCGCGATCTGGCGGCACGCTTCTTCGATCACCCATGCGCCGATCGGCAGGATCAGGCGCGTCTCCTCGGCGATCGGAATGAATTCCGCGGGCGGCACGAGCCCGAGATGCGGATGCTGCCAGCGCAGCAGCGCCTCCACGCTCATGAGCTCGCCCGTAGCCGCGTCCACGCAGGGCTGATACGCGAGCCACAGCTGCTCGCGCTCGATGGCGGTGCGCAAATGCGCTTCGAGTTCGAGCCGATGCCGCGTGCTCTCGGCCATGTCGGGCGAGAAGAACTTGACGAGATTGCGGCCGCTCGATTTGGCGCGGTACATGGCGGCGTCGGCGTTCTGCATGAGCGCTTCGATCGTGTCGCCATCGTCGGGATACATGGCGATGCCGATACTGCACGCGACCTGCAAGGTCATGCCGCCGATCGAATGCGGTTCGCGCACGAGCGGCAGCAGCCGTTCGTCGATCAGGCGCGCGACGTCGCCGCTGCCGCCCGCGCTCGACAGCAGCACCGTGAACTCGTCGCCGCCAAGACGGCTCACCGTGTCGCCCGCGCGCACCGACTGCAACAGGCGCCGCGACACGGAACGCAGCAGGCCGTCGCCCGCATGATGGCCGAGCGTGTCGTTGATGTCCTTGAAGCGGTCGAGGTCGATGAACAGCACGGCGAGACGCCCGCGCGTGTGACGCGCCTGCTCGATGGCCGCGCCGAGGCGCCGGGTGAAGAGCGCGCGGTTGGGCAACTCGGTGAGCACGTCGTGCTCCGCGAGAAACTGGATGCGCGCTTCGCTCTTCTTGCGGTCCGTGATGTCGATGAGCGTGCAGATGTAATGCGAAACGCTCGCGCGCTTGTCGCGCACGGCGCTGATCATGAGCCACGCGGGATAGTCGCCGCCCGCGCGCCGCCTTACCACGGCTTCGCCGTTCCAGACGCTGGAGATGTCGACGAGTTCGGCGAGTTGCGCCATGAGCGGGCCGCCGTTGGTGGACGCCACCACGAAGTCGGGCAACGTGCCGCACACGTCTTCGGCGCGATAGCCGGTCGCGCGGTAGAACGAGGCATTGGCCGTGAGCAGGCGGCGGTTCTCGTCGAGGATCAGAATGGCTTCCGACGACGCCTCGAACACCTTCGCCCACAGTTCGAGCCGCTGCTCCATGAGCTTGATCTGGTTGATCGGCGTGAAGGCGGTGAGTACGGCGTCGCGGCCCTGGAACGTGAGGCGCCGCGCCGAGAGCATGGCCCACGTGGGCTCGGCGCTCGCCATCCAGCGCACTTCGAATTCGTCCACGGCGTCGCGGTCGGAAAGCTGCTGGAAGAAGCGCGCGCGCACGGCGGAGTCGAGACCGCTGGCCCACGGGTCGGCGGTGCAGCCGTTGAGCCAGTAGAGCGCCGGATGATTCGCGTGCAGCACTTCGTGGCCGGGCACCGCGGTGACCATCATCGGCACGGGCGTGGCCTCCACGAGCGCGTGCTGCGCTTCGGACGCGCGCGCCGTGGCGGCGAGTTCCTTCTGCACGTCGCGTTCGCGGTCGAGCTGCACGAGCATGTCGTTGAAGCCGGTCACGAGCTGACCGATCTCGTCCTGGCTGTGCCACGACGCGCGTACGCCGTGGTCGCCGGTGCGGCGCACGGTGTCCATCACGCGCGCGAGTTCGCGCAGCGGCCGCGAGATCTGCTGCGCGACGAGATAGACCATCGAGAGAATGCCGCACAGCAGGAATAGCGCGGTGCCGAGATGCAGCCACATGCGCGAGAACAGGCCGCGCACGCGCGCGTGCAGGAGCGTGTCGAGTTCGTCGCCGGTGGCGTGCCACGCGTCGCCCACGCGCGCCACCAGGGCCGCGTGGGCCGCCTGCGCGGCGGCGCGGCTCGCGGCGTCGCCGCCGCCTTGCGCGACCAGGGCGCGGGCGGCCTCGCGGTAGGCCTCGACGGCGTTGAGCAGATTCGCCATCGGCATGGCGAGCGCGCGCTTCACGTCTTCGTTGGCCGCGCCCGCTTCGGCGTAGTCGGAGCGCAAGCCTTGCGAGACGGCGTCGAGCTGGCCCTCGAGCACGAGATAGCGCGTGCTCAGTTCGCGGCGCGCCTGCGGCGAGTCGCTGCCTTCGCGCAAGCGCTGGCCAATGCCGTTCACGGCTTCGAGCAGCGCCGGGTAGCGCAGGATCGAGAGCGACATCGAGTAATAGCTGTCGAGGTCGGGGTCGAGAATCAGGTTCGACTGGTTGCCCACGCGCGTGATGAGTTCGCGGCAGGCTTCGAGCGCGGCGCTCACGGCGGCGGGCGAAAGCGGCTGGCCGCTGTGTGCCGAGGCCGCGAGCGCGTCCAGCGCGCGGCGCACCTGCTGGTTCAAGGCCGCGCTTTGCAGGTTCGCGCCGTAGCGTGCTTCGGCGCCCGCGAGCGCGGGGTTCATCTGCGCGAGTTGCGGCGCGTTCACGCGCGCGGTGGCGCCGCTCATGGCGACGTCGATCAGCGCGTCGCGCACCGTGCCGAGATACGCATTGCCGACGATCTCCTTCTGCGAGAAGTCGATCGAAATATACTTCTCGTGAATGAGAATGCCGCTGATATACAGCACGGCGCTCAAGTCGAGCAGATAAATCAGCAGTAGCTTGCGCCCGACCCGCAAGCGTCCCAGCAGCCGGAAAAACAGATTCTGTTTCATCGTTCGCGCCATCACGACACCTTGAATTACGTCGCATTCCCAACTCAAAACTCGACGCGCCCGGAAGAAAATGGCCCTGCACAAGCCCACTCCACCTCGGCGTAACGGCAGCACATCGAACGAACTTTAGTGGCGAACGACGCATTCCCCATCGCGATGCGCAATCACTTTATGGTGGTGCGGAATGCACCGGATTGGCACCGGATTGGAGCGCGTGTTGGCACACGTATTGGCACACGCATCGGCAAAATTCCGCACGGTAAAAAGATCGTGACCACAGGAAAAATGGCGTGATGAATCTACGAATCGCGCGCGTGCGGGCTAGCCATCATCGAATGACGGGCACGTTCCGTGCGCGCCCCCGGCAATTCGACGGTTTAGTCTAATCACGCCAAAAAACCGCGCGGAAAATTGACGCGCGCACCCCGCTTGCGCATAGTGCCGGGTCCAACTCACCGCGGGCGCTCACCATGATCACTGTCCATCACCTGAACAATTCGCGCTCGCAGCGCGTGCTGTGGCTGCTCGAAGAACTGGGCGTGCCGTACGAGATCCAGCGCTACGAGCGCGATCCGCAAACCCTGCTCGCACCGCCCGCGTTGCGCAAGATTCACCCGCTCGGCAAGTCGCCCGTGATTGTCGACGACGAGCAGACGGTCGCGGAGTCGGGCGCCATCATCGAATACCTGCTGCACAAGTACGACACCCAAGGCCGCTTCGCGCCCGCCGTGGGCACGCCGGAATGGCAGCGCTTTCGCTACTGGATGCACTACGCCGAAGGCTCGGCCATGCCGCCGCTGTTGCTCAAGCTCGTGGCGCTGCGCATTGCGGGCGCGCCCATGCCGTTCTTCGCGAAGCCGATCGCGCGCAAGATCGCGCAGGCGTTGCAGTCGAGTTTCGTCGATCCGCAATTGAAGCTGCATTTCGGCTTTATCAACGACGAGTTGAACAAGACCGGCTGGTTCGTCGGCAACGACTTCAGCGCCGCCGACATTCAAATGAGCTTTCCGCTCGAAGCCGCGAGCGCGCGCGGCGCGGACGCGTCGCTCACCGCCATTGCCGGTTTCCTCGAACGCATTCACGCCCGGCCCGCGTATCAGCGCGCGCTCGAGCGGGGCGGGAAATACGACTACGCGTGACGTACGTGTGGGGCGTGCCCGGGTACGCGGCGCGCCTTGGAAGATTCGTCAGGATGCCGAAGCGAGCACGCGCCGTTCGCAACCGGCTTCGGCCACGCCCAGGCGGTGCGCGAGGATCACGAGTTCGGCGAACGAGCGCGCCTGCATCTTGCGCATGGCGCTGCCGCGATGAATTTTCACGGTGACTTCGCTGATGCCAAGTTCGTCGGCGATCTGCTTGTTCATGCGGCCCGAGGCGGCGAGCGCCATGACTTCGCGCTCGCGCTGCGACATCGAGCGGAAACGCGCGGCCACGTCGTGGTTGGCGCGGCTTTGTGCCAGGCGCGCGCCGTCGCGTTCGAGCGAGACGCCGATCGCGTCGAGGAAATCCTGGTCGCGAAACGGCTTGGTGAGGAAGTCGGTGGCACCCGCCTTCATCACGCGCACGCTCATCGGCACGTCGCCGTGGCCCGTGATGATGACGATGGGAATGGGGTCGCCCATGGCGTTGAGCGTGTCCTGCAGCGTGAGGCCGCTGTTGCCGCGCAGGCGCACGTCGAGCACGAGGCACGACGGGCCTTCGCCGCGTTCGCACGCGAGGAACGCCTGGGCGTTGAGAAAGCCGCGCGCGGCGAGACCGACCGAGCGCACGAGCATGCAGAGCGCTTCGTTGACGGACGCGTCGTCGTCGACGATATAAACCGTCGACGGTTCGCTGGCGAGTTCCCTCTCCAGGCGGGCAGCGGTGCGGGACGGCAGGTTCACGATTCGATTCCGGGTCGGCGCGCGCAACGGCGAGCGTGCGGCCATCCTAACTTGGCGTTAACCCGTTGTCTTGGCAGTAATCGTCCCGTTTTGGCAAAAATATTGCCCGTGTCCCCATCCACGGGACAACTACGCGGAGTTTGCGTGCGATAAGCGATAGCTAACGTTTTAGCTGTGATTTTAGCGGCGCTTGACGGACGTTCGTGCCAGGCGGGCAGGCGAGGCGAATCAGGTGTTCTGCTTGCGCCAGGCGCCGGGCGCGACGCCCACGGCCTTGGAGAACACGCGCGTGAAGTGGGTCTGGTCGGTGAAGCCGCACACACTCGCGACCTCCACGAGCGAGTAGGCGCTGCGCGTGAGCAGATGCTGCGCGCGGGCGATGCGCTGCGCGAGTTGCCACTGGTAGGGCGTTTGCCCCGTCGAGCCGCGAAACGCGCGAATGAAATAGCTCGGCGAGAGCTTGCATTCGGCCGCGATCGCTTCAATGGATACCGCCGTGCTCGCGCCGCCCAGCAGCAGTTCCTTGGCGCGCGCTTCCTGCCAGCGCGAGAGTTCGGCGCGGCGCGGCGCGCTGCGCAGGCTCGTGCCGCCGTAGCGCGAGACGAGATGCAGCCCGATCGCCACGCCCATTTGTTCGACGAACAGCTTGTCGTGGGCGCCGGGCGCGTCGAACGCGGGCAGCAGCGCGCGCACCAGATGGCCGAGCACGTCGTCGCGCTCGCCCGTGCGCGCGGCGATGCCCTGCACGCGATGGCGCGAGACGTCGGCGCCGAGGCGTTCGAGCCACGCGCGCGGCACTTCGGTGAGCACGAAATCGAACGAGCCCGCGAGTTCGGCGCGGTAGTCGGTGGCGAAGTCGCGAATGTACATCGCGTGTTCGGCGAACTCGTGCGTGGCGGCGTCAGGCCCGCGCAGAATGCGGCGCTGGTGGCCACCCTTGAGCGACACGCCGATCAAAAAGCCGCGATCCTCGGCGGGCGTCTCGACCTTGCCGAACGCGCCGTGCTGGGCGTGCTTGCGATGAAAGCGCAGTTCGCCGACGTCGAGCTGCTGGCTGAGCGCGAGCCGGTCGAGCGCGCAACCGAGCCGGTCGACCGGAGCGGAGCTGGCGGGCGCGCGAAGCGTTCGGTTCTCGGTGATCACAGGCGTCGTCTCCGTGAGCGGCGATGGCGGCGCGTTGCGCCGTCGGACGGAGAGTATAGGCCATGTCAGGTTTTTCTGAGACGCCTGTTGCGTGAGTTTAGCTGCGCGTTTAGCGATGTTTAGTGCGCGCCCGCCGACGAGGGCGGCGCCTCGGCCGACACGGCCGCCGCCGCGAGCGGTAGCCGGAACACGAGTTCGGCGCCCCCGTGCGAGTGCGCTTCGAGCGTGCCGCGATGCGCCTCCACGATCGAGCGGCAGATCGCGAGCCCCATGCCCATGCCCGAGCTTTTGGTCGTGTAGAACGGCGCGAACATCGCTTCGCGTTCCCCGGGCGCGATGCCGGGGCCGTGGTCGCGCACGCTCACGACCACTTCGCCGCCCTCGCGCACCGAGGCGATTTCGAGCACGCGCCGCTCGACGGGCGTCTCGCTCATCGCCTCGATGGCATTGGTGAGCAGATTGAGCACGACCTGCTGCAACTGCACGCGGTCGCCGGTCACGATGGCCGCGTCGGCGGTTGTGTTGGCGTTTGTGTCGGCATGTGCGCCGGCGTTTGCGTCGTTATGTGCGCCGGTATCGCCAGCCGCGAGCCGCACGACCACGCGCACGCGCTGCGCATCGAGTTCGGGCTTGAGCAGATCGAGCACGTCGCGCACGAGCGGGTCCAGCGCGAGCGGCGCGAACACCGTGGGCGCCTGCTTCGCGAGCGCGCGCAGCGCGCGGATGATCTCGGCGGCGCGCACGCTGTTGCGCTTGATGTTGGCGAGCCCGGTCTGCACTTCGGCGAGTTCGGGCGTGGGGCGGTTGAGCCAGCGCACGCTCGCGTCGACGGAAGCCGTGATCGCCGTGAGCGGCTGATTCACCTCGTGCGCGATCGAGGCCGCGAGATTGCCGAGCACCGTCACGTGCGAGGTACGCGCGAGTTCCGCGCGCGCGGCGCGCAGGCTGACTTCGGCGGCGAGCCGGCGGTCGTTTTCCTCCACGAGCTGCTCGTAAAGGCGCGCCGTTTCCAGCGAAATGGCGAGTTGCGGCGCGAGCACTTCGAGTTCGGCGATACGGTGCGCGTCGAACACGCCCGAGGCCAGATTGTTTTCCAGATAGATCACGCCGACGAGCGCGCCGCCGCGCACGAGCGGCAGGCACAGCACCGAGCGCAGCGGCGCGCGCGCGAGCAGGGAAGGCGCGTCCACGGCGGCGTCGGCGAGCACGAGCGGTTCGTGCGTGCGCAGCACGCTGTTGAGCACGACGAGCGGCAGCGCTTCCTCGCTGGGCGCGGCGCTGCCGAGCGTGACCGTGACCGCGTGCTCGATCACGCGCGCCGAGGCCTCGATGCGCGGGCCGTTGTCGCGCATCAGCAGGAGCAGGCCGTACTGCGCGCCCGCGTGGACGATCACGCTCGTCATCAAGGTTTCGATCAGGCGGTCGATCACGACTTCGCCCGACATCGCGCGCGCCGTGTTCACGCCGAGCGCCCAGCCCGGCGCGGCGCCGCGTTCGGGCGCGTTGGGCGTGTGCACGTGCGCATGCGGCGCGGGCGCGCTGCCGAAGCCGGAGGCCGCTTCATCCGCGCAGGTCGCGCCAGCGTCGGCGGGGAAATTCGCTGCGAAGTCCGCCGCTGAAAACCGCGCCGCCCATTTCGCGGCGAGTTGTGCGGCCTTGCGCCGCGCGCCCCAGCGCCGATACCCCGCCGCCGCGCGCCGCACGTGCTCGCGCGCCGAGGTGTCGAGCCCGTGCGCGGCGCACAGCGCGCCCGCGAACTCGTGCGCGAGCGCCTGCTCGTGCACGAATCCGGCGGCCGCAGCGGCTTCGGCGGCCTGCTCGTAGGCCGCGAGCGCGGCGAACACATTGCCGTTCAGGCGCGCGATTTCGGCTTCGAGCAGCCGCAGCTTGTTGCGGAACGTGAGCGCGTTGAGTCGCGCCCACTGGGCGAACCGCTCGCGATGCGCGCCGAGCGTGGCGAGCACGCGCGTTTTGGCGGCTTCGGCGCCGGGCGCGTGGGCGAGCGCGAGCGCCTCGAACAGGCGGCAATCGGCGAGATGGATGTGCGCGGGCACGGCCCACGCGAGCGCGGCGGCCTGGGCGAGCGGCGCTTGCGCGGCGGCGTAATCGCCGTCGTAGACGCGCGCCATGCCCGCGTAGAGCCGCAGAAAAAAGCGTGTGGCCTGCGAATTCGCGGCCTCGGCGTGCGTGCCGGGATCGTCGTCGACCGGCGATGACGGTGACAGTGCCGCCGAAGCGGGCGGCGACGCGGGTGACGAAGCGGGTGACGAAGCGGCCAGCGCCGCGCCCTCGCCGCTCAATTGCCGCGCGAAACGCGCCTGCGCCAGCAGAATGCGTTCGATGTCGCGATACTGCACCTGGCGTGTGAGTTCGAGGCCGCTCGCGATCTCCTCCTCGACCACGCGCAAATGCGCGCCCATCGACAACAGATCGGACGCAATGTGATGGCACGCGTAACAGGCCATGCCGATGTCGCCCGCCACGCGCCCGAGCGAGCGCGCCTGCAACGCGCGGTCGAGCGACCACGCGAGCGGCCGCGTCCACGCGCTGATCTGGTCGAGTGCGACCAGCGCGGCCACGCGCGCGGCTTCGTAACCGTGAAGGTCGATCAGCGCGGTGGCGGCGAGCCCGTACGCGAGGCCGTCGTCGTAAGCGTCCCAGGCGCTCGCCGCGTACACGCCGAACCAGGCGAGCCCGTAGGGCGACTCGGGCGTGGCGCCGTGCTCGAGCGTGAGTTCGACCATCTTCGCGAGATGCAGCAGCGCGAGCCCTTCGTCGACGAAAAACGCCGCCGAGAGCGCCGAGAGCAAGCCCATTACCGTGTGCAGGCGCGGCTCGGTGCTGGCGGGCAGCGCGCCGAGGCTCGCGATCGCGCGGCCGCGCAACGCGCCGCGCACGGCGTCGTAACCCGCGCGTAGCTGCGCGCGCGACGGCTCGCGCGGCAAGCGCACGTCGAGCAGCGCGAGCCCCGCGAGCGCGGTCTCGATGGCGCCCGCGTAGTCGGAGCGCACGGTTTGCAGCCGCGCCTTGAGCCGGTGCACGGCGGCCTTGTCGAGCGTGGGCAGCGCCTTCGCGAGCAGCGCGTCGATCTCGCGCGCGGCCGTCTCGTGGTCGGCCTGCGCGAGCAGATACTCGCAGCGCAGCACGTGCGCCGAAAACGCCAGTTCGTAATGCGTGATCCACCACGACGCGCTCATGAGCGCGAGCGCGTCGTTCACGTAGCGCTTGGCCTGGCACAGCGCGGCCGCGTGGCGCGCGTGCTTGCCCGCTTCGATCAACGCGCGCGCGAACGCGGCGCGCTCGCCCGGCGTGCAGGCGTCCATGTCGGCGCGCTCGATCTGGTTGCAGATGTCGAACACGTGCTGCTGGACGCGCTGGCAGCGGCAGCCGATCAGGATCGTGGCGATGCGCGCGTGCAGCGCGGGCCGCGCGGCGGCGTCGAGCATCGAATACGCGGATTCCATCACGCGGTCGTGCGGGAACGCGTAGCACCCGGCGTCCTCGGCGACGAGCCCCGCCTCCACGAACGGCGCGAGGCGCGCGCGCACCGTGGCTTCGTCGGTATCGGCCACGCGCGCGAGCAGCGCCGCTTCGGCGCGGCTGCCGATGCACGCGAGCTGCTGCACGAGCGCCGCGCCTTCGGCGGGCAGGCGGCTCAGGCGGTTCAGCATCAGGTCGACGACGTTGTCCGAGTCGCGCAGGTTGGCGACGGCGCTCTCGCTCCAGCCCCACTCGCCGCGATCGACGTCGTAGGCGAGCACGCCGTCGTCCATCAGCGCGCGCAGCAGTTGCCACGAGAAGAACGGATTGCCGCCGGTCTTGCGGTGTACGGCGTGCGCGAGCAGCGCGAGATGCGCGGGCGCTTCGTCGAGCGTGAGCGCGAACAGCTCGCCGAGTTCGGCCGCCGACAAGGCGCGCGCATGCAGGCGCGTGATGCGGATCGCGCTGCGGCGCTGCGCGCGCGGATCGTGCAGCAGCCACGCGAGGCGTTGCGCGGGAGCGTCGTTGCTGCTCGCGCGGGTTGCCTCGCCGTGTTTGACGTCGTCGCGGTAAGCGCCGATCAGCAGCACGTTCGCGGGCGGCCCGGCGGCGAACGCTTCGAGCAGCGCGAGCGTGGCGGCGTCGGCCCATTGCAGGTCGTCGATGAACAGCACGAGCGGCGCGCCCGGTTGGGCCGACGCGGCGAACGCGGCGAAGGTTTGCAGCACCGCGCGCCCGGTGCGCGATTGCGCCTGCGGCGCGGCGACGTGCGTGAGCGGCGGGCTCGCGCCGATCACGTGCGCGGCTTCGGGCACGAGGCTCGCCACGGCGTCGCCCTGGCCCGCGAGGCGGGCGAGCCAGTCGTCGCGCACGCGCGCGAGCGTGGCGTCGGAGGCGCCGAGCGCGGCCATGGTGAGCGCGCGCACGATCTCGACGACCGGCGCGTACGGAATGTTCTGGCGGCGCGCGTCGCCCTTGCCCGCGGCGTGGCGCAGCGCGCGGTGCGGCGCGTCGCGCAGGGCTTCGTCGACGAAAGCCGCCACCAGCGCGGACTTGCCCGAGCCGGGACCGCCGCCGACCAGCACGAGTTCGGCCGCGCCGGTTTGCGCGACGCGCTGCAAGGCCGCGTGCAGTTGCGCGATCTCGGGTGCGCGGCCGACCAGGCGCAGGCCCGGATCGAGCGGCGCGCTCAGGCTCGCGACGTCGAGCGCGAAGCCGTCGATCCGGCCGTGCGCGGCGAGCGCGTGCCGGCTGCGCAACAGGTCGGCGAGCGCGGAGGCGGCGGTGCCGTAGCGGTCGCGCGGGTCCTTCGCCATCAGCTTGAGGACGATGGCGGCGAGCGCGTCGGGCACCTCGGCGCGCAGCGTTTGCGGCGGCGCGGGTTCGATCGCGACGTGCGCGTGCTGCCACGCGGCGGCCGTGCTGGCGCTGAACGGCAGCGCGCCGGTGAGCAGCATGTAGAGCGTGACGCCGAGCGCGTAGAGATCCGCTTTCGCGAGGTCGGCGGTGGCGCTCGCGCGCGCGAGTTCGGGGGCGAGGAAGGGCGCGAGCCCGGGCGCCAGAAGCGGAGCCAGCGCGGGCGCCGGCAACGGCGCGAGCAGCGGCGCGGCCGACGAGCCGGGCGATCCTGCCGATCCCGGCGCGGCGCTCATGGCGCTCGTTGCGCTCATTGTGCTCATTGTGGTTAGGGCCAGCGGCCCGGACGGCGCGGTGCCGGTGGCGCCGAGGCCGATCAAGCGCACGCTGCCGTCGCCTTCGAGCAAAAGGCGCGCGGGCCGCACCTCGCCGTGGGTCGCGCCTTGCGCGTGCGCCTCGCCGAGCGCGCGCGCCGCGCCCACGGCGACTTCGAGGAACGTGGCGAGCGCGAGCGGTGCGCGCGCGGCCTCGGACGCGAGCCGCGCGCCCGGCCCGGCGGCATAGACGCACGCCATGCGCTCGGGCGTCCAGAAGATCGCGACCGGTTGCGCGGCCCACGCGGCCTCCGCGGGCGGCGCGAGCGCGATCTCGCGTTGCAGCCGCTGATACCCCGTGTCGGCGGCGCCCGTGTACAGCGGCGCGCTGCGCACGAACCACGAGGCGAGCGTGACGGGATCGTAGGCGCGCTGCGTGAGGACGCCTTCGCTCTCGTCGAGCGCGGCGAGTTCGCAGCGCGCGAGCCACGCGGCGTCGAAACCGGCCGCCGTGGCGACGGCCGCCGTGGGGACGGCCGAAGCCGCGCGCGGGCAGGCGTCGAAGCGGGGCGGGCGCGGCGGCGGCGGGGTCATGAGCGGGGCGCCCTCACGGGGGATGCGGGGCGCGCGGGGTGTGCGGCGGTCGCGAAACGGCCGATGCCGAGTTGCTGCGCCATGACGATGAGATCGGCATAGGTGCGCGCCTGCATCTTGCGCATGGCCTGGCCGCGATGCATCTTGACCGTCACCTCGCTGATGCCGATCTCGCCCGCGATCTGCTTGTTGAGCAAACCGGCCACGGCGTGCCGCATCACCTCGGCTTCGCGCGGCGAGAGCGTGGCGTAGTTCGCGCGCATCGCCCCGGTTTCTGACAGGCCGCGGCGGCGCGCGCGATCCTGGTCGAGCGCCGCCGCCACCGCTTCGAGCAAATCGTGCTCGCGTACGGGCTTGGCCATGAAATCGACGGCGCCCGCCTTCATCGCGGCAACGGTCATGGGGATGTCGCCGTGCGCGGTCATGAAGATGATCGGCAGCGGCACGCCGAGTTGCGCGAGCCGCGCCTGCAAATCGAGGCCGCTCGGGCCGCGCAGACGCACGTCGAGCACGAGACAGCAGGGCAGGTCGGGCAGCGGGTAGGCGAGCAGTTCCGCCGCCGAGGCGAACAGCGCGACTTGCAGGCCCACCGAGCGGAACAGGCTGCCGAGGCCGGCGCGAATGTCGGCTTCGTCGTCGACGATCAGCACCAGCGCCGCTGCGCCGTCGTCGTTGCCATGGCCGCCTTCGCCGCCGTGGGTGGGCGGGGCACCGCGGGCTGTCACGATCGGATTCTCCAGGGTCGGGGCGCGGATTGCATAAACGGCACGAGTCGCCGGGTTTCGCGCCCGCTGCGGGGGCCGCCCGGCATTGCATCACAGCGCGGCCGGGTTGCCTATCAGACGAACGTGTTAGGGCGCGCGGCGCGTATGCTGCGGTGCCGGGCGCGGGCTGGCGGCCGTTTTGCCGATAGCGGGGCGCTGGCGCGTGCGTGCCGTGGCGTGCTGTCGCGCGCCGTTGCGTGCCGTTGTGTGCCGGAAGGCGCAAGCGGCCACCGTGAAGGCCGCACTTTGGTATTGGCGCGGCCGGACTGGCTCGCCGCGTGGCGGCCGCGCCGGGTCGTTGCGAACCGCCGCGGTGTGCAGATACACCACGGCGCGCGCATGAATCGATGCGCGCGCACCAATACCACCGTATGATTTGGCCGCGCGCGGCGGCGCAGTATGCTTGAGCGCTGTGGAGTGAGCCGCGTGGCGCTGCCTCCGGCGTGCGGGCCTGTTGCACGTTTGGGCACGACCGGGGCACGCCCGCACAATATCGCGCGCAACCGGCCACCCGCCGACCCTTGACGGGGCCGCACGCTATGCCGCCAGGCGGCCACCTGAAAGGGATTTGTGTGATGACCACGCCTGTCGTCGCGATCGTCGACGACGACGCATTCGTTCGCGAAGCCATGGGGCAACTCGTGCGCTCCTTCGATTTCGCCGTCGAGCTGTACGCGAGCGGCCGCGACCTGCTCGGCGCGAGCGCGCCGCGCCGGATCGACTGCGTCATCACGGACCTGCACATGCCCGAGATGAACGGCTTCGCCATTTGCGAGCAGTTGCGTCTGCGCGGGCTCGCCGTGCCCGTCATCCTCATGACGGCCTTCGCGAAAGACGGCGACGAAGCGCGCGCGAAGGCGCTCGGCGCGACCTGCTTTCTCAACAAGCCGTTTCAGGACACCGACATCCTGCGCTGCCTCGAACACGCGCTGGGCCTCGACCGCTCGGTCTGACGCGCGTTCTTGCCGCCCCTTGCCGCCCCTTGCCGCCCCACGCGGCCTCTCGCGGCCCCGCTTCCCGTCGCTCGGGGCCGATGCGAACGCCGTTCCGCCTGCCGTTTCCCCTGCCGCCCGCATCGCTCGCTCATACCAAAGTGTGATCGTTTTCATGCGGGCCGCCCGCGCGCCTCGCGCGTCGCGCCGGGCTTCGCGCGGCACGGCCCGCGCACGCGGCCGCGCGGCGCTCGTGCTCATGGCGTAGCCGGAGCACACCTATGGATGATGGAGAAGCCCGCGCGCGTTCCCTACGATACCGGTAACTCACGCCGGTAACGGCCGGTAATAAACGAGCGTTCCTGCCACGCCGCGTGGCGACGGCTCACTCCCTAGCGCGAGAAAATCATGTACCAGTTCGATCGGGTGACGGTCTCTCTCGAGCGCCGCGAAGTCTATCTGGACGGCGCGCCGCAACACGTCAGCGTGCGCGCGTTCGACATTCTCGAACTGCTGATCGCCGCGGCCGGCCAGATCGTGTCGAAGGGCGCGATTCTCGACGCCGTGTGGCCGCACGCTGTCGTCATCGACAACAACATCCAGGTGCATATTTCGGCGCTGCGCAAGCTGCTCGGCGGCAAGCGCGGCTGGATTCGCACGGTGGCCGGGCGCGGCTACCGGCTCGCGGCGCCCGATGGCCATGCCGATCGCGCCGCTTTCGCGGATCGTGCCGCATGGGTGGGGCGTGGCGATTCTGCGGGTCGTGCCGATTACGCCGGCCGTGCCGCTTTCACTGCTCACGCCGCTTCCACCGCTTCTACCGCCCACGCCGCCCACGCCGCCCACGCCGCTCACGCCGCTCACGCCGCTCATGCAGCCCCCACCGCCCACGCCGCCCAGCCCGCTAACGCCGCCGACGACGCGACCGGCGCACCCGAGCGTGCCGCCTGCGCGCAATGCGGCGCGTGCGCGGCACCGCTTCCGGCGGGTTCGGCGCCTGCCTCGCCACACGGCACGCAGCACGGCACGCAGCACGGCACGCAGCAAATCACGCAGCAAATCACGCAGCAAATCACGGAGCCCTGGAAGGAGCCGGGCGCGCAGCCCGCCGCGATGCGCGACGAACGCGCCGCGCTCACGGCCGCGTGGCTGCCGCCGCGCATCGCGCTGACCGGCCGCGACGGCGCGCTGGCGGACTTGCACGCGCTGCTCGACGAAGCGCGGCTCGTCACGCTGGTGGGCCCGGGCGGTGTGGGCAAGACGGCGCTCGCGCACGAGTTCGCGCACGGCTGGGTCGCCCGCACCGGCGGCGTGGTGCGCCGTATCGAGATCGCGGACGCCGTGGAATTGGCGCCATCGCATGATGCCCGCCATGCCGACGCGCGACTTTTCGCCGACATCGACCGGCAACGCGCCACGCTCGTGATCGTCGACGGTTGCGAAGGCGACATCGACGCCGCCGCGCAACGCTGTCACGCGATCGCCGCCGCGCATCCGCACGTGCAGGTGATCGCCACGAGCCGCGAGCCGTTGCGCGTGACGGGCGAGCGCCTCGTGCGCGTCGCGCCGCTCGACGTGCCCGGCAGCGACGAAACCCGCGACGCCGTGTTGCTCGAAAGCGCCGCGGTGCAACTGTTCTTCGCCCGCGTGCATGCGCTCGAACCGGCGGGCGCGGCCGCAAGCCTCTCCGGCGTGCCGTTGCGCATGGTCGCGCAGGTCTGCCGCGAACTCGACGGCCTGCCGCTCGCGCTGGAACTCGCGGCCCAGCGCGCGGCGCTGATCGGCGTGGGACCGCTGCACGCGCAACTCGACGCGCAGGCGGCGCTCGCGTTGCCCAACGGCCTGCGCGGCGTGCCCGGGCGCCAGCGCACGCTGGCCGCTTCGCTCGACTGGAGCTATGCGCGGCTCGACGTGATCGAGCAGACCGTGCTGCGGCGTCTCGCCATCTTCGAAACGCCGTTCGGGCTGGACGCCGCGCTCGATATCGCCGCGTGCGCCGTGCTCGACGCGAACGCGGTTCTCGACGGCATTGCCGGGCTGATCGCCGGGTCGCTCGTGACGATCGAACCGGACGCGGCCACGGCGGGCATGCGGTATCGCCTCACGCGCGTGACGCGCGCGTTCGCGCTCGACAAGCTGGTGCGCGCAGGCGAGGCGCAATGGCTCGCGCGCCGCGCGGTGCGCACGACCGCCCAACGTCATGTCGATGCGACGATCCTGCGCGCGCTCGACGACCTGCGCGGGTTCGATGCCGATTGCGCGTGCGATGCCAACGCGTACGACGCGAACGCACGCGAGGCCAACGCCTACGAAGCCAACTCGCTCGATGCCACCGCACGCGAAGCCCGCCACGAACGCGCGGCGCACGACCGCACCGTGCCGCACGCGCCGCGCGAGAGCGCGAACGGCGCCGCGAACGGAGCGGCCTATGGCTCGGCGTACGGGTCCGCCTACGGCGCGTTCAATCCGTATCTCGTCTGGAGCGCGGCCTGAGGCGCTTCCATGCGCCGCCATGCGCGTTGCCGCGCGCGCCTTTCAGGACGCTTCAGCTTCGGCTCAGGACGTCACCGCCATGCCGCGCGTAATCTGCGCGCTTCATTTCATGCGTCCTTCGGTGGGCTCGCCTGCGCGTTCGCATCGCATCGACGTTTGACCTCGCACACCCTCAACCACACGCAACGACGGAGAGAACCTGCATGAACACGCAAGCCACCCACACGACCCCGCCGTCGACATCGCGCCGCCGCATGTTGTCGGCCAGCGCAGGCATGGCGGGCGCCATGGCCGCCATGTCGAGCCTGAGCGCGAGCGCGGCCACTTCGAGCGGTAACGCCGGCACGGGCCACGCGCACGGCGCGACCGGCCATCATCATGGCGGCGGCTACGTGAACGCCAAGGACGGCACGCCGATCTTCTTCAAGGACTGGGGCACGGGCACGCCGGTGGTGTTCTCGCATGGCTGGCCGCTGAGCGCCGACGCGTGGGACCCGCAGATGCTCTTCCTCGTGAACCAGGGCTATCGCGTGATCGCGCACGACCGCCGCGGCCACGGCCGCTCGGGCCAGCCGGGCGCGGGCAACGACATGGACACCTACGCCGACGACCTCGCCGCGGTGCTCGACGCGCTCGACGTGAAAGGCGCGATGCTGGTCGGCCATTCCACGGGCGGCGGCGAAGTCGCGCATTACATCGGCCGTCATGGCGAGAAGCGCGTGGCGAAGGCCGTGCTGATTGGCGCGGTGCCGCCCATCATGGTGAAGACCGAGGCCAATCCCAACGGTCTGCCGATGTCGGTGTTCGACGGCATTCGCGCGGGCGTGGCCGCGAACCGCTCGCAGTTCTACCTCGATCTCGCCACGCCGTTCTACGGCTTCAACCGTCCGAACGCGAAGGTCTCGCAAGGTCTGGTGCAGGACTTCTGGCGTCAGGGCATGCAAGGCTCGATCAAGGGGCAATACGAGTGCGTGAAGCAGTTCTCGGAAGTCGATTACACCGAGGACCTGAAGAAGATCAGCGTGCCCACGCTGATCCTGCACGGCGACGCCGACCAGATCGTGCCGATCGACGACTCGGCGAAGCTCTCGGCGAAGCTCGTCAAGCACGCCACGCTCAAGATCTACGCAGGCGCGCCGCACGGCATGTGCAGCACGCATGTGGATCAGGTCAACGAAGATCTGCTCGCGTTCCTCAAGGCGTAAACCGGCAGGTGAAGAAAGTGCCTGAAACAAGGCGCTTTTCTCGCGCCGCTGCGCGCCGGAAAGACCGCTTCGATGTCATGTCGAAGCGGTCTTTTGCATTTCTGTGACATGCAGGCCGATCAAGCGATGAAGGCTTCAGAAGCCTTCAGGTTTTCAAAAGGACTTTAAGCGGCGCGCTCCCTAAGCTGTGCATTGACCGCGATGGCTATGCCGTCGCAGCGCCGCACTCGACACCTCACCGGAGTTTCCCATGGCATTTGAACTGCTCACGCCCGACACCTGCGCGCTCGCGCTCATCGACCATCAGCCGCAGATGTTCTTCGGCACGCACTCGCACGAGCGCACGGCCGTGCTGCACAACGTGCAGATCCTCGCGAAGGCCGCGAAGCTCTTCAAGGTCCCGACGATCCTCACGACGATCGCCTCGGAATCGTTCAGCGGCCATCTGCTGCCCGAAGTGCAGCAAGTGTTTCCTGCAACGAAGCCGATCGACCGTACCTCGATGAACTCGTGGGAAGACGCCGGCTTTCGCGAAGCGATCAAGGCCACGGGCCGCAAGAAGATCGTGATCGCCGGCCTGTGGACGGAAGTCTGCGTGACGTTCCCGACCATCCAGATGCTGGCCGAAGGCTTCGAAATCTACGTGCCCACCGACGCGTGCGGCGACGTGACCGAAGAGGCGCACGAGCGCGCCGTGCAGCGCATCGTCCAGGCGGGCGCCGTGCCGATGAACTCGCTGCAATTCATGTGCGAACTGCAACGGGACTGGGCGCGCAGCGAAACCTACGACGGCTGCATGGACATCTTCAAGGCGCATAGCGCATACGGCATCGGCGTGCGTTACGCGAAGCAGATCCTCGGCGAGCACGCGAGCGAGGCGGGCTGAGTTCGCGGGCGCAATCCGCCCGAACCCGTCTGAAACACAAGGGCGCGCCGCGCAACGATGTCGCGGCGCGCGCCCGGGATTCTGATCCACCGAACCGACACAGGAGAGCGTCGATGAGCGCATCCGATCAACCTCAGCGTATCGCCGACCTGGTGATCTACAACGGCAAGATTGCGACGCAGGACGAGCGCCGCTCGTTCTCGACGGCGCTCGCCGTGGCCAACGGCAAGGTCGTCGCCACCGGCACCGAGCGCGACGTCATGCAATGGGCGCGCGACGACGCGCGCCGTATCGACCTCAACGGCCGCACGGTGATTCCGGGTCTCAACGACTCGCACTTGCACGTGATTCGCGGCGGCCTGAACTTCAACATGGAACTGCGCTGGGACGGCGTGCCTTCGCTGCACGACGCGCTCACCATGCTGCGCGAGCAGGTCGCGCGCACGCCCGCGCCGCAATGGGTGCGCGTGGTGGGCGGCTGGAACGAATTCCAGTTCGCGGAAAAGCGCGGCCCGACGCTCGAGGAAATCAACGCGATCGCGCCGGACACGCCCGTCTTCATCCTGCATCTCTACGACAGCGCGCTGCTCAACGCGGCGGCGCTGCGCGCGGTGGGCTACACGCGCGACACGCCGAACCCGCCGGGCGGCGAGATCCAGCGCGACAAGCGTGGTAATCCCACCGGCATGCTGATCGCGCGCCCCAACGCGGGGCTGCTCTACGCGACGCTCGCGAAGGGCCCCAAGCTCGCGCTCGACGACCAGAAGAATTCGTCGCGCCAGTTCATGCGCGAGCTGAACCGGCTGGGCGTGACGAGCGCCATCGACGCGGGCGGCGGCTATCAGGCTTACCCCGAGGACTACGCCGTCATCATGGACCTCGCGAAGCAGGACCAGCTGACCGTGCGTATCGCCTACAACCTCTTCACGCAGAACGCGAAGCGCGAGATCGAGGACTTCGCGAAGTGGGTCAAGGCCACGCGTCCCGGCGACGGCGACGACTTCCTCAAGGTCAACGGCGCGGGCGAAATGCTGGTGTTCTCGGCCGCCGACTTCGAAGACTTCCTGGAGCCGCGCCCCGACCTGCCGGACGGCATGGAGCAGGAACTCGAAGACGTGGTGCGCCTGCTGGTGCAAAACCGCTGGCCGTGGCGCCTGCACGCGACCTACGACGAATCCATCGACCGCTTCCTCAACGTGTTCGAGCGCGTGAATCAGGACACGCCGTTCAACGGCCTGCGCTGGTTCTTCGATCACTGCGAAACCATTTCCGAGCGCAATATCGAACGTATCGCGGCGCTCGGCGGCGGCATTGCCGTGCAGCATCGCATGGCGTATCAGGGCGAATACTTCATCTCGCGCTACGGCGCCGAAGCCGCCGCGCACACGCCGCCCGTGCGCAAGATGCTCGAAGCGGGGCTGCCCGTGGGCGCGGGCACGGACGCCACGCGCGTGGCAAGCTTCAACCCGTTCGTCTCGCTGTACTGGCTCGTTTCGGGCCGCACCGTGGGCGGCACGGCCCTGTACGCGCAGCGCGACCGGCTCGAACGCATGGAGGCACTGCGCCGCTATACGGTGGGCAGCGCCTGGTTCTCGAACGACGAAACGAAGAAGGGCGCGCTCGTGCCGGGTCAGTACGCCGACTTCGCCGTGCTGAGCGACGACTTCTTCACCGTCGACGAAGAAGCGATCAAGCATCTGACTTCGGTGATGACGGTGGTGAACGGCCGCGTGGTGTACGCCGACGCCGAGTTCGAATCGTTCGGGCCGCCCGCGCTGCCCGTGAGCCCGCTGTGGTCGCCGGTGGCCGAGTTCGGCGGCTACGCGCGCTATCAGCCGGTGGCCTCGCAGGCTTCGCTCGCGCAGTCGTGCCACGACGCGTGCGTGAACCTGTGCGGCGTGCACGAGCACGGCCACGCGTGGGCATGGCGCAGCAACGTGCCGGCCAGCGACGCGAACGCGTTCTGGGGCGCGCTCGGTTGCAGCTGCTTCGCGTTCTAACGTTGAGCCGCGAGCGAACCATGAAACGCTACGACGCCACCGACTTCGCGCTGCTGTTCCTGCGCGTGAGCGCGAGCGTGCTCGTGCTGATCGTGCACGGCTTGCCGAAGGCACTGCACTGGCACGCGCAACTGGGCGCGATCGAGGACCCGCTGCATCTGGGCAGCGTGTTCACGCTGGCTTTCGCGGTGTTCGCGGAAGTCGTGTGCCCGCTGCTGATGATCGCCGGCGTTGTCACGCGGCTCGCCGCGCTGCCGATCCTCGTCGTGACCGCAGTCGCGCTCGTGCTCGTGCATCCCGACTGGAGCATCGCGCAAGGGCAGTTCGCGTGGATGCTGCTGGTGATGTTCGGCACGGTGGCGATTGGCGGCGCGGGGCGCATCCGGGTCGATTCTGGTCGATTGATCGACCGCATGAGCGATCGTTCGAACGACCGCACGGAGAGAGCTTGATGTCGTATCTGATCTCGTTGGGCGCGGGCCTCGTCGTGGGCCTGCTCTATTACTTCTCGCGCGTGCAGTCGCCCGCGCCGCCGCTCGTCGCGCTGATCGGGCTGCTCGGCATGGTGATCGGCGAGCACGCGGTGCCGTTCGTGCAGGCGCAATGGCAGACGGCGCAAACATCGCAATCGTCGGCAGCGTCGGCGAACACGGCTGCCGTGAAAGCCGATTCGGCTTCGGGCACGCAACCATGAGCGCGAACGCTCCCACCTCCGGCGCGCTGAGCGGCGCCGCGAGCGCCAAAGCCACGCTCGATCCGTTGCGCGGTGAGAACGTCGTGCTCGCCTTCGTGGCCGGCTATGTCGACACGCTCGGCTTCGTCGCGCTGTTCGGGCTCTTCACGGCCCACGTGACCGGCAACTTCATTCTGATCGGCTCGGGGCTCGCGGGCGCGGGCACCGGTCTGCTCGTCAAATGGCTGGCGTTTCCGGCGTTCGTGGCGGGTATTGTCGGCGCGCGTATTTTCGACGATACCTTGCGCACGCATCGTCACGGTTTGCGCGTGGGCGGCCTCTACGCCATGCAGATCGTGTTGCTCGCCGCGTTCATGATCGCGGGCCTGTTCGCCGCGCCCATCACCAACGCCGACGCGCCGCTCACGATTGTCTGCGGCCTGCTCGGCGCGGCCGCCATGGGCGTGCAGAACGCGCACGGCCGCCTCACCGCGCGCTCGGTGGTCGCCAACACGGTGATGACAGGCAACGTGACGCAAGCCGTGATCGACGTATTCGATCTGCTCGTGCCCGGCACCGCGCATCCCGACCGCCGCGCCGCGCGCGAACGGCTCGCGCACACGCTGCCGCCCGTGGCCGCGTTCGCGGTGGGCGCGGGCGGCGGGGCGCTGGGCTATCTGCTCGCCTCGTTCTGGGCGCTCGCGTTGCCGCTCGTCATGCTCGCCGCGCTCGCGGTCGTGGCATGCCGGGCCGATCGCCACGCGGCTTGAGCCCGCATTCCCTTTTTTATCAGGAGCCTCACTTGAACTTCCTCACGTTGAATCTTTCGCCGCGCCGCTCGCTGCGCGCGCTGGCCATTGCCGTGGCCGCCCTCGGCCTTGCGTTGCCCGCGAGCCACGCGTTCGCCGACGACGCGCAGTATCCGCAAGCCGCCGCCGCGCCGGTCGTCTCGGTCGGCCCGCAGTACGACACCACGCACGTGTACGTCTCGAACGCGGACATCGACGCGTTCGTCGACAGTTTCCTCGCCACCTTCGGCGGCAAGGCCTCGCCGCGCGCCGTGTTCACGGTCACGCCCACGCCGAGCAAGACGGCCTCGCAGTACGTGCAGACGCCAGTGGGCATGCTCTCGGTGTTCGCGTTCCAGACGCCGGTGCCTTACCCGTTCGGCAACGAGCGCACGGGCTATCTGGTCACCGATATCGACAAGGCGCTGCGGGCCGCGCGCGCCGCGGGCGCGGACATCGTCACCGAATCGTTCGACGACCCGATCGGCAAGGACGCCATCATCCAGTGGCCGGGCGGCCTCACGATGCAGCTCTACTGGCACACCAAGGCGCCCTCGTATGCGCCGCTCGAGTACGTGCCCGACAATCGTGTATATGTTTCGAAGTACGAAGCGAATAACTTCATCAAGCGCTTCGTGCGTTTCTCGCATGGCAAGGTCGTGTCCGACAACCGCCATGCCGATGGCGCCGAAATCGGCAAGAACGGCGAAACGATCCGCCGCGTGCGCCTGCAGTCGGGCTTTGGCGGCATGCTCGTGTTCGTGACCGACGGCAAGCTGCCTTACCCGTATGGCCGCGAAACCACGGGCTACGACGTGCCCGATCTCGACGCGACGCTCGCGAAGGCGCAGGCGGCCGGCGTGAAGGTGCTCGTGGCGCCCGCGCAGAACGTGGAAGGCCGCACGGCCATGGTCGAATTTCCGGGCGGCTACGTCGCGGAGATTCATCAGCGCGTGAAATGAGCGGCATGTTCACGTCTCGCCGGCGTTCGCGCTTTCATGCGGCGCGCGTCGCATTCGTTGCGGGCGCAACGGTTGCGGCGGTGCACGCGGCGCCGTCGCGCGCGGCCGAAGCCACGCCACCGGCATCGGGAAATGCATCGGCAAGCGCATTGGCAACCCCGGCGGCAACGCCGTGCAGCGCGACGCGTCCCGTGCCCGCCTTCAACCGGTGGCAGGAAAACTGGGGCGCGCTCGCGAATCCGTGCGTGCCGCGCAAGCCGCTCGATTCGCTCAAATACCTGCCGCTCTCGAGCAGCGACCCCGCGTGGTATCTCTCGCTGGGCGCGAACCTGCGCGAGCGCTTCGAGCTGAACAACACGCCGCTGTTCGGTCTGGGCGCGGCGCGGCCGGACAACTGGGTGATCCAGCGCGTCGAAGTTCACGCCGACGCGCATCTCGGCGAGCACGTGCAGGCGTTCTTCCAGCTCGAAGACGCGCGACCGTTCGGTAAGGATTCCGTATCGACCGTCGATAAAAATCCGCTCGACGTGGAGCAGGCGTTCGTCGCGTTCGTCTATGGCGTGGGACCGGGCACGTTCAAGGCGCGCGTGGGGCGCCAGGAAATGGCGTTCGACTTGCAGCGCTTCGTGGCCGTGCGCGACGGCCCGAACGTGCGTCAGGCGTTCGACGCGCTCTGGGCCGACTACGAAGTGGGCAAATGGCGTTTCATCGGCTATCTCACGCAGCCCGTGCAGTACCGCGACGTGGACGCGTTCGACGACGTCTCGAACGGCCATCTCACGTTCAGCGGCGTGCGCGTGGAGCGCGCGAGCGTCGGGCCCGGCGACTTATCGGCGTACTGGTCGCGCTACGAGCGCGACAACGCGCGCTTTCTCGACGCGAGCGGCAACGAGCGGCGCGACGTGTTCGACACGCGCTACGCGGGCAAAAGCGCGCCCTGGGACTGGGACGTGGAAGCCATGCTGCAAACCGGTCACGTGGGCGCGAGCACGATCGGCGCATGGGCGTTCGGCGCGCTCGGCGGCTACACGCTCGCCGCGCTGCCGGGCACGCCGCGCGTGGGCTTGCAGGTGGATGGCGCCTCCGGCGACCGGCATCCCGGCGACGGCCGCGTGTCCACGTTCAACCCGCTGTTTCCGAACGGCTATTACTTCGCGCTCGCGGGCTACACCGGCTACAGCAACCTGATCCACGTGAAGCCCTCGCTCACCTTCAAGCTCACGCCAAAGCTCACGCTGCTCACCGCGCTCGGCTTCCAGTGGCGCGATACCACGGCCGACGCGGTCTACGGCCAGGGCATGGCGACGGTGCCGGGCACGGCGGGCAAGGGCAATCGCTACACGGGCATGTATGCGCAGGTGCGCGCCGACTGGCTCGTCAGCGACAACGTGGCGCTCGCGCTCGAAGCCGTGCACTTCCAGGTGGGCGATTCGCTGCGCTCGCTGGGCGCGCGCAACGCCGACTACGTGGGCGTGGAAGCGAAATTCGGCTGGTGAGCGTGGTGGGCGCGTTGATGGATAACCCGCGTGACATCGCGCGGGGCGGCATGCGTCGCGCGATCGACGCCTTAATCGACAGGGGAACGAGGTGAGCATGCATCTGGAAGCAATCGAAGTCGCGCGTCTGCACGCGGCCGTGCGCGCCAATATCGACGACGCGCGCGTATGGCGCTGGTACGCCGATCTCATGGAAGACGAGCGCGTGAGTTGCACGCGCACGCGCGGCGGCTGGCAGGTCACGGTGGACGGGCGCGCCTCGGTGGAGGACGACTCGTTCGACGGCGCCGTGCGGCGCGCCGCGCAATTGTGGAGCGGGCTCGCCCAGGCGCAGCCCAAGCTGCACCGGCGCCGCAAGACGGCGGCGAACCGCAACGCCACGGCGAACGCCACGCTGCTTGCGCAAGTCTGGTGAGTTCGCTGCGCGCGGGCGCGCAATTCCGCTACCATCGTCGCGGAATCCACTCAGCGCGACACGCGCAAAGCGAGCCCCACGCGCATGGACCGTATCGACGCCATGAAGGTTTTCGTCGCCACGCTCGACGAAGGCAGTCTTGCGGGCGCAGGTCGCCGGCTCGGCCGCTCGCCCGCGGCGGTGAGCCGCGCGATCGCGTTTCTCGAAGCGCATACGGGCACGCCGCTGCTCTACCGCACCACGCGCACGATCCGTCTGTCCGACGCGGGCGAGCGTTATGCACTCGCCTGCCGCCGCATTCTCGCCGACCTCGAGGAAGCCGACATGCTGGCGGCCAACGAGCGTTCCGCGCCGCGCGGGCTGCTGGGCGTGACGGCCGCCGTGGCCGTGGGCGAAACCGCGCTGCGGCCCATGGTCGACGAATTCCTCGACCGCAATCCCGAGGTCTCGCTGCGGCTGCATCTGCTCGACCGGCCCGTGAGCCTGATCGATGAAGGCATCGACATCGCGCTGCGCATCGCGCACTTGCAGGACTCCACGCTCGTCGCGCTGCCCGTGGGCGAGGTGCGGCGCGTGGTGGCGGCCTCGCCGGACTATCTCGCCGCGCACCCGCCCATCAAGACGCCCGCCGACCTCACGCGCCATTCGATCATTTCGATGACGCACTTTGGCATCGACTCGTGGGCGTTCCCGGCGGCGGGCCGGAGCGCGCTGCCGCAGGTCGTACAGTTTTCGCCGCGCATCGTCGTGAATACGGTGCGCGCGGCCGTGGCCTCGGCGGTGGAAGGGCATGGCGTGACGCGGCTCTTTTCCTATCACGTGGCCGAGCAGGTCAAGGCCGGCCGCCTCGTGATCGTGCTGCGCGACAACGAACACGCGCCGCTGCCCGCCAATCTCGTAACGCCGCACGGGCGGCTTTCGGTGCCGAAGGTGCGCAGTTTCGTCGATTTCGCGGTGCCGCGGCTGCGCACGTTTTTCGAGGAAGCGTGGCGCATCACCGACGGCTGAGCGCACGCCGCCGTCTCCGTATTCGTGCGTGGCGCGGAAGAATGACTTCCGCACTGCGGCGATTCTCTCTCCGCGCGCATTAACCTAGACTGACTTCTGTCTTCAGCAGGTGCTTCAAAGCATCGGAACGGGAGTCGTCATGCAACCATCGCAACCCTCTTTTTCCCGCCCGGCCGGGCCCGCGGCCTTCAACGTCTGGCGCGGCACGCTGGCCGGCGCCAGCGCCAGCCTGATCGGTATCGGTCTCGCGCGCTTCGCCTACACGCCGCTGCTGCCCGCCATCATCGGTGCGCACTGGTTTCCGGCCTCGACGGCGGCCTATCTCGGCGCGGCCAATCTCGGCGGCTATCTCGCGGGCGCGCTCGCGGCCGGCGCGATGGCGCGCGCGGCCAAACCGGCCACGGTGCTGCGCGCGATGATGCTGCTCGCCACGCTCGCCTTCGTGGCCTGCGCGGTGCCCGTGTCGTTCCTGTGGTTCTTCGTCTGGCGCTTCGCCTCGGGGCTCTCGGGCGGCGCGCTCATGGTGCTCGCGGCGCCCACGATCCTCGCGCACGTGCCTGCCGCGCGGCGCGGCTTCGCGAGCGGCGGCATCTTCACCGGCATCGGGCTGGGCGTGGCGGCTTCGGGGACGATCGTGCCCATTCTGCTGCGCCAGGGCTTGACCGTGACGTGGCTCGGGCTCGCGGCCGTCTCGCTGCTGCTCACGTTCGCGGGCTGGAACGGCTGGCCCGATGCTTCGGCCACGCCCGGCGGCGCGACGCACGCCAACACGCACGCCGCTGCGCATGCCAATGCCGCCACGCGTTTCGAGCACGCGCCCGCGTATCCGAAAACCGGCCTGCGCGCGCTCTATGTCGAATACGGGCTCAACGCCGTGGGGCTCGTGCCGCACATGATCTTTCTCGTCGATTTCGTGGCGCGCGGGCTCGGCAAGGGCGTGGACGCGGGCGCGCAGTTCTGGGTGCTGTACGGCATCGGGGCGATCGTCGGGCCGCTCGCGGCGGGGCATCTCGCCGACCGCACGGGCTTCGCACCCGCGCTGCGCGTGGCGTATCTGCTGCAAGCGGCGGCCGTGGCGCTGGCCGCGTGGGGCCTAGGCGGCGCGCCGGGGCTGATGGTGTCGAGCGTGCTGATCGGCGCGTTCACGCCTGGCATCGTGCCGCTCGTGCTCGGCCGCGTGAACGAATTGCTCGCGCATCATCCGGCGGCCGCCAAGGGCGCCTGGACGCGCGCGACCACCAGTTTCGCGGTGATGCAGGCCGTGGCCGCGTACGGGTTGTCGTTCGCGTTTTCGGCGAGCGGCGGCAATTACCGGCTGCTGTTCATGATCGGCGCGGCGGCGCTCATGGTGGCGTTGATCGTCGATCTGTTCGCGGCGTTGCGCACGAAGTGAGCGGAGAAGGCGGGCGCGGGGCTCATCGGCGGATTAAGTCTGTGGATTAAGTCGGCGGATAAAGCCTGCGGATGAGAGCCGCACGGGTCTCGCGCGGGCAGGCGGCGCGCGCCGCCCGCCGCGCCGTGGCATGCTCGACGCTCGCGCGGCATCGACATCGACATCGACATCGGCATTGAATCGCAAGGAATCAGGAGGACACGCACCATGAGCACTCAGGCAAACGGCAAAGCGCTGCTGCGCAGGCTCGGCATTCAGAAGCCCATCATTCAGGCGCCGATGGCGGGCGTGAGCACGCCCGCGCTCGCCGCGGCCGTGTCGAACGCGGGCGCGCTCGGCTCGCTCGGGCTCGGCGCGATGAACGCGCAGGCCGCGCGCAAGGCGATTCGCGACACGCGCGAACTCACCGCCCAGCCCTTCAACGTCAATCTGTTCTGCCATCGCCCGGCCACGCCCGATGCCGCCGTCGAGCGCGCCTGGCTCGACTGGCTGGCGCCCGTGTTCAGCGCCTACGGCGCGACGCCGCCGCAGGCGCTCGCCGAGATCTACACGAGCTTCGTGGTGGACGAGGCGATGCAGGCCATGTTGCTCGAAGAGCGGCCCGCCGTGGTGAGTTTCCACTTCGGCCTGCCGCCCGACGCCGTGATCGCCGCGCTCAAGGGCGCGGGCATCACGCTGCTCGCGTGCGCGACCCAGCCGGACGAAGCCGCGGCCGCCGTGGAAGCGGGCGTGGATGCGCTGGTTGCGCAGGGTATCGAGGCGGGCGGCCATCGCGGCGTGTTCGACGCCACGGAACGCGACGACGGACTCGGCACGCTGGCGCTCACGCGTCTGCTCGTGTCGCGCTTCGAGGTGCCCGTGATCGCGGCGGGCGGCATCATGGACGGCGCGGGCATCGCCGCCGCGCTCGCGCTCGGCGCGCAGGCCGCGCAACTCGGCACGGCATTCGTGGCGTGCGCGGAAACCGCCATCGACGCGGGCTACCGCAGCGCCTTGCTCGGCGACGCGGCGCGCCATACGACGTTCACTTCGGCGATCTCGGGGCGCGTGGCGCGCAGTCTCGTCAACCGCTTCACGGCGCTGGGCGAACAGCCGGACGCGCCCGCCACGCCCGCTTACCCGATCACGTACGACGCGGGCAAGGCGCTCAACGCCGCCGCGAAGTCGCAGGGCGAAGCGGGCTACGGCGCGCAATGGGCGGGCCAGGCCGCGGCGCTCGCACGGGCGCTGCCCGCCGCCGAACTCGTCGCGCAACTGGAGCGCGAAACGCGCGCGAGCATCGCGGCGCTGCAATCGGCGTGGTGATGCGGGGGGGTGCGCGTATCGAAGCCTGTCGGCATGCGCGGTTCGCAGCGCGCGCCGAGGGTTAATCGGCGCGACGAAAGCCGCTTCGACCGGCGTGCGGTTCAGCCGGGCGCGGCCGTAGCGGGCGCGCTCAGGTCGATGGTCCAGCCGAAGCCGCGAATATTGCGGATGACGTCGTGGCCGAACTTCTTGCGCACCGCGTGAATGAGCACGGCCACGGCGTTGCTTTCAACTTCCTGGCCCCAGCCGTAGAGTTTGTCTTCCAGCTGCGCACGCGAGAGGATCGTGCCCGGATGCTCGAGCAGCGCGGCCACCAGCGCGAATTCGCGCGCGGGCAGCACTTCGCTGTGGCCGCGAAACGTGAGTTCGTGCTTGTCGAGATTGAGCGAGAGCGTCTCGTCGCCGAGCGTGGAGACGGCCGCGCCCGCGTGACGGCGCACGATCGCGCGAATGCGTGCGAGCAGTTCGGAGGTGTTGAAGGGCTTGAGCAGATAGTCGTCGGCGCCGATATCGAGGCCGCGTATGCGCGTTTCGATGTCGTCGCGCGCGGTGACGATCAGCACGGGCGTCGTGCAGCCGCGCCGCCGCGCGAACGAGAGCACGTCGATGCCGTCGGAGCCGGGCAGGCCGAGATCGAGCAGCACCATCGAATACGCGTTGCCGAGCATGGCTTCCTGCGCGCTCGCGCCGTCGCGGATCCAGTCCACGCTGTAGCCCGCGTCCTTGAGCGCGCGCAGCAAGCCCTGACCGATGTCGAGATCGTCTTCCACGATGAGAATGCGCATGGTGGTCCGTCCGCGTGCGTTGGGGTCAAATCGGCGGGAAGTCAGGCCCGGTGCCGGCCTGCGTGGAGCGCGCAACGATCCGCCCAGTATAGGCGAGCCGCCGCGGGCATGAGCGACGGTGGGCGCGCGGGGACGGCGCATGCGTCATGGCCGGCATGTGCGGCACCTTCGGCCCATTCTGCTATCGTTGGATGCACCCGCCGCCGTTCTCTTTGCGTCACCGCATCCGCACTCCGTTCGACCCTCGCGAGGCGCACTCATGCTCGTCAAGGCCAGGTCTCTCGGCACGCAACTGATCGTCTCACTCGGGCTGCTCGTTTCGCTCTTCGCCCTCGCGCAGGGCGTGAGTTCGTACCGGCTCGCGCTGATCGGCGTGAACGCGCTGCTCGACGACCGGCTCTCGAACGTGGCCGGGCGCGTGCGCGACGTGTACGAAGCCGCCATTCCGCGCGATTCGACGGGCTCGGGCAACGCGGAAGACCTCGTGGTGCTGGTGTGGACCGGGCATCGCGACACGCCCACGCGCACCACCGACAACGCCGTGGTATTCGACCGCGACACGCCCGCAGGCTTCTCCGACCAGCGCGCGAACGGCGAGGCGTTTCGCGTGTACACGCTCGTTGCGTACAACGAAGTGATCCAGATCGCGCAGCGCATGTCGGTGCGCGAGCGCGCGGCGGAAAAGAGCGCCGTGCGCGCGCTCCTGCCCATGCTCGTGCTGATTCCCGCCGTGTGGGTCACCGTGTTTCTGTGCGTACGGCGCGCCTTCGGCGTGCTCGACCGGCTCGGCCGCCGCGTGCAGGCGATCGATTCGACCCACCTCGTGCCGCTGCCCGCCGAAGGGTTGCCCGTCGAACTCGAACCGTTCGTGAGTTCGATCAACCGCATGATCGAACGGCTCGACGCCTCCTTGCAGCTCGAACACGATTTCATCGCCGACGCCGCGCACGAATTGCGCACGCCGCTCACGGCGCTCAAGCTGCAAGCCGACAACCTGCGCGGCGATATCGCGCCGGGCAATCGCGAGCGCTTTCACGCGCTGCATCGCGGCATCGAACGCACGAGTGCGCTGGTCTCGCAACTGCTGCAACTCGCGCGCGCGGACGCGCATCTGGCCGTGGCCGCGCCCTCCGACGTGGACGTGACCGCGCTCGTGACCTCGGTCGTGGCCGAACTCCTGCCGATCGCCACGCAGCGGCGCATCGACATCGGCGCGGAAGAATTGATGGCCGCGCACGTGCGCGCGACGGAGGCCGACTTGCGCGCCGTCGTGAAGAACCTCGTGGGCAACGCACTGCGCTATACGCCCGAAGGCGGCGCCGTCGACCTGCGCGTGCAGGCGGGCGCGGGCACGGTGCGCGTGGAGGTGCGCGACACCGGCCCCGGGATTCCCGAAGACCTGTTGCCGCGCGTGTTCGACCGCTTCTTTCGCGTGAGCCAGAGCGTGGAAGGCAGCGGGCTCGGCCTCGCCATCGTGCGCGCGATCGTGCTCGGTTACGGCGGCACGGTCGCGCTGCGCAATCGCACGGACGGCCAATCGGGTCTGATCGCCGAAGTGAGCTTGCCTTCGGCGTGACGGCGCGTGGGGCCGGAGCGGGCGCGGCGGGATGCGTTATGCCGATGGGGATGGCGCCTCTCGACGCCGTAGCGGCGCCGTTATCACCGCAGCGGATAAACGTATGGCATTTGCTTCGTTGCCAGCGCCCGCGCGCGCACGTAGATTGAGCCGATTGTTCTGATTGCTCTCATCTTTTCGACAAGGCTCGACGCGTGACCACGACCGCCACCCTCCACGAGCGCGCCGCCGGCGTGCATCGGCAAGACTTCGAGATTCGCGCGCTCGACGCGCCGCTGGGCGCCGAAGTGCTCGGCCTCGATCTCGCGCAGCCGCTTTCCGCCCAGGATTTCGCGCGCATTCATCGCGCGCATCTCGATCATCACGTGCTGGTGTTTCGCGATCAACGCATCACGCCCGCTCAGCAAGTCGCTTTCAGCCGCCGTTTCGGGCCGCTGCAGATTCACGTGCTGCATCAGTTCGCGCTGGCGGGGCACCCCGAAGTGCTGATCGTGTCGAACATCGTCGAAAACGGTCAGCCGATCGGTCTCGGCGACGCGGGCCACTTCTGGCATTCGGACCTCTCGTACAAGGAGAAGCCGAGCCTCGGCTCCTTCCTGCACGCGCAGGAATTGCCCGCGGAAGGCGGCGACACCTTGTTCGCCAACATGCATCTCGCGTGGGACACCTTGCCCGCCGGGCTACGCGATGCCGTCGAGGATTTGCGCGCCGAACACACCTATCTCGCGCGCTATGCGGAATTGCAGGCGCGCAGCCCGTGGCGGCCGAATTTGTCGGCGGAACAGATCGCGCAGGTGAAACCCGTGGTGCATCCGGTCGTGCGCACGCATCCGGAAACGGGCCGCAAGGCGCTGTTCGTGAGCGAGCATTTCACCACGCGCATCGTGGGTGTGCCCGAGGACGAAAGCCGCGCGCTGCTCGACGCGCTGTTCGCGCATAGCGTGCTCGACGCGCACGTGTACCGCCACGCCTGGCGCGAGCACGATCTCGTGTTCTGGGACAACCGCTCGCTCATGCATCTCGCGGCGGGCACGCCCGATCATCTGCGGCGCAAGCTGTATCGCACCACGATCGAAGGCGACGCGCCGGTGTGAGACCGTGCCAAAGCCGCGCCGCGTGAGCGCGTTTCAGACGTAGAAATACCGCACGAGATGGAAAAACACGGGCGCGGCAAAGCAGATCGAATCCACGCGATCGAGCATGCCGCCGTGTCCCGCGATCATCGAGCCCCAGTCCTTGGCGCCGAGCGAGCGCTTCACGGCCGAGAGCACGAGTCCGCCGACAAAACCCGCAATGACGATGGCGAGCGAGACCAGCAAGGCCGCGCCAAAGCTGAACGGCGTCACGCGATACAGCGCGGCGCCGCATAAGGTGGCGAGCAAGCCGCCGCCCACGAACCCTTCCACCGTTTTCGACGGCGACAGACGCGGCGCGATCTTGCGCCGCCCGAACAGCTTGCCGACCACGTATTGCAGCACGTCGCTGATCTGCACGACGAGCAGGAAAAAGAACAGCAGCAGCGCGTTCTTGCCCGCATAGTGCGGAATGTCGAGCATCAGCACGGCGGGCGCGTGGCTCAGGCCGTACACGCACACCATCAGCGCCCAGTTGATCTTGGCGTTGCGGCTCAGGAAGTCGCGCGTGTCCTGCGTGAGCGCGGAAACCAGCGACATCGCGAAGAACAGGTGCACCGGCACGAAGATCGAATACATGCCGTACCAGTTCACGCCGAGCAGGATGTACTGCACCGGAATGGCCACGAAGAACGCGATGAACAACGTGCTGTGGTCGCTGGGCGTGGTGGGCGTGAGCGTGATGAATTCGCGCAGCGCGAGATACGAGAACACCGCGAACACGCAATACGTGACGTTGTTGCCGAGGCCGAGCGCGACGACCATGACCGCGACCATTGCCCACCAGGCATAAATACGCTGGTTCAGATTGACGATGGTGGGATTGTCCTTGCCGCCGCGCGCGCCGAGTATCGCGCCCACGAAGGTGGCGATCAGCAGGACGGCCACCACGCCGGTAACGAGACTCCAGAAGGGATTCTGCATGTCGTGATCGGTCCGAGGTCAGGAGGATTCAGGGCGATGCGGCACGAGCGCCACGATGGCCGCGTGCATGCGGGCGAGAAACGCGGGTTTGTCCTCGTGTTCGAGGCGCGGCTGCGTCTCGCCGAAATGCACCTTGCAGATGAGCGGCACGGGCCAGATCGTGCCCTTCGGCATGATGCGCTGCAGATTCTCCAGATACACGGGCGCGAGCGCGGCGGCCGGAAAATCGTTCGACAGATGAAAGAGCCCGCTCTTGAAGGGCTGCGGCAGCGGTTCCGTGCCGCGCGTGCCCTCGGGAAAGATCAGCACCGAATGCCCTTGCGCGAGCGCCTCGCGCACCGGATCGAGCGGATCGCCGCCCGACTCGCGATGGCGGTCGATCAGCACCGCGTTGAGTATGTTGCGCGCGATATGCCGCTTGAGCTTGCCGCTGTCCCAGTAGTCGCGCGCCGCGACGGGCCGCACGCGCGCGCGCACGTCGCGTGGCAGCGCGGCCAGAATCGCGAGCGTGTCGATATGACTCGTGTGATTGGAAAACCAGATGCTTTGCGCGTTGGCCGACTCCGCAAGCGCTTGCCGATGCCAGACGGGATACGCGCCCACGAGCAGCCGCACGAGGGCGAGTAGCGCGTCGCGTTGCCAGACATGCCAGAGTGTCTTCATCGTTGGTTGTTCTAAAGTCGCCGCGTGTTTTTAGAATGACGCATGCAGGCCGCGTACGGCGATGCGCGTGGCATTGTGCGCGATCTGGCCTCAGTGCGCGCTGGCCGTGCGCCGTCGGATCGAACCGGTTTGACGTGGGTCTGGTGGCGCGCGACTTTCAACAATCTTGACGACGCGCGAACCGGGACCGTCCGTTTCGGATTCGCCTCATGTTGCGCGGGATCGCCGTTGTGGCATTGTAGCGGGCGATTCCTTTCGTCCGCCCCGATCCGATCGACCGTGTCTGAGCGACCGTGACCGACCGACCGTGTCTAACCCACTTAACGCGCTTTCGAACCGCCATGAGCCGCTGATGAGCCTCTACGCCCTCAAACCGAAATTTCAGAATCTGCTGCGTCCCATCACGCGCTGGCTTGCCGCGCACGGCGTCACGGCGAACCAGGTCACGCTGGGCGCGGCGCTTGGGTCGATCGTGGTCGGGGCGATCGTCGGCGCATGCGGCGGCGGTGCGCCGCGCGTGTTTCTGCTGATTCCCGTGTGGCTGTTCCTGCGCATGGCGCTCAACGCCATCGACGGCATGCTCGCGCGCGAGCACGGCCAGAAGAGCACGCTGGGCGCGTATCTCAACGAACTCGGCGACGTGATCTCCGACATCGCGCTCGCGCTGCCCTTTCTGTGCGTGCGCGCGTTCACCTCTGCCGATGTCTGGCTGTTCGCGCTGGCCGCTGCCGTGGTCGAGTGCGCCGGGTTGATCGGGCCGCTCGCGGGCGCGAGCCGCCGCTACGACGGTCCGTTCGGCAAGAGCGATCGCGCGTTCGTGCTCGGCGCGTTCGCGTTGTGGATTGGCGTGGGGCTTGCGCTGGGCGAGGTGGGTGGCGTGGCCGCGTGGCTATGGCGGCTTTTTATCGTGCTCTCGTGCGTGACGATCGTGCGGCGCGTGCGCGCGGGTTGCGCCGAAGCGGGCGCCAGCGCGCAACGCTAATCGCTTCGACCGCGCTAACCGCGATAACCACGCTAACCATGTTGACCACGCGCCGACCACGCGTTGAACGCACGTTGACCACGCGTTGACCGCGCGCTGATCCCGCGTTACGCCACGTCCACGACGATCTTGCCCGCCGCGCTGCCGTCCGCGAGCGCGGCATACGCGCGCTCCGCCTCTTCGAGCGCGAATCGCCGCGCATCCACACGCGGCGCGAGCTGACCCCCTTCGGCCAGCCGCGTCGCCTCGCCGAGCATTTCGCCGTGATGCGCGCGATGCGCACCGCTCAATAGCGGATACAGCGTGAACACGCCTGAGTAACTGGCTTCGCGAAACGACAGCGGCGCGAGCGCATGCGTGCCCCAACCGAGCGCGCTCACCACGTGGCCGAAGTGTTTGACCGCCGCGAACGACGCGTCGAGCGTCGCGCCGCCCACGGTATCCACCACGAGATCGAAGCCCGCGCCGTTCGTGTACGCCGCCACGTACTGCTCGACGCTTTGTGCGCCGTAGTCGATGGGCGTGGCGCCCCACTGCGCGATGGCGTGCTGGTTGCGCGCGCTGCCCGTGGCGAACACGCTCGCGCCGAGCGCCCGCGCGATCTGCACGGCCACGTGCCCGACACCGCCCGCGCCGCCTTGCACGAGCACGCTTTGACCGGCCTGAAGCCGCGCCCGGTCGACGATGCCCGACCACGCCGTGATGAACGCGAGCGGCAGCGCGGCCGCCTCGCGCATCGAGAGATTCGCGGGCTGGCGCGCGAGCAGGTCGGCGTCGACGGCGGCATATTGCGCGAGCGAACCTTGTATGCCGCCCACGCCGCCCGTCATGCCGTACACGGCGTCGCCGGGCGCGAAACGCGCGGGCCGCCCGTCGCGGCTCGGGCCCACGGCTTCCACCACGCCCGCCATGTCGATGCCGAGCACGAGCGGCAGCGGGTGCTGCGCATGCGCCGCCTTGCCCGCACGGATCTTCGTGTCGAGCGGATTGAGGCCGGCCGCGTGAACGCGCACGAGCACTTCGCCCGCGCGCGGCTGCGGAACCTCGAGCGTGACGGCTTCCAGCGGGCCGTCGTACTGGCTGAGAACGAGCGCTTTCATGATGGCGGTTTCCTTTGCGTTTTTTGCAGGGTATCGCGTCGCGGATCGGGGCGCGCGTTGGGTCGCGTAGTGGGTCGCGTAGTGGGTCGAACCCACGGGTTCACAGCTGCGCGGCGGCGTCGCGCAACGCGGTGCGCAAGCCTTCCTCGATCACGGGGTGATAGAACGGCATCGCGAGCATGTCGTCCACGCTCAGCCGCATCTGCGCGCTCCACGCGAGCAGATGGCCGATATGCTCGGCCGCCGGCCCGAACCATTCCGCGCCGAGCAACCGCCGCGTTTCCCGATCGACGTACACATGGCCGAGGCCGTGGTTCTTGAGCATCACGCGGCTGCGGCCCTGATCTTCGAAATGCACCGCGCCGGTCACGAACGTACCGGCTTCGAGCGTGGCGTGAGCTTGCCCGACGATGGCGATCTGCGGGTCGGAGAAGACGATCGCCAGCGCGGCGCGCCGCGCGACCGGTTCCACCGCCGGGAAGCGCGCGGCGTTGCGGCCGGCGGCGCGGCCGTCGTCGGCGGCTTCGTGCAGCAGCGCGTGGGCGTCGTTCACGTCGCCGGCGAGGAACACCGGCGCGCGGCCCGCTTGCAGCGTGGCGGCGTCGTAGCGCGGCACGCCGTGCGCATCGAGTTCCAGCGACGTGTTGGCGAGACCGAGATGCGCCACGTTCGGGCGGCGGCCCGCTGCGGCGAGCACGTAATCGAACGTGTCTTCGCTATGCGTGCCGTCGGCGCGCGCATAGCGCAGCGTCACGCCCGCCTCGGTGCGGCTGGCCGAGACCACGCGGCCGCGCGGTTCCAGATGCAGGGTCGCGCCGAACACGCGATGCGCTTCGTCGATCACCTGCGGGTCGGTGAGCGGACCGATATGGCCGCGCGAGCCGCCGTACAGCGTCACCCGCACGCCGAGCCGCGCGAGCGCCTGACCGAGTTCGAGGCCGATCACGCCCGCGCCCACCACGGCCACGCTGCGCGGCAGGTCTTGCCACTCGAACACGTCGTCGTTGACGAGCAGGCGGTCGCCGAGACCCGCGAGCGCCTCGGGCACGATGGGCGTGGAGCCCGTGGCGATCACGACGCTCGCGGCGCGCAGCGTGGTGTGATCGCCTAATTGCAGCAGGTTGTCGTCGATAAAGCGCGCGTGGCCGACCAGCCGGTCCGCCGCGGGCAGCGCGTGCACGCCGTCCACCACGAAGCCGACGAAGCGGTCGCGCTCGTTGCGCAAGCGCGCCATCACGGCGCGGCCGTCCACTTCCACGCCGCTCACGTTCACGCCGAAGCGCGGCGCGAGTTGCACGGCATGCGCGGCTTCGGCGGCGGCGATCAGCAACTTCGACGGCATGCAGCCCACGCGGGCGCAGGTCGTGCCGTACGCGCCGCCTTCGATCAGCACCGCTTGCTTGCCTTCGGCCTTGGCGGCCCGGTAGGCGGAGAGACCGGCCGTACCGGCCCCGATGATGGCGACATCCGTTCGCAGGGTTTGCATGACGTGTCCTTCCGCGCTGCGCGCTTCGTGGTATCGATAGCCCAGTCTAGGTGGCGGCCGTGCGCAAATGAATGTCGAGACGACTCAAGTTCATGCCCGATCGTCTCACGCGGCTTTCATTCGCCGATCAAGCGGCGGCCTAAACATCGCCCAAACGTCGCCCAAACGTCGCCGAAACGTCGCCGAAACGTCGCCCGAAACATCGCCCGAAACGTCGCCCGAAACGTCGCCCGAAACGTCGCCCCGCGCGACGCTCACGCCGGCAGCCGCTCGCCGAGCCAGTCGATCAGCGCGCGCACCTTGGGCGGCAGAAAGCGGTTGGGCGGATACAGCATCCACACCGGGCCGCTGTACGCGCGCGGCTCCAGCGCCCACTCGGGCAGCACACGCACGAGGCGGCCGTCGCGCAACGCCTCGGTGGCGGCGAATTCGGGCAGGCACGCCACGCCCCAGCCGTCGAGGGCGGCGTCGAGCCGGGCCGTCACGTCGTTGGCGCTGTAGCGCCCGCGCACCTCGACCGTGTGGCTGCGCGCGCCGCGCCGGAACGACCAGCGGTTGTCGTCGGCGCTTTCGCCCAGATAGAGGCAGTTGTGCTGCGCGAGGTCCTTCGGGTGCTGCGGCATGCCGCGGTCGCGCAAGTAGCCAGGCGAGGCGCAAGGCAGCCAGCGCAAGCTGCCGACGCGCCGCGCGGCCAGGCCGGGCGGCGGCGCGGGTGTCGGGCGGATCACCACGTCGACGTGATCGCGCACCGGATCGACGTCGCGGTCGGTGAACATCAGTTGCACGTCCACGTCTTCATACGCGCGCAGGAATCCGGCGATCAGCGGATGCACCACGCTCTGCGCGAACGAAATGGGCGCACTCACACTCACGCGCCCGTGCGGGCGCTCGCTCAGGCGGCTGGCAGCTTCGGCCGCGCTCGCCGCCGCGCCGAGCATATCCGCGCAATGCCGGTACACCTCGCCACCCGACTCCGTGAGCCGCAGGCTGCGCGTGGAGCGCTCCAGCAGGCGCGTGCCGAGCGCGCGTTCGAGCCGCTGCATCTGGCGGCTGACGGTGGACGGCGTGCTGCCGAGCTGGCGTGCCGCGAGCGAGAAATTGCCGGCCTCGACCACGCGCGCGAAGGTGGCGAGATCGGGCAGCAGAGGCAGGAGATCACTCGGGTTCATTTGTGCATTACCGACATAGATGATGTTCCGTTGAGCTGGATTATCGCCGCGAGTGCAATGGCGGACAATCGGCTTTCCTCCTTCTTTTCCGGTTGCCCCCATGTTCCGCCTGCTGCGTTCGCCCCGTACCGTCGATGCCCTGCTCGTTGTCGTCGCGCTCATCTGGGGCACGAGTTACGGCGTCGTCAAAGGCGCGCTGCTCGTCTATCCCGTGCTCGGTCTGCTCGCGCTGCGCTTCGGCATCACCTTCGTGTTGCTCTCGCCCGCGTTGCGCGCGCTGCTGAACGTGGGCTGGCGCGAGCGCGCGGCGGTGCTCGGCGCGGGCGTGCTGCTGCTGGGCATCTTTCTCGCCGAGACCTTCGGCGTGTCGCTCACGCGCGCCTCGAACGCGGCGTTCCTCATCAGCCTGTGCGTGGTCTTCACGCCGCTCGTGGAATGGGCCTGGCTGCGCCGGGCGCCGCGCGCGATCGAATGGGGCGCGGCGGCGGTCTCGATGCTGGGCGCCTTCCTGCTCACGGGCGGCCACGTCGCGCTCAGCGCCGGCGACGCGCTCGTGGTGCTCGCCGCGCTGCTGCGCGCGCTCACGAGTTGCGCCGTCAAGCGCGCGATGGGCGCGGGCGCCGTGCCGCCGCTCACGATCACGGCGGTGCAGGCGGGCGTGGTGGCGTTCGGCTGCGCCGCGCTCGCACTCACCGTCGCGCCCGCGCAATGGCAGGCGCTGCCCGCGTGGCAGGGCCACGCCGCGTTCTGGGGCAGCGTGATCTGGCTCGTGGCCGCCTGCACGCTGTTCGCGTTCTTCGTGCAGAACTACGCGGTGAGCCGCAGCAGTCCCACGCGCGTGGCCTTGCTGATGGGCAGCGAGCCCGTGTTCGGCGCGCTGTTCGCGGTGCTGTGGCTCGGCGAGCGCCTGACGGTTTCGGCGTGGATGGGTGGTTTGCTGATCGTGGCGGCTTCGGTGATGGCGCTGGAGCGCCAGCCGCGCGCGGCGGCCGCGGCTGCTGCGGCGCGCGATGCAAGCGCCGCGGCGTGATGTCACGTGATGTGATGGGCCGTGACGTGATGCGCTGGACGCGCCGGGTGTCATCGGCCTCATCGTGAAAGCGCATATGCAATCGCGAATAAACTGGTAGTGAATTGGCGTTCGCACTGTTCCAATGACAGACGATCCTGCATGGAGCATGGCAAATGGCGAAACCGGACAAGCAGATTCTGCTCAACGCATTCAACATGAATTGCGTGGGCCATATCAACCACGGCTTGTGGACACACCCGCGCGACCGCTCGACCGATTACCGCACGCTCGCGTACTGGACCAATCTCGCGCGCACGCTCGAACGCGGCCTGTTCGACGGCTTGTTTCTCGCCGATATCGTGGGCGTGTACGACGTGTACCAGCGCAATGTCGACGTCACGTTGCGCGAGTCGATCCAGTTGCCCGTGAACGATCCCACACTGCTCGTGCCCGCCATGGCGGCCGTCACCGAACATCTGGGTTTCGGCGTGACGGTGAATCTCACTTACGAGCAGCCCTATCTGCTCGCGCGGCGTTTCTCGACGCTCGATCACCTCACGAATGGCCGCATCGGCTGGAACATCGTCACGGGGTATCTCGACAGCGCCGCGCGCGCGATGGGTCTCGAACAACAGCTCCCGCACGACGAACGCTACGATCGCGCCGACGAATACCTGGAAGTCCTGTACAAGTTGTGGGAAGGCAGTTGGGAGGCGGACGCGGTACGCCGCGACAAGGCCGCACGCGTTTTCGCCGATCCCGCCAAGGTGCATCGCGTCGAGCATGCCGGGCGCTATTACCGCGTGGACGGCTATCACCTTGCCGAGCCCTCGCCGCAACGCACGCCGGTGCTGTTCCAGGCGGGCAGTTCTGGACGCGGCCAGCGTTTCGCCGCGCGCCACGCCGAATGCGTGTTCATCTCGCCGCCCAACCGCGCCGCCGCGCGCGAAACGGTGCGCGCGCTGCGCGAGCAACTGGTGCTGGCGGGGCGGCGTCCCGACGACGTGAAGGTGTTCGTGGGCGCGGCCGTGGTGGCGGGCGCGACCGAACAGGAAGCGCGAGAGAAGTACGCGGATTATCGCCAGTACGCGAGCCGCGAGGCGGGTCTCGCGCATTTCGCCTCGAGCACCGGTATCGACTACGCGCAGTACGACCTGGACGCGCCCGTGGACTACGCGCCGGGCAACGCCATCGAGTCGGCCACGCGCACGGCGAAGCAGCATGGCTGGACGCGCCGCAAGCTGCTGGAGATGTTCGAACTCGGCGGCCGTTACCCGGCCATCTTCGGCAGCGCCTCGCAGGTCGCGGACGAACTGCAGTCGTGGGTCGCGGAGACCGGCGTGGACGGCTTCAATCTGAGCCGTACCGTGGTGCCGGAAAGCTACGAGGATTTCGTCGACCTCGTGATTCCGGAATTGCAGTCGCGCGGCCTCTACAAGACGCAATATGCGCCAGGCACGCTGCGCGACAAGCTCTTTCAGGCAGGCCCGACTTTGCCCGAACGTCATGCGGGCGCGAGCTATCGCAAGGTGACGGAAGCCGTCTGAGGGTTTTGTCGACGTAAAAAAGCCGTTGATCGGGATACCGAATCAATGGCTTTTCGTTCTTCTCGCAGGCGCTAAACAAAACGCACTGCTCGGGACTCACTGCTGCGGCGCATCCTTCCAGGCAGGCAACGTTGCACCGTGATAGACGGAGAGAATTTCCGTTGCCACGTTTGCCTGCTGATAGCTCTCCACGAGCGTATGCACCCACGGCGCATTCGCGTCCTTCTCGTTCACGGCGATGAAGTTGCGATACGGATTACCGGGCACCTTTTCCTGCGCGATACGGTCCTGCGGGATCTTGATACCGGCCTTCACGGCCCAGTCGGTGTTGATGACGGCGGCGTCCACGTCGTCGATCGAGCGGCCCACGATACCGGCGTCGAGCTCGCGAATGCGCAGGTTCTTCGGATTCTTCGCGATGTCGCGCGCGGTGGGCAGCAGGCCCACGTCGGCACGCAGCGTGATGAGGCCGAGCGCCTGCAGCAACAGCAGCGAGCGGCCTTCGTTGCTCGGGTCGTTGGGCACGGCCACGGTGGCGTTCTGCGGCAGATCCGCCACCGACTTCACCTTGTGCGAATAGAGGCCGATGGGCTGCACGTAGGTGAAGCCCACGGGCACGATCTTGTAGCCGCGGGCCTTGACCTGCGCGTCCAGATAGGGCTTGTGCTGGAACGAATTGGCGTCGAGATCGTGTTCGGAGAGGGCCTCGTTCGGCTGCGTATAGTCGGCGAACGTCGTCACCTTGACCTTGAGGCCGTGCTTCGCGGCATTGGCGGCCACCACGCGCCAGACGTCCTCGTCTTCGCCCGACATGATGCCCACGCGCAGCGTTTGATCGGCGGCGTGGGCGAGCGGCGCGGCGGCGAACGTGACGCCCAGGGCGAGCGTGGCCAGCGTGGTGGCGAGAAGGGTTCTTTTATTCATGATGTCCGTCACGGGACGAGTGGAAGATGACGCGATGCTAGAGAGCGGCATGCGCGCGGCCAACCAATTTCGTGCGCAATGCTTAGCAAAATTCGTCGTTTTGCGTGCGCCGCGAGGCTGGCTAGGATGCAGCGATCTTCCACGATTGTTCTCCTTCGCGAGCGTCCGTCATCATGTCCACTATCGCGGTACCCACTCCTCCGGCCGATGCCGCCGCGCGCGACGCCCACGCCGCCCACGCCGCGGCGCCCGCCGTGATCCGCTCGGCGCAAGACGTCGCGCGCCTCGTCAACGCGGGCGCCGCCACGGGCAGCAATGCGCGCGTCGTGCTGGCCATCGCGCTCGGCGGCGTGTTTCTCGACGCCTACGATCTCACCTCGCTGGCTTATGGCGTAAAGGACATCGCGCGCGAATTCGCGCTCTCGCCCGTGCAAGTGGGCTTCGTCTCCGCGGCGATCACCTTCGGCGCGATTCTCGGCGCGCTGTTCGGCGGCTATCTCACCGACCGCATTGGCCGCTACCGCGTGTTCATGGCCGACATGCTGTTCTTCGTGGTCGCGGCCATCGCGGCGGGTCTCGCGCCCAATGCGTGGGTGCTGGGCGGCGCGCGCTTTCTGATGGGCTTCGGCGTGGGCCTCGACCTGCCGGTGGCCATGGCATTTCTCGCCGAGTTCTCGCGCGTGGCGGGCAAGGGCAACAAGGCGGCGAGCGTGGCGGCATGGTGCCCCGCGTGGTACGCGGCCACGAGCACCTGCTATCTGCTGATCCTCGGGCTCTATGCGATCCTGCCCGCGCATCAACTGGGCTGGCTCTGGCGGCTCACGCTCGCGTTCGGCGCGGTACCGGCGCTCGTCATCATCGCGGTGCGCAGCCGCTATATCAGCGAGTCGCCGGTGTGGGCCGCGAATCAGGGCGATCTCGAAGGCGCGGCGCGTATTCTCAAGCGTACGTATGGTGTGGATGCGGTGGTGGAGCGCGCGCAAGGCGGCGACCCGCACGCGGCGCAGACGCGACCGCGCGCCGCTTCGTGGCGCAACTACGGCGTGCTGTTCAACGCCACCTACCGGCGCCGCACGATACTCGCGGCTACCATCGGCGCGGCTTCGTCGTTCGGCTATAACGCGATCATTTTCGGGCTGCCCGTGATCATCGCGAGCTTCCTGCAACAGGGCCCGCTCACGACCATCGTCGCCGCGCTCGCGCTCAACCTGCTGTTCGCGTTCGTGGGCGGCCTGATCGGCGTGCGCACGGCGCCCACGGTGGGCGCGTGGAAGATGACGGTGCTCGGCCACAGTCTGCAATTCGTTTCGCTGATCGGTCTCGCGCTGATCGGTCATCCGGGCAACGGCGTGCTGGTCGTGCTCGCGATCCTGCTGCTCGGCGGCTATCTGTTCGGTCAGGGGTTCGGCCCCGGTTCGCACAGCATGACCTATGCGTCGCTCAGCTACCCGACCTCGCTGCGCGGTATTGGCGTGGGGTTCAATCAGACGCTGGTGCGCTCCTCGTCGACGGTCTCGCTGTTCCTGTTTCCGATTCTCGCGGCGGCGCTCGGCACCAAAGTGTTCTGGGTGATCGCGCTCGCACCGCTCGCCTCGCTGCTGGTGCTGCTCGCGATTCGCTGGGAGCCGTCGGGCTACGACATCGACGCCGAGGATTACGCGCAGCCCGCGCCGGGGCAATGAGCCTGGATCGATAAGTGATTTAAGTTTCGTTGATCGTCGCGTTGCGCACGTGGGCGTTCACGTTCTGCTTTCTGAGCATCGGCCTCACCACGCGCTTCACAGCGCTTTCGAACACGGCGTGAAGCCGTTCCTCGCCTTCACGGCGGGCGCGGCGGTGAACGAGGTGATTGGCTATCTGCTTTCGGCGCAGGTGTTCGCGTCGTTCTGGTCGGCGCTCGGCCAATGAGCGCCGCCGTGCTCGCCGTGGCCCACGACGCGTGCACGCGTTGCGCGTGTTGGGCCGATGATCGCGCGCTGCTCGAAGCGCGCATCGCGGGGCTCGCGTCGTTCGGCTCGGCGTGGGGCGCGACCGTGGGCGCGAGCCGCCTGTGCCTGCATCACGACCGGCTCACCACGCCCGAGGATCGTTGCGCGGCGTTCCTCGCGCGCGACGGAAACGCACGTTAGCGCAGTTCGGGGTAGCCTTGCTCGCCCGCGGCGAGCGCGAGGGTTTCGATCTCCGCGTAAGCGCCGGGCGTGAGCCGCGCGAAGCCACGCAGGCGCAATTCGCGCGCGCGCGCCGGGCTGGTGGCATGGGCCGTATCGAGCGCGTCGCGCAATGCTTCGAGATCCGAATCATCGAGCGACTTCGCTGCGATCAGCGGCAAGCCGGGCGCATCCACGGTCATGCCAATCTCGCGCACATGGCGCAGCGGCTCGAACCCGGCATCGCGCAACAAGGCCAGCGTGACGCAATCGATGGCGCCCACGTCGGCGTCTTGCGCGGCGAGCGCGCGCAGCGTGGCGGCATGCGAGCCTGTCCATGTGACCGAGCTGAAGAAAGGCCGGGATTGCGCGAGCGGTGCCACGGCGTGACGCAGCGCATTCATGCCGCTGTGCGAGTCGATGCTATTCGCGGCCGCGCGCAAACCGCGGCACGCTTCGAGCGTCGTTGCGCCGTTGCGCCATGCCGCGTTCGACACGACGATCACGCTGCGATAACGCGGGCCTTCGCAGCCCGGGGCCTCGAAGATCGGCGTGGCCACGAGCTGCGCATCGCGCTCCAACCCCAGCATGCGATACGGGAAGCCGCAGGTCTGCGACAGCAGCAAATTCGCGTCGCGCCAATGCGGCAGCAGCGCGCCTTCGGGCGACGCGATCACGCTGACCTCGCGCGGCCCGCGCGCATCGGCGAACGCCTTTACACAGTCGTGCAACAACGCGCGCCATCGCGCCGTGTGATGCGGCGTGACGTTGTACATCGGCAAAGAAGCGGTCCAGCGGGCGGGCGAGTTCATACACGCATTTTACGTGGATGAGGCTCGCGTCGTGCATTGCATACGAAGTGAAGCGGCAACGAATAAGCAAATGCCAATCCGTTGGTTGGCGCGCGGTTCGGGCCTGGTTATCGTGAGCGCTCGGTGATGGTTCGTGGTCCGTATCGTCACGAACGCGGAACTGACGACATGGCCGAATATTTCGATGCAGATCACGCGCGCGACATCGCCGCGCTCGGCAAACGCTTCGCCGCGCGTACGCAGTGGCCCACGTGGCTCCTTATCGCCGTGATCTATGGCGGCTGGCTCGGCGTGCTGACGGGTTTGCACGCAGGCCATCTTTCCCTGCCAGCGGCCACGCCGCTACTGATCGTGTTGTGCGCGTGGCATATGTCGCTGCAGCACGAACTCATTCATGGGCATCCCACTCGCCTGGCCGGCGTGAACATGGCGCTCGGCTGGCCGCCGCTCGCGGTGTGGTTCCCGTACACGCTGTATCGCGAGAGCCACATGGCGCATCACCGCGACGAAGCGCTGACGGTGCCCGGCATCGACCCCGAAACGAATTACGTGCTGCCCGCACGCTGGACGCGCCTGCCCCGCTGGCAACGCGTGCTGTGGCGCGCGCGCAAGAGCTTCGTCGGGCGCATGGTGATCGGGCCGCCGATGGCGGTGGGGACGATGCTGACCGGCGCGGCGAAAACGGCGCGAACGGGCGATACGCGTCACTTGCCGATGTGGCTCGCGCACGTTGCGGCGGTCGCGTTGCTGCTCGCCGCGGTGCAGCGTTACGCGGGCGTGCCGTGGTGGTTCTATCTCGTGGCGATCAGTTGGCCCGCGCTCGGGCTGGCGATGGTGCGCTCGCTCTACGAGCATCGGGCGGCGTCGTCGCCGAAGGCGCGCATCGCCATCAACGAGGCGGGCATCGTCATGCGGTTGCTATATCTGAACAACAACTACCATCTCGTGCATCACGATTTGCCGGGGCTGCCGTGGTTTCATCTGCCGCTCGCGTACCGCTTGCGGCGCGACGACTATCACGACAAATGCGGCGGCTTCGTGATCGACGGCTATGTGGCGCTGCTGCGTCGCTATGCATGGCGCGCCACCGACGCGCCCGCGCACCCGTTCTACGATGGTGCCGCGCGGTAAGCTTCGCGGCGTTTCGTGGCGTACCGGGTGTTGGCGCGACGAGGGTGGCGGCCGGCGCTCCCCTATCGGGCGCGACGGTGACCGGTGGCTCGGCGCGCCGTTGCGCATTCGACGAGCCACGCTCGTGGTGCTTCGCGATCTCAGGCCGATTTCGAGCGAATGGCGGCCGATTAGAACAGCTTTGTCCGGCCGCAACCGGGCTTTCAATTTGGCGTTGGCGGTTCGCAATAGTAGAAATTGAGCGATTTACGTTGTAATGTTCGCCCATTCGAAATTGCACGCCTGCCTCATGTCCGAAGCCGTTCCCGACGAAGTCCGCCTCAACGCCGAAATCGAGCGCCTCAAAGCCGAGTTCCCGAAGACCCGCGAACTCTACCGCGAAGTTTGCGCGCTGATGTTCTTCCGCTTCGGCATTACGCCCACCGCCAACCGGCTCTATCAGCACGTGCGCCGCGGCAGCATGAGCACGCCCACGGCCGTGCTCGGCGAGTTCTGGGCCGAGTTGCGCGAGAAAAGCCGCGTGCGGATCGAGCACGCCGATCTGCCCGTGGAGTTGCAGGGCGCGGCGGGCGAACTCGTCGCGGCGCTCTGGCAGCGTGCGGCGGCAACGGCGCGCGATTCGCTCGGTGCGTTGCGCGAGGAAGTCGAAGCCGCGCGGCAGGCCGCCGAAGCCGCCGTGGCCGCCACGCGCGCCGATCTCGCGCACACGGAGCAGGCGCTCGAGCAGCGCACGGCGGCACTGCTCACGGCGCAGGTGCGCATTCAGGAACTCGAGCAGGCGCAGGCCGCCGCCGAGGCGACGCGCAGCGCGCTCGAAGCGGAATTGGCGCGCTCGCAGCAGAGCCAGCGCGAGCGCGACGCGGCGCTCACCCAGGCGCGCGCCGATTTCGCCGCGGAACTCGACAAGCTGCGCGCTAGCGCCGAACTCGCGGAAACGCGCTTGCAGGCCGCCGAAAAGCGCGCGTTGCTCGAAATCGAACGCGAGCGCACGGCCAACCTGCGCTTGCAACGCGAAACCGATGCCGCCACGCAGCGCGCCGCGCGTGCCGAGGAAAGCGCGCGCGCGGAGATCCAGGGCTTGCAGGCCCAGCTCGGCGATATGCGGCACCAGGCCGGCATGCTCGAAGGCCGGCTCGACGCGTTGCGCGCCAGTCACGACGCGCAGGCGCGCGAGCTGGACGCCGCGCGCGAGCGGGCGGCGGTGGGGGCGCCGGCTGTGCGGCGCGCGCCGCGACGCACGGGGCGCGTGGCGACCGAGGCGGCGAAGCCGGTGCGGGCTGTGCGGAAGGGGAAGGGTTGAGGGGGCGGTGTTGGGTGGGGCGAAACAATCGTCGCGGTGCGCATTCACTCCGATATGCGAAATTGCGCGCTTGTCGTGGGTGAAGGATCGCGACGATTTAGCGCGCAACGCCAAAGCCGTTAATCCATGAAAATGCATGGATCGATTTTGTACAGATAACGCGCGATTTAAATAGCATTAATCCTTCCCTTAAACGTTGCCAGACAACTGCAAGAACCAAACCCGAATCGGTGTCATAAGGGAAATCCCCTAATTGTGTGGCGCACAAAATTGTCAAAATTCTGCCTTAGAATGACTGCTCTAAATTGATGACGGCGATGAAGCAATCTGCATAAATCGCACGCAGCCGTACATCATGCCTTCGGGGGTTGGCGCTTTATTCAGTAAGACTAACCAAGGAGCATTGCTGATGTCCGTTTCCGCACCCGAATCATTCCGCGCGAATTACCAGGCCGGTATTGCCACGTTTCTCGCATTTGCCCAGCCGCTGTTTCAAGGCTGGCAGGCCGTTATCGACCTGAACCTGCAAACGAGCAAGGCGGCGCTGGCGGAAAGCGAATCCACGCTCAAGGGCGCGCTGCAGAGCAGCAACCCCGCCGAATTCGTGACCCAGCAAGTGGGCGCGTCGCAGCACGCCGTCGCCAAGGCCGTCTCGTACGGTCAGCACCTCGCCGAAATCGCGTCGCACACGCAGCAAGCGCTGGTCGAAGCCGCGCAAACGCAATCGGGCGAGCAGGGCCAGCGTTTCAAGGCCGCGTCTGAAGGCTTCGCCCCGTTCGTTGGCCCGTTCACCGCGCCCTTCGCGCAGTACGGCCAGCAGGCGCCGCTCGGTGCCGACGCCTTCATCGCCGCGATGAACTCCAGCATCGCCGCGTTCAACAACGCCGCCGAAACCATGCGCGGCGCGACCCGTCAAGCCATCGAAACGGCGCAAAGCGGTTTCCAGAACGCGGCGGCGTCGGCTCAAGCCGCGACGCAACAAGCGACCCAAGCCGCGCAAGCCACGGCAGCCAAGGCAAGCGCGAAGGCTTGATCGGCTCCCGGGCCGGGTAGCGCAGGCCAGACCGGCCAGGTCGGCCGTTCGCCTCGCATCCCGGCAAAGTCCAGGCTACGTATCGATATCACCCGGGCATGCCCGCCCGCCATCGTCCTCACCGGTCGATGGCGCGGCGCGGTGTCGCTCGCGGATTCGCAGCATCGATTTCCACACGCGTATCAACAAAGCAGGAGCTAAGCATGACTGACATTGTGATCGTTTCGGCCGCACGCACGGCGGTTGGCAAATTCGGCGGCTCGCTGGCGAAGATTCCCGCGCCGGAGCTCGGCGCCATCGTCATCAAGGCCGCGCTCGAGCGCGCGGGCGTCAAGCCCGAGCAGGTCAGCGAAGTCATCATGGGTCAGGTGCTCACGGCCGGTTCGGGCCAGAACGTGGCGCGCCAGGCGTCGATCAAGGCGGGGCTGCCCGCCTCGGTGCCGGCGATGACCATCAACAAGGTCTGCGGCTCGGGCCTGAAGGCCGTGATGCTCGCGGCCAACGCGATCCTGGCCGGCGACGCCGAGATCGTCGTTGCGGGCGGCCAGGAAAACATGAGCGCCGCGCCGCACGTGCTGCCGGGCTCGCGCGACGGCTTCCGCATGGGCGACGCGAAGCTCGTCGACACCATGATCGTCGACGGTCTGTGGGACGTGTACAACCAGTACCACATGGGCCAGACGGCGGAAAACGTCGCGAAGGAATACGGCATCACGCGCGAGCAGCAGGACGCATTCGCCGCGCTCTCGCAGAACAAGGCGGAAGCCGCGCAGAAGGCGGGCCGTTTCGCCGATGAAATCGTGCCGGTGCAGATTCCGCAGCGCAAGGGCGACCCGCTCGTGTTCGACACCGACGAATTCGTGCGTCACGGCGTGACGGCCGAATCGCTCGCGGGCCTGAAGCCGGCGTTCAACAAGGAAGGCTCGGTGACGGCGGCGAACGCCTCGGGGCTCAACGACGGCGCGGCGGCGGTCGTGGTGATGTCGGCGAAAAAGGCCGAGGAACTGGGTCTGAAGCCGCTGGCGCGCATCAAGGCGTACGCGAACGCGGGCGTCGATCCGAAGATGATGGGCATGGGTCCGGTGCCGGCGTCGAAGCGCGCGCTGGAGCGCGCGGGCTGGACGCCGAACGATCTCGACCTGATGGAGATCAACGAGGCGTTCGCGGCGCAGGCGCTGGCCGTGAACAAGCAGATGGGCTGGGACACGTCGAAGATCAACGTGAACGGCGGGGCGATTGCGATCGGTCACCCGATCGGCGCGTCGGGCTGCCGGATTCTGGTCACGCTGCTGCACGAAATGCAGAAGCGCGACGCGAAGAAGGGCCTGGCGTCGCTGTGCATCGGCGGCGGCATGGGCGTGGCGCTCGCGGTCGAGCGCGGCTAGGCAGTCGCCGCAAGAGCCGCTTTTTTCGGTAACGAGAAATCAAACCGGATCGCCGCGCCACCCCGGCGTGGCGATCCCTTGCAGTTGCAACGCGCAATATCAGCAGTTGAATAAAACCCGCGCGATTTCACGCCTTGTCGTCAACAACAAGGCGCCCTTCATTGACGTAAAACTCACGCGGATAGACAGGATGACTAATCGAATTGCATTGGTGACGGGCGGCATGGGCGGCCTCGGCGAAGCCATCAGCATGAAGCTGCACGACGCGGGCTATCGCGTCGTCGTGACGCATTCACCCGATAACGCGGGCGCGCAGGACTGGCTCGCGCGCATGCGCGCGACGGATCGCGAATTTCACGCCTATGCGATGGACGTGGCCGACTACGACTCGTGCCAGCGCGGCGCGACGAAGATCCAGAGCGAGATCGGCCCCATCGACATACTCGTGAACAACGCCGGTATCACGCGCGACATGACGTTCCGCAAGCTCGACAAGGTGAACTGGGACGCGGTGCTGCGCACGAATCTCGATTCGATCTTCAATATCTCCAAGCCGCTCTGCGACGGCATGGTCGAGCGCGCGTGGGGCCGTATCATCAATATCTCTTCGGTGAACGGCTCGAAAGGGTCGGTGGGCCAGACCAACTATGCGGCCGCGAAGGCGGGCATGCACGGCTTCACGAAGTCGCTCGCGCTCGAAGTGGCGCGCAAGGGCGTGACGGTCAACACGATTTCGCCGGGTTATCTGGCCACGAAAATGGTGACGGCGATTCCGCAGGACATTCTCGACTCGAAAATCCTGCCGCAGATTCCCATGGGCCGTCTCGGCAACCCGAATGAAGTCGCGGCGCTCGTACTGTTTCTGTGTTCGGAGGACGCCGGTTTCGTCACGGGCGCGAATATTCCGATTAACGGCGGCCAGCATATGCAGTAAATCGGCGGCATTGAGCCGCGAGCAATTGCGCTTGTCAGGCTACTTTTGTGCAAATCATTCGTACGATTGAAGCCTGAATAAAAAATCGCCAGAAACGTTATTGCGTTTCTGGCGATTTTCATTTGCAAACGTGTTTAACGCGGCGCAGCGTATTTAAAGCGAACTCCCGCCGCAAATCATGATCTGCTGCCCGGTAATTGCTCCGGCCTGCGGCCCGAGCAGATACGCCACCATCGAAGCCACTTCCTCCGCGCGCACATACCGGCCGATAGGCGGCAGCACGGGCGCGCTCGAGGTGCGCTGCGGGTCCTTGAGCATGGGTGTTTCCGTGGCGGCGGGCGAGACCACGTTCACGGTGATGCCGCGCGGCGCGAGTTCCATCGCCCACGAGCGTGCCATGCCCACCATGGCGGCTTTCACACCGGCGTACTGGCTGCGCCCCGCCGCGCCGCCCGACACGCGGCTGCCGATCAGCACGATGCGCCCGCCCGCGCGCATGACGGGCACGAGCGAGTCGGCCAGCGCCGCAGCCGCGGCCACGTGCAAACGCCACATGGCCTCGCCGCTCGCCGCGTCGAGTTCGCCAAGGCGCGCGGTTTGCATGAAGCCCGCCGCGTGCACGAGGCCGTCCACTGCGCCGAGGCGCGCCGCCAGGGGCACGATGGACGCCGTATCGCCGAGATCGGCGGCTTCGTGCGTGAAGCGTGCGTCATGCAAATCGGGCGCGCTACGGCTCACGCCGATCACAGCGTGGCCCGCGTCGAGCAAATGCCGCGCGATCGCGTAACCAATGCCCGAGCTGGCGCCCGTGACGACAAAACGTTGCTGGCTTGCGTGGTTCATAAGAGCGATTTCAGTGCGATAGCGCCATGCCCGCTCCGCTCGCCGCCACCGCGATCGCTTCGATCGTCACGCCCGCGAGATCGCGGAACGGCTGCAAGCCGGCGTGCGAGGCGTTCGCGTCGGTGATGAGCGTCCACGGTTTGTCGATGGGCGCCCAATGCTGCTGGCTGTCGCGGTTGAGTTTGTCGGCGGTCACGAGCACATAGAGGCTCGCGGCCTGGCGCATCAAACATTCCTTGAGGTAAGCCTGGTCGGCGGTCGCTTCGCAGAGGCCGCGGCCGGGCACGACGCCGTCGGCGCCGAGAAAGGCCTTATCGACGGTCACGCGCGTGAGCGCCAACTGGGCGATGGGACCGAGCGTGCTCATGCTCGACTCGCGCACCTCGCCGCCGATCAGCGTGAGCGGCACGTTGCTCGCGGCGAGCGCCTGCACGACGAGCAGGTTGTTGGTGACCACGCGCACGTCGTGGCGGCCCGCGCTGGCGAGCGCCCGCGCGAGCGCGGCCGTGGTCGTGCCGCTGTCGAGAAAGATCGTGTCGCCCGCCTGGACGTGCGCGGCCGCCGCGTGGCCGATCGCGTCCTTCTCGGCCTGGAAGCTCTGGCGCCGCTGCTCGAGCGATTCCTCGGGCGCATGCGTGCTCACGGAAGCGGCGCCGCCGTAGGTGCGCAAGATCAGCCGCTCGTCCGCGAGCGCGCGCAGATCGCGGCGCACGGTGGCCTCCGACATGCCGAAGTGTTCGCACAACTCGGACACTTCGGTCATGCCGGAGAGAACGGCCTGGAGCATGGCTTCACGGCGGCGGGCTACTTTCATGGACGATTCGAGGTTGGGTTCGGGACGTCGCCCCGCAGCGAGGCAAACGGCGTGGACAATCCGGCGCGCACGTAGTTTATCCACTTTCCGCTGCCGGTTCCGCTGCACTTTGCCCATGGCGCGGGATCTCGTCGGCGTCTCACGCGCTTACACGCTTGCGTGCGCCGCGCCGGCGTCCTGCGTCGCCGCGCTGGCCCAGTCCTCCGTCACGCTCACGTACTTGATGCGCTGGCGGAAGTACGTGTAAGCGATATGCAGGCGGCCGTCGGGCGACTGCGCGATCGACGGATACGAGAACTCGCGGTTGAGCTTGTCCGTGGAGTTATTCGTCATGCAGTAGCCATCGCCGGTTTCGAGGTTGCGCAGCACGGGCCATGTGCGGCCGCCGTCGCTCGAAATGGCGAGCGTCATCGGTGCGCGCGGCGCGCCCCAGAACGCGGTGCCGTGCGCCGAGGCCGCCTGCGTGACGAGTTCGCCGCTGTCTTCGGCGTCTTCGATGTCGTCGTAGAGCGAGGCGCGGCGTTCCTTGCTTTGCGCCGCGCTGCTCGCGTTGAACACGAGGCCGAGATGGCCGTTCGCGAGCGCGACGAACTGGATCGACGAATTGTTGTTCGGCAACGCCAGCGCTTCGGGCGCGCTCCACGCGATGCCGTCGCGCGAACGGCTCGCGTGGATATGGTCGGCCCAGCGGCTGCGGTAGAGCGCGAGCAGCGTGCCGTCAGCGAGCGTCTGGATGTTCATGTGCACGCAGCCCACGCTGCCGGGCACGGCGTGTTCGCGCCAGCTCGCGCCGCCGTCGGTCGAGCGCATCACCACGCTCACGTCGTCGTTGCCCGACCAGCGCTCGCCCGGCTGCACGCGGCACAGGAACACGGGGCACAGCCACGCGCCGTCGCGCGCCACCACGATGGGCTGACGCACGAAGGTGCCCGGTTTGTCGAACAGCGTGTCGATGGCGCCCCACGTGCGCCCCTGGTCCTTCGAAATGCGCCGGCGCACGATGGAGGTGTTCTGGTGGCCGGAAAGCTGCGCCGTGTAGATGAGCCAGAGGTCGCCGTTGGGCGCGGCGAACAGCACGGGGTTCTGCTCGGAGCGCGTGGCGTCCTCGGAGAGGCGCACGGGTTCGCTCCACGTTTCGCTGCCTTTTTCGAGGCGCGAGCAATAGATCGAGATGTCGGGCACGCCTTCCTGGGTGCCGCCGAACCACGCGCACAGCACGTCGCCGTTGGCGAGCGCGAGCAGGTTGGCCGCGTGGCATTGCACGGTCGCGGCGGGCAGATAGGCGTCGGTGCGCGCGGCGTCGCCGGCGGCCGCGTGCAGGCGGCCGGGCATCGTAAACGCGGCGTCGGGCAGGGTGGAAACAGTCGTCATGATGAATTCCTTGATTGCTGGGCGAGGGCGCAATGCGGGGCGCAATACCGCGCGCTTACGAGTCCGTATGCGCGACGCGCCGGGCATTGTTGTTCGCCGAAGGCGTGAGCAGCTTGTCGATGACCATCACGATCGCGGGGCTGACGAGCGCCACGTACATGTTGTCGATACCGAGCGGATTGCCGAGCACGTACCAGACCGTGGTGGCGAGCGTGGCGACCACGAGCGCCCAGATCGCGCCGCGGTTGCTGTTGAAGAAGGGCAGATAGATGCCGATGAGCGCGACCACTGTCACCGAAAGACGCAGCGCGCGCGTGAAGAACGAGAGCGCGAGAATCTGCGGCACGAACAGCACGAAGATCAGCGGCAGGAAGCCCACGACGAACGAGATCATGCGCGTGGCGCGCAGTTCGCGCTCCGGCGTCGGGCGATAACGCGGCACGTAGAAGTCCTTCACGATCAGCGAGGCGATGGCGAGCGCCACCGTGCTCACGCTCACGAAGATCGACGCCACCAGCGAGACCGTGACCACGCCCGAGAGCAGCGGGTTCATGTGCTGCAGGAAGATCGGCAGCGCGTAGAGGCTCTTGATGTTCGGGAACAGGAACTTGGCCGCGACGCCGAGAAAGCCGAGCGCCAGCGCGATGGGAATGCACAGCGCGCCCGCGATCAGCGTGGAGTTGCGCGCGTCTTCCGCCGACTTCGCGCCCGAGATAGCCTGAATGATGAACTGCGTGGAGAAGATCGCGCCCGCCGTGCCGATGATCCATGCGCCAATCGTGCCGCCGCTCAGCGCGCCGTTCCAGGTGAAGTATTTTTCGGGCATGGCGTGCATCATCGGGGCGATGCCGCCTGTCATCGACAACGCGACCCACACGAGAATGCCGATGCCGATGAGCTTCACCGCGCTATGCAGGATCGTTACGTACGCCACGCTTTTCAGGCCGCCCCACGCGAAGTAGATCGTGGAAACGATCGCGGTGATGAACGCCGCGGTGGGCAGATTCACGCGCATCACGGTGGAAATGGCCGCCGCGCCGCTCACGTAGTTGCCCACGTTCACGATGAAGAGCGCGTAGATCATGATCGCCGAGACCACGAGTTTCGCCGCCTTGCCGTACTTCTGCGCGATGAAGCCCGAGATGGTGAATTCGCCCGAGCGATACAGGCGTTTCGCCATGAAGAGGCCGAAGAACAGGAAGCCGATGGAGGCCGAAATCACCGACCACGACGCCGCGATGCCGACATTGAACGCTTCCTGCGAGGTGCCGATGGTGGACTTCGCGCCGATGTATTCCGACATCAGCAGAATGGCGATCACGACGGCGGGCGTGGAGCGGCCCGCGACCATGAACTGCTCGGTGGTCTTGCTGCGCAGCCGGATGCTGATCCAGGCCGTGACGACGATGTACACGACCACCATCGCAATGATGACGGTGGTGTCCCACGCGGTGAAGTGATTCATCTTGTGTCTCCGATTGTTGTGTACTCAACGAACGCACGCGAATCCGCCTGCGATTGCCCGCCCGGCGCACCGGGCACGCTGTGCACGCGGCGCGCGCGGGCGTCGCGCGATGCGTCAGGCGGCGTGGACGGCGCGGCGCGTAGCGAGGTCTTGTGCCTGCTTGAGCGCTTCGAGCATGCTGCGTTCGTCGGCGATGCCGGTGCCCGCGATATCGAACGCGGTGCCGTGGTCGACCGAGGTGCGGATCACGGGCAAACCAACCGTGACGTTCACGCCCGCTTCGAGACCCATCACCTTCACGGGGCCGTGGCCCTGGTCGTGATACATCGCCACGACCACGTCGAAGTCGCCGCGGCCGGCGCGGAAGAACAGCGTGTCGGCGGGCAGCGGGCCTTCCACGTTCCAGCCGCGTTCGCGCAGCACGGCCACGGCCGGCATGATCTTTTCCTCTTCCTCGCCGTAACCGAACAGGCCGTTTTCGCCCGCATGCGGATTGATCCCGCACACGCCGATACGCGGGTTCTCGATCCCCGCGCGCACCAGCGTGTCGTGCGCGCGTTCGATCGTGCGCTGCACGAGGCCCGGTTCGATCTTGCGGATGGCGTCGAGCAAACCGATATGGGTGGTCACGTGGATCACGCGCAGCTTGGGCGCGACGAGCATCATCGACACTTCGGGAATGCCGGTGAGGTGCGCGAGCATTTCCGTGTGGCCGGGGAAGATGTGGCCGCCCGCGTGCAGCGCTTCCTTGTTGAGCGGCGCGGTGCAGATCGCGTCGAGTTCGCCGGCCGAGGTGAGTTCGACGGTGCGCGCGATGTACTGGTAGGCGGCGTCGCCGGCCACGGGCGAGAGCTGGCCGTAGGGCAGCGCTGCGGGAATCAGGTCGAGGTCGATGCAGTCGACCACGCCGGGCTGGAAACGCGCGTCGGCGGGCGTGGCGATCGACCGCACTTCGAGCGAGACGCCGGTGCGCTGCGCCGCGTCGACGAGACGCTTCGCGTCGCCGATCACGAGCGGGCGGCAGCCGTCGTACACCGACTGGTGCGCGAGGCTCTTCATGATGATTTCCGGGCCCACGCCGGCGGCATCGCCCATCGTGATGCCGATTACGGGACGATAAGTCATGGCTTCCTCGTTGCTCAATGCGCGGGTTGCGCTGGATTCGGTGGATCGGGGGGAGTCGGGTTGCGCGTGGGCGAGCCGCCGCCACGCGCGATAAAGCGTATCGGGCGCGCCGAAGCCGCCCGCCTTGGTGACGACGGGCAAGACGCGCGCCGTTCCGGTGGCGGCCATCAGCGGCACGCCGGGTTCGAGTTCTTCGAGCACGCGCAGTGACTGCACGCCCATGGCCGCGAGCAGCGCGCGCGCCGTTTCGCCGCCCGTGGCGACGAGCGCGCCCGCGTGCGCGGCGGCGGGCGCGAGGCGCTCCGCGAGCTGGCGCGCGAGTTGATCGCCGATAGCGGCGCTTGCGCGCTCCGCCTGGTTCATCGCCACCACCACGTGACGGCCGCGCATCAGCGCATTCGCCACGCGCGTGCCGAGCGTGAGTGAAGCGGGGCTCACGGGATCGAGCAGCGCGGCGACATCAACACTGAAGTATTCGAAAGCCGCGGCGGCTTCGCCGCGCAACGCCTCGATCTGCGCGTGCGAGACGCTCGACATGCTGCCGACCACGACGAGCACGCCGCGCGGATGGTTCGCGTGGCGCGCGTGATTCGATTGACGCGCAGGCATGATCGTTGCGGACGCAACCGCTTGCTCCGTGCGGGTTTCATCGCCGCAAAGCGCGCCGATCAGCGTTTGCGCGAGACCCGCCGAGCCCACCCAGAACACGCCGTCGAGCGCGGCCGACGCTTGCGCGACGATGCGCAGATCGTCGTCGGTGGCGCTGTCGCAAATCACGGCGTTCACGCCTTGCGTGCGATACGCGTCGAGCCGCGCGCGCAATGCGCTCACGCCTTCGCGCACGGCGTGCGTATCGACATGCGCGACGTTCAGACCGGCGTCGGCGAGCATGGCGGGCACGTCGCCGCTGCCCGCGATGCCTTCGTTGCGCCACACTTCGGTGGCTTCCACCGGCGTGCCGTGCACGAGCAGATGGCCGTTCACCACGGTGCGGCCCGCTTCGGGCAGCGCGGGCGCGACGATCGCCATGCCCGCGTGCGCCGCGAGCGCGGCCACTTCGGCGGCCACGTTGCCGCGTAGCGTCGAGTCGATCTTCTTGTAGAGACGCCGGTCGGCCGCGTGCGCGCGCCACGCGTTCGCGTTCGCCGTGGCCGCCGCGGCGTGCGTCGCGCGGCGCGTGTCCGTGTCGATGGCGAGCACGTCGGCGCTGGCGGCTTCGGTGGCGACGGCGGCACTCGCGAGCGCGTGCGCAGCGTCGAGGCACACCACGCTCGTCAGCCCGCGATGCGTGCATTTCACGGCGCAGTCGGCGGTGCCGGAGAGGTCGTCGCCGAGAATCAGCAGACGCGGCGTGTTCATGGCAGCAGGCGCGCGTAAATCGACTTGATGTCGTCGAGGCTCAACGCCTTCGGGTTGTTGCCGAGCAGGCGCTTGACCTTCGCGGCGGCGACCGAGAGCGCGTCGAGATGCGTTTCCGAAACGCCGAATTCGCGCAGATCCTGCGGGATCGCGAGCGCCGCCGTCCACTCGCGCAGGCGGGCGAGGAACTTGTCGGCGGCGGCCTGTTCGCTGTCGTCGTGTTGCGCGATGTTCAGCGCGTGCGCGACGGTGGCGAGGCGGCCGACGATAGCGTCGAGATTGAACGCCATCACGTGCGGCAGCAGCATCGAATTGGCCACGCCGTGCGTGATGTTGAACATGCCGCCAAGCGGGTACGCGAGCGCGTGCACGGCCGCCGTGCCCGCCGCCGTGAGCGCGAGGCCGCCGTACATCGAGCCGAGCATCATGGCTTCGCGCGCCTTGAGCGAATGGCCGTTCTCGTAGGCTTCCACGAGGTTCGCGCCGATCAGGCGCATCGACTCCATCGCGAACATGTCGCTGATGGGGTTGGCCTTGGTCGAGATATACGACTCGAGCGCGTGAATGAACGCGTCCATGCCGGTGGCCGCGGTGATGGGCCTGGGCAGATCGAGCGTGAGCGTGGCGTCGAGAATCACGAGCTGCGGCAGCAGGTGGCGGCTCACGATACCCACTTTCAGTTCCTCGTCGGGCAGCGTGACGATGGCGTTGGGCGTGACTTCGGAGCCGGTGCCCGCCGTGGTCGGCACGAGAATGAGCGGCACGCCCGGCGCCTTGATGAGGTCGATGCCGAGCCATTCGCGCAGCGGCTGGTCGTTGGTGAGGCGCACGGCGAACAGCTTGGCGGCGTCGAGCACGCTGCCGCCGCCGATCGAGAGCACCGCGTCGGGCTTGAACGGTTCGATCTGGCCGCGAAACACCGTCTCCACGTTTTCGATGGTCGGCTCGGGTTGCACGTCGCGCACGATCAGCACTTCGATGTCTTTCGCTTCGAGCGCCGCGACCACGCGCGCGGCCACGCCTGTCTCCTCCATCACGGGCTGCGTGATGAACGCGACGCGGCGCACGGGCGTGTCGAGCAGCGCGAGTTTTTCGGGCAACTGCGCGAGGCTGTGGGCGCCGTGCACGACGTGCTTGACGGTCTGGAAGTGATAAACGGGGTTCATGGCGTGAGTCTCGGTTTCGGCGATGTGGCGGTGTTCGTCAGGGCTTCGATAACAAGGTCAGGCGACGCGCGGATAGATCGCCAGCGCCTTGGCGAGCTTCTCGCGCGTGGCGGCGTCGAGCGCCTGAGCGGGTGCGCGCGCCGGGCCGGCCGGCATGCCGAGCATGGCGGCGGCGGTCTTGAGCACGACCGGCATGGTGCCGAGCGCGAACGCGTCGCGCAGTGCGCGCAGCGATTCCTGCGCGCGGCGCGCGGCTTCGATCTCGCCAGCCTGGAAGTGATTCCAGATCGACATGACGACGTCGGGCACGGCGTTCGTCGTGGCGGCCACGGCGCCGTCGCCGCCCGCGATGAGCGTCCACAGGATCATCGAGTCGGTGCCGGTGAACACGGCGAAGTCGTCGCGGCGCAGGTTGATGAGCTGGAGCAGGCGGTCGAAGTCGCCGCCGCTGTCTTTAATGCCGCGAATGTTCGGAATCTCGGCGAGACGGCGCACCGTATCGACGGTCAAGGTAATGCCGGCCTTGGCGGGAATCGTGTACAGCATCACGGGCAGCGGCGTTGCGCGCGCGATGCGTTCGTAATGCGTGAAGAGTTCCGCTTGCGTCGCGCCGTTGAAATACGGCGTGATGACCGAGAGCGCGTCCACGCCCGCGTCCTGCATCTTCGCGTTGAGGGCGATCACGTCGCGCGTGGCGTAGGCGCCGGTGCCCGCGATCACGGGCACGCGCGAACGCGCCTGGTCGACGGCAATGCGCGCGATGCGCAGCTTTTCCGCTTCCGAGAGCGCGATGAACTCGCCGTTGGTGCCGAGCACGAACAGCGCATGCACGCCCTTTTCGATGAGGCGCTCGACGAGGGTGCGCAGGCCCGCTTCGTCGACTTCCTCGTCGGCGGTCATCGGGGTGATGAGGGCAGGGACGATGCCCCGGAAATTCACTGTCATGCTCGTATCTCCACTTCGCCGTCGCGCGGCGGTTCTTTGGCACACTGCGTGCATTGTCGCGCCGTGCGACGGAGGGGGCGGCGCTCGCCTCGAACGCCGCCGGGTTTCAGTCTGCGTTCACCGGCTCAGAACTTGTGACGCAGCCCCACTGCCGCGACGATCTGGTGCGAATTGCTCGACGCCGTGATCGGCCAGAGCGCCGCCACGGCGGCCTTGCCGGTCGAATCCGTGCCGCTCGCGTGCTGGTAGGCGGCCGTGAGATAGACGTCGGTGCGCTTCGAGAACAGATAGTCGCCGCCGAGGTTGAACTGGTTATAGTGCGCGTCGCCCGCGCCGTGGCTGTTGGTGTAGTCGTACGCCACGCCGAGCAGCACGGACGGCGTGAACTGATAGTTGAAGTTGACTTCGGCGTTGTCGAACACGGCCGTGGCGTTGCGGTACGCGGCGAGCGGCGCCGCCGCGGCGCCCGAGCCGAGATCCTCGAAGCGCGAATTCGAATACGCGAGACCGAACTTCGCCCGGCCGAACGTGTAGTTGCCCGCCACCGACGCCACGCGCTGCGTGCGCGCCGAGGTGTAGCCGGAGAAGATCGGCGAGTTGTTCGGCGAGATCGCGGCCGAGCCCGCCGTGCCGTCCCACAGCGCCGTGTTCGGGCGCGAAGTGTCGATATACGACACGCCCACCGCGAGCGGCCCTTGGTTGTAACCGGCCGCGACGCTCCAGATGCGGTTGTTGTTGAAGTCGCCCGCCGTGCCGCCGAAGCTGAACAACGCACCCGCGCGGAAGCCGTGATAGCTCTGGCTCAGGAACTTCACGCTGTTGCTGATACGCGAGTTGACGTAGAGGTTGTCGGTGTCGCCGGGATGCGCGCCGATGCCGCCCGCCCACTGGTTCGACGCCGCGAGCGGCCCGAGAAAGTCCGCCGACGGTTCGTTCTGGCGGCCCAGCGTGACCGTGCCGTACGGCGTGGCGGCGCCCACCCACGCGGCGCGGCCGAACATGCGGCCGTTCTGGCCGAGCGTGCCCGCCGTGCTGCTGAAGCCGTTTTCGAGCTGGAAGATGGCCGCGTAGCCGCCGCCGAGATCTTCCGCGCCCTTCAGGCCCCAGCGGCTGCCGGATTCGACGCCGCTCGACATCTGGTAGTTGTCGGCGCCTTTCTGGTTGTTCGTGTACACGAGCGAAGTGTCGATCAAACCGTAGAGGGTGACATTGCTCTGCGCATGCGCGCCGATCGCGACGCCCAACAAGCCAAGCAATGCGGTGGACCTTCTCATCATCTGTGGTGTCTCCGGCAGGTTTTTATTTGACTGATTCGATCAGTATTGCGGTGCTGCGGCCATGCCGATGCGGCTGGAATGACCGTTTGCGTCATCTTATTTGAGCGAAACGCGCGTTTCAACCGAGGGAAAACCCCGAATTATGATTGAATCGATCATTTAAAAGGCTCGAACAGCCGCTGCGCGGCGCGCTGTCCGGCCTGTCGACGGGTAATTCGCACTTGGGGGAAGGGACGGTGGCGGACTCAGTCAGGCGCATCAATGCGCGAATCGATCATTTTCGTAGGAGTTTGATTGCCGATTGCGCGAAACCCGAGCGGGCGGGCCAGCGCGTTGCACGCTGACCACGGCGCGGAAGGATGGCGTTACTGGAAAGCGGGGCGCGTGTCGAATTCGGTGTCGGAGATCGCGAGTTCGAATGCGCACTCGCCGTCATGCGCGGGCGGACGTTCGGCCTCGAATCGTTCGCGTACGCGCTGCCGCAGGCGCTGTTGAACCTCGACGCGGCGTGCGGTGTCGAGCGCCGCGTAGCGGTCGAGTTGCGCGCGCGTGAAGCGCAGCGTGGCGGCGCAGCGGGCGTCGAGCGTGGTATCGCGATGCGACTCCACGACCCACGAGATTTGCAGGAAGACGGTCTCGCCCTCGTCGACGAGGCTGATGGCGGGCCGTTTAGGCGAGTCGAAAACATCCACCATGGCAAGCTGGATTTCCTCGACGCGTTGATCGAAGTCGAAGGTTTTCATGAGCGTTCCTCATTGAGTCGGACAAGGCTTCAGCGCATCGCGCATACCGCAGGCATGCGAAGCCGCACGTAATCGTCGGGATCGTCAAACAGGCACACGCGATGCGCTTTATTGCAGGCGAGCCGGTTTGCCATCGTCGGCGCAACCATCGTCGGCACGAAACGGTTGTACGCATCGCACGAGACGGCACGGCGCATGCGGGAATGGCGTCATGGATGGCAGCACAACAATCGCGTGACGCAGCGAGCGCCCGGACGTCGAGGGCCAAAGGAGGGAGTCATGTCACTGATCGTAGCGAGTCGCTTCACGACGCTGCACGATGCGGAGGTGGCGGTCGAGAAGTTGCAGGCCAATGGTTTCGTTCACGAAGATGTCGCCTCGTTCTATGTGAATCCGGGCGGCCAGCATGCGCGTTTTCCGGTGGGCGGTGACGAATTCGCCGACCCGGGCGCGCGCAAGTCGTCGCTGGGCGCGGCAACGGGGGCGGCGGCGGGTGCCGTGGTCGGTCTGATCGTCGGCGTGCTGTTGTCGTACGTGCTGTTCCGGTCATTGCTGGTATTGGCGGTGGCGGCGGGCGTGGGCGCCTACGTCGGTACGCTGGGCGGCGCGCTGTGGCAGACGCGCGGCGGCGGCAAGACGGCGGAGCGCGAGGTCGATCACAGCGACCTCGGCCATGAACCCGACGGCACGCCCAAGGCGCGCGAGTCGGGCGTGCTGGTGGCCGTGCATGTGAGCCCGGGCACGCAGCAGACGGCGGCGCAGGTGCTGGGCGCGGCGGGCGGGATGGAGATCGAGCGCGCCGACGGCCGCTGGCAGCAAGGCCATTGGGCCGATTTCGACCCGACGCGCACGGTCCAGCCGCTGCGCGCGGCGGAAGGAGGCGCACGATGAAACCGGGCAACGTCGAGCCGCATACGAAGCGTCCCCAGCATGAGGGCAGCGAGCCGGTGGGGCGCAACGAGTCGCACGACACGCGTTCGGTCGGCCGGCAGGCGCAGCGCGATCTCGAACGCGGCTTGCAGGACACCGACCGGCGCGGTGGCGACGACTATCAGCGGCGCACCGGCGGGAGTTCGCCGGACAATGGCAGTACACCCAAAGAGCGGCACTAGCCGCCGATGACGGGGGTTTAGCGCGTCGCCCTGTTCGTCCGGTTTGCCCGGACGGGCAGGGCGTTTTTGTCGAAGGGTTGGGACGATGCTTTTTGCTTTATTTCGTGCGCTAGCGCACAGCCGTTACGCCGATAGCCGAAAATAATCTCGCCGCCGCCCTGTCGTAATGCGGCGACTTGCCGTTAACCCGTACGACCGGAGCCGCCAGCCGGGCGTGCGTGCAATCACAAGAGCAACAACAGCAAGACGAACAGACAGTGGCAACCGAACTCATCGAAACACCGGCCGTCGCGGCCATCGAGCACGTGGAGCGAGGCGTTGCCGAACGCCTCGAAGCGATGCCGGCGCAGGTGTCGGCGCTCGTGGACAAAGTGCAGGGCGCGCGGACCGCGCCGGTCAAACCGCGCGTGCTGGCGGCCATGCGCCTGCGCGTGCCGCATTTGATCCTGCTCGCGGTGGCGGCGGGTTGCATCGTCGCGTTCGCATGGTGGCTCGACGCCACGCTACGCCCCGCGCTGGCCGCGCGCCAGCGCCATGAATTCAATGCGCAGAACGTGCAGCGCGGTCTGGACAATACCCACGTGGCGCCCGAAGCCTGCGTGACGAGCAGCGTGCAGTGGTGCGGGGCGATCGGCGTGATGGTGGCGCATGCGCAACCGGCGGCGGTGGGGTGCATGGGGCGTGGTGGGGCTTGCTGAAGCACTCGCGTTGCCAGCGTCGCGTACGCCCGTTCTTGACCTCTGTTTTTGGCGTTTCTCGCTGCTGCCATCGTTGATGGCATGACGCTCGAGGCGACGGCCTGGATTCACGATCTCGTCGTGGTCACGCGCGACGTAGGCGATTTCGCGGGCACGGGTGTTCGCTCGCTCAATCCGTTCGACGCCTGACGGTCCCGGCCGGCAACGCCTGTCACATCGTCGCCCTCACATCCCCGCCCCCGTCTCCCCCATCACCTCGCGCACCCACCGGTGCGCCGGCGCGCGATGCGTGCGCTCGTGCCACACCATCGTCTTCGTAAAGCCCGGGATGGCCAGCGGCGGCTCCACGATCTTGAGCCCCTGCAACCCGTGCGCGAGCCGCGACGGCACCACCGCGATCAGGTCGCTGGTCGAGAGGATCTCGGGTAGCACCAGAAAGCTGTTCACCGACACCGTCACGCGCCGCGAGCGCCCAATGCGCGCGAGCGCTTCGTCGGTGACGCCGCGCAGGCTGCCGCCCGTGTACGACACGAGCGCGTGATCGAGCGTGCAAAAGCGTTCGAGCGTGAGCGGCTGCGCCGCCGCCGGATGATCGGTGCGCATCACGCACACGTAGCGCTCCTCGAAGAGATGGCGCGCGTGCAGGTCGGCCGGCGTGGTCTCGGGCGTGATGAGCGCGATGTCCACGTTGCCGCTCTCGAGTTGCGCGCTCAGGCGCTCGTGCTGCACCGGCACGACCACGGCGCGAATGCCGGGCGCCGTTTCGCGCAGCCGCGCGAGAAACGGCACGACGAGCGCACGCAGCGCGTAATCCGTCGAGGCAATCGTGAAGGTCAGTTCCGCCGTCTCGGGCACGAAGGCCTGCGGTTGCATCATCTGTTCGATGTCGCTGAGCACCTGCTTGAGCGGCACGGCCAGTTGCAGCGCGCGTTCGGTCGGCACAATGCCACGTTGCGTGCGCACGAACAGCGGATCGTCGAAACTCTCACGCAGACGCGTGAGCATCGCGCTCACCGCCGGTTGCGTGAGCGACAGGCGTTGCGCGGCGCGCGTGACGTTGCGTTCGTCGAGCAAGGCGTCGAGCGCCCGCAAGAGATTCAGGTCTAGCATGCTGATATCAGCCTAACTGATGGCGACGCCGTCATTATGCGGCGAAAGTGATGTCAGCGAGGCGCGAGCCGAATCCGGTCCAATCCGTATCGAACGAGGAAAGCGAACATGAACGTGCAGACAGTTGCCGATGCAACCCGCTCACTGCCGGGAGCGCGGCCATGAAGGCCGCCGTGGTGCGCGCGCCGGGCGGGCTCGATCGCATCGAGTTGCGCGAGATCGACGATCCCGGCGCGCCCGGCCCCGGTGAGATTCGCGTGGCGCTGCACGCGACCTCGCTGAATTTCCACGATCTGCTGGTCGCCAACGGCGCGATTCCCACCGCCGACGGCCGCGTGCTGATGTCGGACGGCGCGGGCGTGGTGGAAGCGGTCGGCGCGGGCGTGAGCGACTTCAAGGCGGGCGATCACGTCGTTTCTTGCTTCTTCCCGCAATGGCCCGACGGTTTGCCGTGGCAGGCGGTTGGCAACTTCGCGCAAACGCCCGGCGACGGCGCCGAGGGTTTCGCCACCCACTACGCGGTGCGCCCCGCGAGCGCGTTCACGCACGCCCCGCGCGGCTGGACCCACGCCGAAGCCGCCACCCTCACCACGGCCGGTTTGACCGCCTGGCGCGCGCTGGTCGCGGACGGTGGCCTCAAGGCCGGCGACACGGTGCTCACGCTCGGCACCGGCGGCGTGTCGATCGCCGCGTTGCAGATCGGGCGGATGATGGGCGCGACGGTCATCGTCACCTCGTCGTCGGACGAGAAGCTCGCGCGCGCGAAAACGCTGGGCGCCGATCACGTCGTCAATTACCGGCAGCATGCGAACTGGGGCACGCTCGTGCGCAATCTCACGGGCGGCCGAGGCGTCGATCACGTGATCGAGGTGGGCGGCCCGGGCACGCTCGCGCAATCGATCGACGCGGTGTGCGTGGGCGGCCATATCGCGCTGATCGGCGTGCTCACCGGCCGCGAGGGCACGGTGCCCACGTCCACGCTGATGGCGAAACAGGCGCGGCTGCAAGGGCTGATCGTCGGCAGCCGGCGGCAGCAGCAGGAGTACGTGGCCGCACTCGATCGCGCGGGCGTGCGCCCGGCGATCGATCGCACGTTCGGTCTCGACGAACTCGCCGAGGCCTTCCGGCATCAGGAGGCCGGCGCGCACTTCGGCAAGATCTGCGCGACGTGGTGAGCGCGGCGGCGCCGTGCAGTCGATTCGCCGATTGATTAGCCATCCCGATTAATCGGCGAATCGATCGATAGCGGTACGCGCCGCCTCATCATCCGCTTACTGATCCTTCGCGTCCTTCACGCGCGCGTTGGCCTTTTCCTTGTCGGCGTCGGCTTGCGCGTCGGTCTTTTCCTTGTCGGCCTTGGCCTGCGCGACGGCCGCCTTCTTGTCGGCCTTCGACTGCTTCTTCGCGGCCTTCTGGTCCGCGTGCGTCGCCGGCGCGGCGGACGGATCGTCGTTGGTTTGCGCGACGGCGCTGTTCGTCACGGACCATGCGCCTGCCGCCGCAAGGGCGAGCACGACAGCGCTCAGCGAGGCATTGAGGCGGCGGGCGGGTTTCAGGATCGTCGGCATGACGTGGCTCCCTGTGTGAGTTGTACGTGGGCTGAAAGGGAGCAATCGTCATGCCGTGGCGCTTTCCCGCCCGGCCGCTCGATCCGCCGATACCGCACGTCAGCGCGACGCAGGCGCGTCCAGCCCGCTCGCGAGCCGTGCCTGCGCGAACGCCACGAAGCGCCCGGCCGCCGGATTGTGCATCTCCGAGGGATACGCGAGATGCAGCGGCGCGCTCAAGCCGTGCGCGTTGCTGAGCCGGCAGAACGCCACGTTCTCGTGATCGTAGTGGCGCATGGACGCGGGCACGAGCGTGACGCCCAGCCCCGCCGCGACCATGTGAATACCCGTGAGCATGCGCGGCACTTCGCGCGAGACTTGCGGCAGGAAGCCCGCGCTCCTGCACGCCGCGAGAATGTCGGCGTACATGCCGGGCGCGCCGGGCCGGCGCACGAGAATGAAGTTTTCTTCCGCGAGCGCTTCGAGCGGGATGGCGGGCGTGCCGCCTTTCATGCGCTTGTTCGTGCCGCCTTTCGCCGCGGCGCTCGCGCCTTTCTTGCCCGCGAGCAGCCGATGCCCGAGCGGCAGCACGACCACCATCGGCTCGTCGAGCAACTGCGTGAACGCGAGATCGGCGGGCGTTTCCACGGGCTTGCGCAGGAACGCGAGGTGAATCTGCCGCGCAAGCAGTCGCTCGATCAGTTCGGCCGCGTTGAGTTCGGCCAGGTCGATTTCGATGTCGGGATGCGCCGCGCCGAACGCGCGGATCAAATGCGTCGTGAGCGGATGAAACCCCGCCGAACTCGTGAGCCCGATCGAGATCGAGCCCAGCTCGCCCCGCGCGATGCGCCGCGCGTGCGAGAGCCCCTGCTGGAGCGTGTCGAGCACGACCGCCGCGTTCTGCGCGAACGCCTCGCCCGCGGGCGTCAGCTCCACGCCGCGCGGCAGACGCACGAACAGGTCGAATCCCACCTCTTCCTCGAGCAGACGGATCTGCTGCGAAAGCGGCGGCTGCTGCATCGCAAGACGCTCGGCGGCGCGCGTGAACTGGCCTTCCTCGGCAACGGCCAGGAAGTAGCGCAAATGGCGTAGCTCCATCGTGGGGCTTCCGGTGAGAGGTGGAAACGAACGGCGCGGCTCCTGCCATATTCAGAATATATGGCGGGGTCATTCAATCGATATTTTACATCTACCGGTGCCGGCCCTACGATGGCGACCATTCCGCGCTGACTTCACCGTTGCGCGCGTCTTACAACAACATCGGAGACCCTCCATGAAAAAGCACCACGCCGCCGCGTTCGCGCTGGTCGCGGGCTGTAGCGCCGCCCACGCCCAGGAAATCGACGAAGCCCTCGCTACCGCCATGGGCGGCGGTGGCGGCAGTTCCGTCACGCTCTACGGCGTGGTCGACGCCAACGTGGAATTCCTCTCGCACGCCAGCGCCACGGGCGGCTCGCTCGTGCGCGAGAACTCGGGCGGCATCCACAATTCGCGCTTCGGGGTGCGCGGCAGCGAGGCGCTCGGCGGCGGCAACACGGCGTGGTTCGTGCTCGAATCGGGCTTCAACAGCAACGACGGCACGCAGGCCACCGCCGGCACCCTGTTCAACCGCACGGCGGCGGTCGGTCTGTCGAACCCGCGCTTCGGCTCGCTCTCGTTCGGCTTGCAGTACACGGCGATGTACGACATTTTGCTGCACTACGATCCGATGTCGTTCTCGCAGCAATACACGTGGTTCCCGACAACGGGTTCCTCCGACGACTTCGCGTTTCGCGCGCGCGACAGCAATTCGGTCAAGTACGTGGGCAGCTTCGGCGGTCTCACGGCCATCGCCGACTACAGCTTCGGCGGCGACGCGGGCTCGTTCCAGAGCAGCGCGGCCTATAGCGGCGGTCTCGACTACGACGGCGGCACCTTCGGCCTCGCGGTGGCCTACGACTATCGCAACGGCGCGATCAATTCGACCGGCACGTGGACGAAGTCGCGCAACCTGAGCCTCTCGGCACGCCAGAATATCGGCGCGGGCGAAATCCTGGGCGGTTACGAGCACTATCTGTACAACCCCACGAAGAGCGCTTCGGTGGCGCAGGAATTGTTCTTCGCGGGCGTGCGCTACCCCGTGATGCGCAACCTGAAGCTCACGGCGGCGTATTACTACGACGTCGACAAGACGCCGAAGATGTCGAATACGTGGATGGGCGTGCTGAGTGCGCAGTACGCGCTGTCGAAGCGCACCTCGCTCTACGCGACGGTGGCCTACGCCGAAGCCACGCGTTACGCCAACGGCACCTACACGCCGGTCGGCACGAACGACAGCACGGCGTTCGGTCCGAACCAGACGGGCGTGACGCTCGGCATGTTCCACAAGTTCTGATCGGCGAGTCAGGCAGGCGAGTTTGCAATGCGGCCCGCGCGCGACGCGGGCCTTCGAGGGAGTGGTTCGCATGACAGCAATTCCGGTTCGAGGCCCGCGCACGAAGGCGCGACGGTTCGCACGCGGCGCCGCGGCGCTGGCGGTGTTCGGTGCGCTCGCGTCGTTGGGCGCATTCGGCGCGATGATGCCGGCGAGCGCGCAGGCCGCCACCGCCGCGCACGTCTACAACCCGCATTTGCGGCCCGTGTCGCAGATTTCGGACACGCGCATGCGTATCGACACCCCCGCGGGCGCCGCCGAATTCGCGCTCTACGTGTCGCGCGACTGGGCGCAGCCGCAGCCGGAGGTGACGCGCGCGATCATCGTGATCCACGGCAAGCTGCGCAACGCCGACACGTATTTCCACAGCGCCGAACAAGCCCGCGACGCGGCCAGGGCGCAAGGCGCGGACACGGCCGGCACGCTGCTGATCGCGCCGCAGTTCCTCGCCACGCTCGACTTCGCGGGCCGCGACGAACCCGCCGACCTGCTGCGCTGGCACGAAAACGGCTGGATGGCGGGCGAAAACGCCGTCGCGCCCGCGCCCGTGAGTTCGTACGCGGTGCTCGACGCCATCGTCGCGCGGCTCGCCGACCGCACGCGCTTTCCGAACCTGCGTCACGTGATCTTCGCGGGCCATTCGGGCGGCGGCCAGGTCGTGCAGCGCTACGCGGTGGCCGCGCGCGAAACCGGCGCGCTCGCGCGGGACGGCATCGACGTGCGCTATGTGGTGTCGAGCCCGTCGTCGTATGCGTATTTCGACGCCACGCGCCCCGAGCCGGTGGACGCGAACGCGTGCCCGGGCTTCGACGACTGGAAATACGGCATGCAGAAGCGCCCCGCGTATCTCGCCGACCGCACGCCCGCGCAGCTCGAAGCGGCGTACGTGAAGCGCCGCGTGCAATATCTTGTTGGCGGCAACGACAACGATCCGCGGCAAAAGGCGCTCGACCAGAGCTGTCCCGCCGAAGCACAAGGCCCGCAGCGCGTCGCGCGCGCGCAGGCGTATGTTCACTACCTGCAGGCGCGTCACCCCGAAGGCATCGACCAGCGGCTCGACGTCGTGCCGGGCGTGGGCCACAACGGCGCGCGCATGCTGACTTCGGCGTGCGCGCTCGCCGCCATGTACGACACGCCGGGATGCACGCCATGAACCGTCAATCGACTTCCAATCTCACCGTGTCAGCCGATCCGGAAAACAGCGCCGAAAGCAGCGCCGTCGCGCAGGCGCGCGCCGCGCTCTCGCCTTCGATGGTGCGCCGCGCGATCTTTTCCTCCGTGCTCGGCAACGGGCTCGAATGGTTCGACTTCCTGATCTACGCGTACTTCTCGAAGACGATCGCGCAGGTGTTCTTTCCTGCGGGCAGCGGTTTCCTGTCGATCATGCTCGCGCTCGCGACCTTCGCGATCGGCTTCGTGGTGCGGCCGTTCGGCGGCATCCTGCTCGGCCTCTACGCCGACCGCATGGGCCGCAGCCGCGCGCTTTCGCTCATCATCATCTCGATGGCGGTGAGCACGCTGCTGATGGGGCTCACGCCCGGCTACGCGCACATCGGCCTCGCCGCGCCCGCGCTGATCGTGTTCGCGCGCGTGCTGCAAGGGCTTTCGGTGGGCGGCCAGTTCGCCACGGCCTCGGCCATGCTGGTCGAGTACGCGCCGCCGGGCCGCAAGATGTACTACGGCAGCTTCAACATGACGGCGCAGTCGTTCGCGCTGCTGCTGTCTTCGGGCACGGGCTATCTGCTCACCACACATCTCACGCATGCGCAACTGGTGGCGTGGGGCTGGCGCGTGCCGTTCCTGTGCGGCGCGCTCGCCGGGCCGATCGGCTTCTATATCCGCCATCGCGTGGCGGAGTCGCCGGAGTTCGTCGAACTGCGCGCGCACGAAAGCCGCGCGCCGCGCACGACGCTGCGGCAGTTCTGCCGCGACAACGGCCGCGCCGCGCTGTGCGCGATGGGCGTGATCGCCGTGGGCGCCGCGACCAACTACGTGTGGCATTCGTATATGGCCGTGTACGTCGAGCGGCAATTGCATTTGCCGCTGGCCGTCGCGCTGCGCGGCGCGTTCTTCTGCGGCGTGCTCAACCTGTTCCTGTTTCCGCTCTCGGGCAAGCTTGCCGACCGCTTCGGCGCGTACCGGCTGTTCTATCCGGTGACGATCGCGTGGATGGTGTGCGCGTACCCGCTGTTCGTGTACGTGGTGTCGGCGCCTTCGGCCGAGCGGCTGTTCGTCGCCCAGGTGATCTCGACGGTGTTTCTCGCGGCGATGTCGGGCGCGCATCCCGGCATGCTCGCGACGCTCTTCCCGGTGCGCAGCCGCTCCTCGGGCGTGGCGATCTCGTACAACATCGCCGTGACGCTGTTCGGCGGCCTCGCGCCGTTCACCATCACCGGGCTCACGCGCATGTCGGGTTCGAGCCTCACGCCCGCGTTCTACCTGATTTTTGCCGGGCTGTTCTCGCTCGTGCTCGTCTATGGCACGCGACGCGGCCACGCCCGCGCCGACGGCGAACGCCATCCCTCCACAAGGAACTCCGCTGCATGACCCTGCTTGATCCCAACGACGAACGCGCGCCCAACGAACGGCCCGTCGCTGTCGTCGCACCGATGCATCTGGAAGTCGCGACCGCGCGCGGACGCGGCACGGTGCCGCTCTACGCCTCGGGCGCCTGGCACGCGCCGCAGCCCGAGGTCACGCGCGCCGTGATCCTGCTGCACGGCCGCCTGCGCAACGCCGACGCCTACTTCCAGCTCGCGCACCGCGCGCGCGCCCATGCGGGCGAGGCGGCGGCGCACACGCTGCTGCTCGTGCCGCAATTTCTCGCCAGCGAGGATGTGGAGGCGCACCGCCTGCCGGCCTCCACGCTGCGCTGGGACTGGACCAGCTGGATGGGCGGCGACGACGCGCTCGCGCCCGCGCCGCTCAGTTCGTTCGACGTGCTCGACGCGCTGCTCGCCACGCTCGCCGACCCGTTGCCGTTTCCCTCGCTGCGCGAAGTGGTGGTGGCGGGGCATTCGGGCGGCGCGCAGGTCGCGCATCGCTATGCCGTGCTCGCGCGTGGCGAGGCGCCGCTCGCGGCGCGCGGCGTGAAGCTGAGCTACGTGATCGCGAATCCGTCGTCGTATGTGTATTTCGATGTGCAACGCCCCGACGCGCACGGCGGTTTTGCCGCATTCGACGAGGCGCGCTGCCCCGGTTTCAATCGCTGGAAGTACGGGCTCGAAGCGCTGCCTTCGTATGCGCGGAACGCCGGGTTATCGCCCGAGGCTGCGCTCACGCCGGCCGCGCTCGAAGCGGCCTACGTGCGCCGCGACGTGACGCTGCTGCTCGGCGACCGCGACTGCGACCCCGAGCATCCCGCGCTCGACCGCTCGTGCGCCGCGCTCGCGCAAGGCGCGAACCGGCTCGAACGCGGCCGTGCGTATGCACAGTATTTGCGTGAACGCCATTTGGGCGAGCCGGCGCACCCTGTGCACGAGATCGCGGGCGCGGGCCACGACGCCGACGCCGTGTTCGGTTCGGCCGCCGGCCGCGCGGCGCTGTTCGGCTGAACGCGAGCGCCGCGGCTTCGGCTGCGGCTGCGGCTGTGGTTCGCGCGTCAGGCGAGCCCCGGCGCCGCCGCCTCGAGCACGCTCACGCGCTTCGGGATCAGCTTGAGGTCGAAGAAGGTATCGGCGATCTGCTGTTGTTCCGCGAGAATCGCCTTCGTGATCGGGCCCGTGCCGAACTGCACGCGCTCGATCGCGACATTCGCCACCTCGGGCGGCAAGCCCCACAACCTGGCGAGCTGGGCCGCGAGTTCCGGCCGGTTGCGCTGTCCCCACTGATCGATCTGGCTCAGTTCGTCGATGAGAATCTTGATGACGTCGGGGTTCTGCGCCGCGTATTTCAGCGAAGAAAAATAATAGGCGCGATTGCCGACCACGCCGGTGGCGTCGGCGAGAATGCGCGCGTCCAGCGTCTTCTGCGCGGCCGCGAGGAACGGATCCCAGATCACCCATGCGTCGATAGAACCGCGCTCGAACGCCGCGCGCGCGTCGGCGGGCGCGAGGAACACGAGGTTCACGTCGGCATAGTTCAGGTTATGCGCGCGCAGCAGCTTCACGAGGAAATAGTGCACATTGCTGCCGCGATTCAGGGCGACCGTCTTGCCCTTGAGGTCGGCCACGCCATGAATGGCCGATGAGCGCGGCACCAGCACGGCCTCGGATTGCGGACGCGGCACCGTCGCGGCCACGTAGGCGAGCGGCGCGCCCGCGGCCTGCGCGAAGATCGGCGGCGCTTCGCCCACGTCACCGAAGTCGATCGACCCCACGTTGAGCGCTTCGAGCTGCACGGGACCCGCCTCGAACTCCGTCCACGTCACGCCGACGCCCAGCGGCGCGAGCCGCTTTTCGAGCGTGCCGCGGCCCTTCAGCAACGTCAGATAGCCCTTTTGATTGCCGATGCGCAGCGTGCGCGGCGCGCCCGTGGCGGCGTTCGCGCGCAGGGAAAACGCGCTCAGCGCGGGAAGCGCGCCAAGCGCGGCGGTGCTGGCGGAAAGCTGGAGAAAGCGGCGGCGTGCGTTCATGCGCGGTGGGCTCGAGAGTGAAGATAGCCGCCGATGGTAGAAGCCGCGCCGCGAAGTGGAAAACAACGAATCGTCCGTTCCTCATTCCCAAAATTGATAACGCGCAAATAGCGCGTTTTGATGCTTCGATAACGCGCCCTTATGTCGCGACACGAAATAAAGCGAAACGCCGAGAATGTGCGCGACCTCGAGACGCCGCTTTTTTTTCGACTGCGCGACTTGGCGAATCCGCCTGATTTTACGATAATGAGAATCATTTCTATTTGAGGGCGGCGCGGGTCCGTGCCGTCCGCGCGCGCCGCCGTGGCGCGCGCGAGCCACGCAGGGAACGCGAGGAGCGAGCGCCATGACCCCGAACGAACTGGACTGGTTGCGCCTGTGCGACGAGCACGGGCGCGTGGTCTCCGCCTACGGGCGGGCACAGCGCCGCGCTTCGCGGCTCATCGCGGCGCAAGCGCGCCGCATCGAGGCGCTGGAGGCGCAGGTCATGCAGTTGCGCGCGGCGGCGATCGTGCGGCAGACGGCGCTGGTATGGGCGCGCGAGGACACGGACGCCTTGCACGCGGCCATTCCCGGTTTGCCGAAGCGGCGCGCGCTCGCCGGGCATGTGCGCACGCTGGAAACGCGCATACGGGCGCTGATCCGCGCGCAAACGGCGCGACCCGCGGTGGCCGCTCCCGCGGCCGCGCGCGCACCGGCATCCGCGGAAAAAGTCGTGCTCTGGGTGAGCCGCGCCGACGTGCAACCGGACCTGCAATCGGCGTTCACGCAGCGCGCGGCCGCGAGCGCGGGCCTGCGTCTCGTGCAAACGAGCGGCGAGAACGCGGCGCGGCTGGACAGCGATCTCGCCGACGCCGACCTCGTGATCTGCCAGGTCGGCTGCGTGAGCCACGGCGACTGGTGGCGGATGAAGAATTACTGCACGCGCACGGGCAAGCCCTGCGTGCTCGTCGACGAACCGGATGCCTTGCGGCGCGTGATCGCGGCGCGCGTACCGGTTGCGGCCGGCGTGGACACGAAAGATGAGGAAAGCTAACGAATGACGACTCACCAAACCGCGCAATCCATGGCGCAAGTGCCTCAGGCACAGCAGGCGCCCCATACGGCGCGCGCGCAAACCCCGGAAACTCCGGCGCAACCGCCGCTGCAACCGATCCCGCCCGGCGACCCGCTGCCGCATCGCAAGATCCTGCGTGGCTGGCTCGAACCGCTCGTGCAGCGCACGACGCTCTACCCGCTGCTGCTGCTCGTGTTCGATTACGCGATCTTTGGCGGCCTGCAAGCGGGGATCGTGTTCGCGCAAAGCGGGATCGTGAAGCTGGTGTGCGCGCTGGTGGCGGGCTTCGTGATCGGGCGGCTCTTCATCATCGGTCACGACGCGTGCCATCAGAGCCTCACGCCGCACCGCAGGCTCAACAAGTGGCTCGGGCGCATCGCGTTCCTGCCGTCGCTCACGCCGTACAGCCTGTGGGAAGCGGGGCACAATGTGGTGCATCACGGCTACACCAACCTCAAGGGCTTCGACTTCATCTGGGCGCCGTTGAGCGTGGAGGAGTATCAGGCGCTGTCGCGTCCGCGCCGTGTGATGGAGCGCATCTACCGCAGCGGCTGGGGGCCGGGCCTCTACTACATGCTGGAAATCTGGTGGCGCCGCATGATGTTCCCGAGCCGGGCCGCCATGCCCACGCGCCGCCCGATCTTCTTCAAGGACTGCTGGCTCGTGAGCGTGTTCGCGGCCGTGTGGCTCGCCGTGCTCGTGTGGGCCGCGCTCGCCACCGCGCAGTCGGTCACGCTCGTGCTGGTCCTGGGCTTCGTGGTGCCGTTCCTGTTCTGGTGCGCGATGATCGGCTTCGTGGTGTACGTGCATCACACGCACGAGCGCGTGAGCTGGTACGACGATCGCGCCGAATGGGCGCGCGCGCAGCCGTTCGTCACGACCACCGTGCATCTCACGTTCCGCTGGCGCTTCGGCGCGCTGCTGCATCACATCATGGAGCACACGGCGCATCACCTCGACATGAGCATTCCGCTCTACAAGCTCGAAGAGGCGCAGGCGCAACTCGAAGCCATGCTGCCGCAGCGTATCGTGATCCAGCCGTTCTCGTGGCGCTGGTATTTCGCCACGGCACAGCATTGCAAGCTGTACGATTTCAAGGCGCGGCAGTGGTTGAAGTTCGACGGTCGTCAGTCATCCTGACGATCGGCGGAAGCCTCACGAAACCGCCTGTACCACCAGCACGAGATTGAGCACCACGATGACCGCCGTCGCGGCAATGGCGGCGGCGTCGGTCAGGCGGTTATTGGCGAATTCGCCCATCACGTCGCGGCGGCGCGTGAAGTAGACCAGCGCGATCATCGGCACGGGCAACGCGAGCGAGAGTACCACCTGGCTCATGACGAGCGCCTGGGTCGGGTTCCAGCCCATCGCCACCACTACGAATGCGGGCACCATCGTCACGGCGCGGCGCACCCACACGGGAATGCGAAAGCCCACGAAGCCCTGCATGATCAACTGTCCCGCGAGCGTGCCCACCACCGAGCTGGACACGCCCGCGCAAATCAGCGAAACGAGAAAGAGTCCGGCCGCGCCCGCACCGAGCAGCGGCGTGAGCGTGCTGTACGCCACGCCGATGTCGGCCACGCCGCTGTGGCCCGGGTGAAACGCCGCGCTCGCCATGATCACCATCGCCATGTTCACGAGCCCGGCCACGCCGAGCGCCACGACCACTTCGTAGCCGGAAAAGCGCATGAGCTGGCGGCGCTCGCTCGCGCCGGGCGAGGGAAAGCGCGCCTGCATGAGCCCCGAGTGCAAAAAGATCGCGTGCGGCATGACCGTCGCACCGACAATGCCCACGGCCACGGTGAGCGCTTCGCCTTTGGGCAGCGCGGGCAGCGACGGGATGAAGGTGTGGCGCGCCACGTCGCCCCACGCGATGGGCGCGATGAACATCTCGGCCACGTAACAGAGACCGATCGCGGCCACGAGCACGCCGATCATGAGCTCCATCGGCCGGAAGCCGTTCTTGTCGATGGCGAGAATCGCGCAGGTGATCGCGGCCGTGATGGCCATGCCCGCAAGCAGCGGAATGTGCAGCAGCAGCGCGAGCGCGATGGCGCCGCCGAGGAATTCGGCGAGGTCGGTGGCCATGGCCGCGATTTCGCTCACGACCCACATCGCCAGCACGACACGCGGCGGAAAACGTTCGCGGCACAATTCGGCCAGATTGCGCCCGGTGGCAATGCCGAGCCGCGCGGAGAGCGCCTGAAACAGCATGGCGATCACGTTCGCCATCAGCACGACCCACAGCAGCGCGTAGCCGAACTGCGCGCCCGCCTGAATGTTGGTCGCGAAGTTGCCGGGGTCCATGTACGCGATCGAGGTGATCACGGCCGGCCCGGCGAACAGCAGCGCCGAGCCCGGCCCGCGGCGCTTGCCGGCGAGCACGTCCTGCATCGCCGCGGTGGCGCGGCCCGTCAACGTGCCTTTGCCGGCCACGGTATTCATGGAGGTCTCCCCGCGCCGCAAGCGACGTCAGCCGCGCGCGGCGGCGTAGCGTCGGGCCACTTCGGACCAGTGGATCACGTTGTAGAACGCGGCGATGTACTCGGGGCGGCGATTCTCGTACTTGAGGTAATACGCGTGCTCCCAGACGTCGAGCCCGAGGATGGGCGTGTTGCCCGAGAGCAGGCCCGCCATGAGCGGCGAGTCCTGATTGCCGCTGTTCTCGACCACGAGCTTGCCCTCGCGGTTCACGCAAAGCCACGCCCAGCCGCTGCCGAAACGCGTGAGCGCGGCCTTGGTGAAGGCGTCCTTGAACGCGTCGAAACCGCCCAGGTCGGTGTCGATGGCGCGCGCCAGTTCGCCCGTGGGCGTGCCGCCGCCTTGCGGCGACATCACCGTCCAGAACAGGCTGTGGTTCGCGTGACCGCCGCCGTTGTTGCGCACGGGCGTCTGCAATGCTTCGGGCAACGAAATAATCTGGGCGACAAGCGTTTCCACGGGCAGATTCTGGTACTCCGTGCCCTCGAGCGCCGCGTTGAGGTTGTTGACGTAGGTTTGATGGTGACGCGAGTGATGAATCTCCATTGTGCGCGTGTCGATATGCGGTTCGAGCGCGTCGGTGGCGTAGGGCAGGGCGGGGAGCGTATAGGGCATGCGCGGTTTCCTTTCGCGAGAGTGGCGGGTGTCAGTGGGTGCGAGCGCGGTCGACGTCGAGCGCGAGCTGGCCGGCGCGCAGCGCGCGCGTCGTGAGCGGATGGGGCCCGTGTGCCTTTTCGTGGTACACGAGCGCGAGATGGGTTTCGCGGCTATGACGCAGGGCCGCGCGGCGCAATGTGGCGTCACGATGCGTGTCGAGATAAAGGGCGACCACGGCCTCGTGCGCCTCGCAGAGGTGGGCGGCGGCGCGGGCGAGATCGCCGCGCGCGGCGAGCAGGGTGGCGAGGTTGTGCCACGACGCCACCAGCGCGGCCACGCGGTCTTCGGCCGGCGGCAGCGGCGCACGGGGCGAGAGCGGGGCGAAATCGATCAACTGGCGCGCGAGGGCGAGTGCGCGGCGATACCCGCCCAGCGCGACCACGGCGCGGCCCGCGCGTTCGGCGGCTAGCGCGCCGCGCGTGACGGCCTCCCAGACGGCGAGGCTCGGGCTCAGGCGAGCGGGGGAAACGGCAAGGTACGGCGCGGTGCGTGCATGCATGACGAAGGCTCCAGGCGATTCCTGTGGGTGCCCCTTTGCGTGGACAACTGCGCCTTCGTACTCGGGTCTCTTAATAGTAATCATTCTCATCTATAATTGGCAAGCTTCGGCTCAAACCCCGCCTGGCGGCAGGGTCAACGCCGCGGCGGCATGACCGCCCGAGCCCCGTACGCTTCAGCCACCCGACACCGGCGGACCGCACCGCCCACCGAGACATTCGATCGTGCCAACCCTTTCGATACGCCGCTGGTCCCTCGTGCATCGCTGGACCAGTCTCGTCTGCACGCTGTTCCTGTTCGCCATCTGCGTGACGGGGCTGCCCTTGCTCTTCTCCGACGAAATCGACGGCTGGCTCACGCCGCATGTCTACGCCGACGTACCGGCGGGCACGCCGCCCGCGAGCCTCGACCGCCTCGTCGCGCAGGCGCGCGCGAGCTACCCGGGCGAGATCGTCACCTCGGTATTTATCGACGACGACGAACCGCAGGCCTACGTGTGGATGGCGCCCTCGTGGCAGGCGATGCAGGACGAGCCCGCGTCGCGCCACTTTCTGCGCTTCGATGCGCGCACGGGCGCCTTGCTCGAACGCTCGCAGTCGATGCAGGCACAACGCTGGCAATTCATGAACGTGATGCTGAGCGTGCATCGCGACCTGTTCGCCGGGCTGCCGGGCGAGTTATTTCTCGGCGTGATGGGTCTCCTGTTCGTGATCGCCATCGTCTCGGGCGTCGTGCTCTACGGCCCGTTCATGAAGAACCTCAAATTCGGCACCGTGCGCGCGGACCGCGCGCCGCGCATCCGTTGGCTCGACCTGCACAATCTGCTCGGCATCGTCACGCTCGCGTGGGCGTTCGTGGTGGGCGCCACGGGCGTGATGAACGAACTCGCCACGCCGCTATTTGCGCTCTGGCAGCGCGGCGACGTGAGCCACATGCTCGCGCAGTATCGCGACGCCACGCCGCCCGCGCAGAACGAACTCACCTCGGTGCAGGCGGCGCTGGATACCGCGAAGCGCGCCGTGCCGGGCATGACGATCACGGGCGTGACGTTCCCCACGCGCGTGAACGGCAGCCCGTGGCATTACCTGCTGTGGGCGAAGGGCGATACCACGCTCACCTCGCGCCTGTTCAGCCCCGTTCTGGTCGACGCGCGCACGGGCCAGCTCGCGCACGTGCTGCAAATGCCGTGGTATCTGCGCGCGCTCGAAGTGTCGCGGCCGCTGCATTTCGGCGATTACGGCGGCATGCCGCTCAAGGTGCTCTGGGCGCTGCTCGATCTGCTGACGATCGTCGTGCTCGGCAGCGGTTTGTATTTGTGGTTCGCGCGCCGCCATGCCGTGGCCGCGCGTATCGAAGCGCTCGCCGCAGCGCGTGAATCGGAGGAAGCCGCGTCATGAGCCGTCGAGCCAATACCTTGCGGGAAATCTGGCTGATGCCCGTGATCCTGTTCGTCGTGACCGCGCTCGGTCTTGGCGCGGCCTTGCTCGGCGACGAAGCGTGGCGGCCGCTGTCGTGGCTGTGCCTCGCCGCGCCGATCGCGGTGGCGGCGCGCTTCGTGTTGCGCGCGGGCGCGCGAAACACGCGCTGAAGCCGCCGAAATCGCGCGCCGGCGTGTGGCATGCATCACGCGCATTCACGGCGCATTCGTGACGCATTCACGGGCGTCGGTTTTCAATCGACGCCCGCACGCCGTTCAACCCATTTCCTTGGCACGAAATGCACCATTCATGCCTTCCAGCAAGGTAATGGGAGAATTTCGTCGCGCACGCACACGTTTGCCTCAAGTTTTTCTTTTCCGCGCCGTATAAGCGTTCGGCGGCCCGTTCTGGGTCAATCATCCAGCCTTACCTGCAAGTTTTTAATAAAGATATGTTCAGGAAAATGACAATCCGCGCGCGTCTCGCGCTGGCAATGGGGTTTCTCGGGGCGTTACTCGTGCTCGGTGGGGCAATGGGGATCGCAGGCGTCAATTTCAGTAATCGCGACTTGAACGCGCTCTATGCGAATCAGCTCGCTTCGTCGGTGGCGCTCGGCGAAACCAGCGTGGCCCTCGCGCGCAGCCGCCTGTGGCTGTTCCGCATCGCGATCAACCCGGATGTGCCCGATATCGCCAAATTCGAGCAGAACTCGCGCGATCAGCTCGCGAAAGCCAAGCATTCATGGGACGCCTATCGCAAGCTGCCCACTTACGACGAAGACGAAGCGCGCAGCTCGGACCAGATCGACGCGAAGCTTCAGAATCTCGTGACCAGCGCCTATGAGCCGATCTATCAAGTGATCGCGGGCGGCGACAGCGCACAGATCCGCACGGCGGTCGCCAATACCTCGGCGGCCATTTACGGCGATGTGACGAGTAGTCTGGACGTGTTGCAGAAGAAGCAGAACGTCGCCGCGCGAACGACCTACGACAGCGCGCAGGCGCGCTTTCACTGGTTCATCGTCATTGCGGTGATCGGCGTGCTGTTCGCGCTCGCCGCCGCCGGATTCGCGTGGATTTCGCTGCAACGCGCGATCGGCCGGCCGCTCGCGCAGGCGCTCGACCACTTCAAGGCGATCTCGAACGGCGATCTCACCGCGCGTATCGAAGTGCGCTCGTTCGACGAAATGGGCCAGTTGCTCGAAGGCGTGAAGTCGATGCAGGCAAAACTCATCGACATGATCGGTTCGGTGCGCGAAGGCGCGAGCGCCATCAATACGGCCGCGCACGAGATTGCGGCCGGCAATACCGATCTCTCGCAACGCACCGAGGAACAGGCCGCGTCGCTCGAAGAAACGGCCTCGAGCATGGAAGAACTCACGGCCACCGTGCGCCGCAACGCGGACAACGCGCGCCAGGCCACCTCGCTCGCGGGCGCGGCTTCGGACACCGCGCAGCGCGGCGGCGCCGTGGTGGGTCACGTGGTGGACACGATGCGCGAGATCGCCGACAGCTCGTCGCGCATGAACGAGATCATCAGCGTGATCGAAAGCATCGCGTTCCAGACCAACATTCTCGCGCTCAACGCGGCCGTGGAAGCGGCGCGTGCGGGCGATCAGGGCCGCGGCTTCGCGGTGGTCGCCTCGGAAGTGCGCACGCTCGCGCAACGTGTGGCCACGGCGGCCGGCGAGATTCGCGGTTTGATCGGCGAGTCGAGCACGCGCGTGGACGCGGGGTCGAAGCTCGTGCACGACGCGGGCAGCACGATTGCCGACATCATCCGCGACGTCTCGCGCGTCAACGACATCCTGCAGGAAATTGCTTCGGCGTCCGAAGAACAGAGCACGGGCATCGGTCAGGTCAACGTGGCCGTCTCGCAGATGGACCATGTGACGCAGCAAAATGCGGCGCTCGTCGAGCAGGCCTCGGCGGCGGCGCAGTCGATGGCGCACCAGGCGAGCGGCCTCAGCGAGGCCGTGTCGATCTTCAAGGTGCGCGCGTAAGCGTCGACGCCCGCGAGCGAGCTGCGCCTATTTCGCCGCCGCGCCGCTTGCGGGCGGCGGGCGCGCGATGTCTTCGTCGTTCGTCGCGCGCTTGTGCGGTTTTTTCATCGGCATATGGTCGGGGTTGGTCGCGCTTGCTGCACCCGACGCCACCTCGGGCGTTTTCGCCATCGGCGTGACGGGCTGCGGCGCGATGGCCTGCGCGTAGGCCGTCACGGCGGCAGCGGCCGCGCCGCTTGCCACCACGGCGCAGGCGAGTGATCTGGCAATCCGAATGTTCATGCGTGTCTCCCTGGAGTCATTCACGGCTTGCGGCCAAACGCTTCGCGCAACTTGCCTTTGGCCCGCGCGAGCGTGTTGCGTTGCGCTTTGGGCAAGTTGCGGCCCGCGCGGTTGATATAGAAGTTGAGCATCGACATGGCCGATTGATACGGCGTGCCCTTGCGCCGCTTGCTGCGCTGTGCCGAAGCCTTCAGCGAGCGCGCGATCTCCTCCGCGCTGCCGCTCGTGAACACGCCCGACTTCAGGTCCATGGCGTCGCTCGTTTCGGTCACGTGCTGCGACCAGCGCGGCTTGCCGCCGCGCGGCGCCGCGGCGGTGGCGCGCTTCGTCGTGCTCGCGTGCGCATGACGCTGGCGCGCGGGCCGGCCGCCCTTGCGCCGCGTGGAAGGGTGCGCCGTGCTCATGTCATTCGCCGCGTGGCGCCTTCTCGTTCTTGCTGCGCGCCATCTGCTTTTTCGCCTCTTCCACCACGCGCTCGGGCGTGAAGCCGAACTTGGTGCGCAAGGCCTGCAGCGGTGCGGAGGCGCCGAAGGTGTGCATCACGATCTGCGAGCCGAGCCGGCCCACGTAGCGATCCCAGCCGAGCGTCGCGGCTTGCTCGACGGCCACGCGCGCGTGCACGTCGGGCGGCAGCACCTCGTCCTTGTACGCGTCGTCCTGCTTCTCGAAGATATCCCACGACGGCATGGAAACGACGCGTGCCGCGATGCCTTCCTGCTTGAGCGTTTCGTAAGCGGTGATACACAGCGACACTTCGCTGCCGGTGGCGAGCAGCAGCACTTCGGGGCGCTTGCCGTCGGGCGCGTCGGCGAGCACATAGGCGCCGCGGCGCACACCTTCGGCGCTCGCGTATTTCGTGCGATCGAGCGTGGGCAGCGGCTGGCGCGTGAGCACCATGCACGACGGTTCGTGCGGGCGCGTCATGACCACGCGCCACGCCTCGCCCACTTCGTTGGCGTCGGCGGGGCGCAGCGTGGTGAGGCCAGGCACGCCGCGCAGCGAGGCGAGTTGTTCGATCGGCTGGTGAGTGGGGCCGTCTTCGCCCACGCCGATCGAATCGTGCGTAAACACGAACACGACCGGCAGCTCCATGATCGCCGCGAGCCGGATAGGCGGCTTCATGTAGTCGCTGAAGATCAGGAACGTGGAGGCGAACGGCCGCAGGCCCGAGAGCGCGAGGCCGTTCGCCACGGCGCCCATACCGTGCTCACGAATGCCGAAGTGCAGATTCGCGCCGTCGTAGTGGCCTTTTTCGAAGCTCGTCGCGCCGTCGAACTTGAGGTTGGTTTTCGTCGATGGCGAGAGATCGGCCGCGCCGCCGATCATCCACGGCACGCGCTTCGCAATCGCGTTCTCGACCTTGCCGGACGACTCGCGCGTGGCGAGACCCTTCGCGTCGGGCTCGAACGTAGGTATTTCGGCATCCCAATCATCGGGCAGCTTGCCTTCGAGCAGCAAACGAATTTCCTTCGCTTCCTGCGGGTAACGCTGCGCGTAGTCGTCGAACTGCTTTTGCCATTCGGCGTGCGCTGCCTTGCCGCGCGCGCCCATGCCCTGCGCGAAATGCTCGCGCACGCCGTCGGGCACGAGGAACTGCGCGTCTTCGGGCCAGCCGTAGGCGCGTTTCGCGAGCTTCACTTCGTCTTCGCCGAGCGCCTCGCCGTGCGCGGAGGCCGTGTCCTGCTTGTGCGGCGCGCCCCAGCCGATGATGCTCTTCACGACGATCAGTGTCGGGCGGTCGGTCACGGCTCGCGCCTGCTCGATGGCGGCTTCGATCGCCTTCGTGTCGTTGGCGTCGTCCACGTGCAGCGTGTGCCAGTGATAGCCCTTGAAGCGCGATTCCACGTCGTCGCTGTAGGCGAGATCGGTATGGCCTTCGATGGTGATGCGATTGCTGTCGTAGAACCAGATCAGGTTCGAAAGCCCGAGATGACCCGCGAGCGAGGCGGCCTCGTGCGAGATGCCTTCCATCATGTCGCCGTCGCCGCAGATCGTGTAGACGCGGTAGTCGAACAGCTTGATGTCGGGCTTGTTGTAGCGCGCGGCGAGCCAGCGCTCGGCCATCGCCATGCCCACGCTGTTGCCGAGGCCCTGACCGAGCGGGCCCGTGGTCGTCTCCACGCCGGTCGTCATGCGGTACTCCGGGTGGCCTGGCGTCACGCTGTCGATCTGGCGGAACTGCTTGATGTCGTCGAGCGACACGGCGGGCTTGCCGGTGCGCTTGCCGTGCGCATCCACGGCCTGCACGCCCGCAAGATGCAGCAGCGAATACAGCAGCATCGACGCATGTCCGTTGGAGAGCACGAAGCGGTCGCGGTTGGGCCACTGCGGCGCCTCGGGGTCATAGCGCAGGTTGTACTGCCAGAGCTGGTACGCGAGCGGCGCGAGCGCCATGGGCGTGCCGGGGTGGCCGGAATTGGCCTTCTGCACGGCGTCCATCGACAAGGTACGGATCGTGTCGATGGTGAGCAGGTCGAGATCGGCGGAAGACTTCGGTGCGGTGCTGGACATGAGCGAGAACTCCTCTGGCGGCGGGGCGCTGCGGCGCGAGCGGCGCAGCGAACAGGTCACGACATTGAGCAAATGCGATGCCATGCGTGAGACGGGCGCGCGCATCGAGGCGAAAAATCTTGGCTCGCGCGGCGCCATGGGAACGCGCGATGCGTCCAACTGGTGTGTGCAGGCGCGCGCGCGGCTCGAGGAGCCCGCGCGGGCGCGGCAGTGAATAAGGAGGTAATCGAAATGAAATCCACTACACGCTATCAGGTGAATGTTTGTGGCGGTGATTTTCATCACGTGCGCGAAGTTTTTCACGAGTGGAAAAACGAACCGCTCATTTATCGCAAAGACCACAAGATGTTTGAGGGCCGGGACGACGTGCGGCCACTGGAAAGGCGGGAGTTCGACAACACGGAGCAGGCGCGCAAGGCGTTGCAGGCCGCGTGCAGCCCGCACGATCCTTATGCGCTCGCCGCGGAGGTCAGCAATGGCGAGCGCGATATGTGGATCGTCATGGCCGCGTATCGCGAAGCGGAACTGGAGTGAGGTATTGGCGTGAGTTGGCGAGTTCGCGTGCGTGCGAATTTACAAGCATGCCGCGCGGATTTTCAATTCGGTCAACACAGGCAATGGCAGCAGACCCGGCGATTGTTGCGATAAGTGAAAGCGCCTATGCCGATATTGGCAGGAATTCGACGACGCGCGCTGTATGGCTCGCTGTATGGCCGGGTTGTCGCGATCGCAAAATCAGTGGGCTCAAGGAGGACGCAATGGGACTTTCGACGCAAAATCCGCTACCTGACGAGGCGAGTGCGAGCGACGACGACCTCGACGCCGCAAACCAGCAGAAAGCCGCCGAACGCGACAAGCCCGCGCGCGGTGCGCCAGGTAGTTTCGATCAGCCCGAACCGCACCCGGAGGTGATGCCGCGCGAAGGCGGCCCGCACCCCGAGCAGACGGCGGAAGTGCCGCTCGGCCACCACGGCGAATCGGCGCCGCCCGGCTCGCGCGGCCACAACAGCCCGCCCGTGACGCGGGACGGGAAACCGGGCGCGTGATGGATCGAGAGGTCGAGCCGACGCCGGTTCACGCCGGGGTTAGCTCATCGTGACGACTGTACGCGCCCGCGCATCGTGGCGCTTCCAGCCTTCCGCGATATTGGCGAGTGCGACCTCACGCGTCTCGATGCGCAATTTCGCGGGCGCTGCCGCGAGCATCACTTCGCGCAGCGCATTCATCAGACGTGACAGCGGCACGCTGCCAATCCCGCTGCCGAGCAGCGTGATCGCGGAGGCGCGCAACACCGCGCCGGGCAGGTCGATGTGCGTCCCGCTAATGGAGCCGATCTGCACAAAGCGCAGCGGCCACGCCTCGGGCAACGTCTTCGCCGCGGTGGTCAACAGCATTTGCGCGCTTTCGCCCCACAGGTAGTCGAGCACCACGTCCACGCCCGCGCGGCAGTGCGACTCGAGCGCGCCAGTAAGCGCGGCAGCGTCTTGATCCAGTGAAACGACGGCATCGGCGCCCGCGGCTTCGAGCGCGGCCAGGGTTGGCGCGTGGCGCCCCGTGGCGATCACTTTCGCGGCGCCCAGGTGCTTCGCGATCTGCACGGCCAGAAAGCCCGAGGCGCCGGTGGCGCCGTTCACGAGCACCGTTTCGCCCGCTTTGAAGTGGGCGCGTTCGGTGAGCGCCGCCCACGACGACATGCCCGGAATCGCGATGGCCGCCGCCGTGCGCGCGTCGAGCGAAGCGGGTAGCGCGACGCAATGCGAGTCGGCCACGAGCGTCCGCTCGGCGAGTCCGCCAAACGGCGCAGCGGGCGCGAAGAAATAGACGCGCTCGCCGTTCTCGCCGCGGCCCACGCCATCCACGCCCGCAACGAACGGGAACGCGCCCGACGACGAATAGTGCGTGCCCGAGGCGCGTCCGCGCGTGACGTGGCTGAGCGCACTGGCATCGACATCGATCAGCCGATGGCCGGGCGTGGCTGCGGGATCGGCGAAATCGGCATAGGCGGGCGCCGCGCCCGCTTGCGTTACGACGGCGGCTTTCATGCGTGCACCTCGTTGTGCAAATCGGCCGCGCCGCGTTGCGCGGCGATTCGCGCGTCGACCCACGCGCGCAAGGCCGGGTCGCGAAGCGCCAGCACGTCGAATAAGCCGAGCGCCGCGAGCGCGGGCAGCGCGTCGCTCATGTCGGCGGCCGCGACCGCACGCGCCGCCTCGGGCGCGTCGGGATCGCACCAGACGCGCGCGTTGACGAGAAACGCACCCACGGTGCCTTTGCGGATGGTCACGCCGTGCAGCTGCGCCGCATCGACGGCATCGGGAAGTAAGTGTTCGGCTCGCATGACTTGGCTCCGTGATCGAAAGAGATGTCGACACTCTACGAAAGCACGTTTGCCCCGTCTCCGGTATAAAGGTCAATCGATACTGCATTCTGGCCAATGAACATTCCGCTGATCCGCCCCGATCTCGTGCTCTCCGCCCATGGCCCGTTTCTCGCGGCCGGCGAACTCACGCAACCGGAGGCACGCACGACGTCCGCGCATAGCCATGCGCGCGGGCAGTTGATGGGCGCGCTGAGCGGTCTCGTTTCGGTGGGCGTGAACCGGCAGCAGTGGGTCGTGCCCGCGATCCACGCGATCTGGATTCCGCCGCACTGCGAGCATTCGGTGCGTTCGTACGGGCCGTTTTCGGGCTGGAGCGTGTTTATCGCCGAGGCGCGCTGCGCGGATCTGCCGATCGAACCGCGTGCGATTCGCGCGACGGCGCTGCTGCGCGAAGCCGTGCATCGCGCCGCTTCGTGGCCGGGCGCGACGCTCGACGCGGCGCAAACCCGCATCGCCGAAATCATTCTCGACGAACTGGCCGCCGCGCCGCCCGCGCCGCTCGGTTTGCCGAGCCCGGACGAGCCGCGCCTGCGCAAGATCACCGACGCGCTCGCGTGCGATCTTGCCGATACGCGCCGCCTGGAGGAATGGGCCGAGTGGGCCGGTTTGTCGCCGCGTACGCTGAGCCGGCGCTTTATCGCCGAAACGGGGATGACGTTCGCGCAATGGCGTCAGCAGGCGCGCGTGCTGCGGGCGCTCGAACGCGTGGCCGAAGGCGTGAGCGTGACGACCATCGCGCTCGAACTGGGCTACGACAACGTGAGCGCGTTCATCGACATGTTCAAGCGCGCGACCGGCACGACGCCGGGGCGCTATGCGCTGGCCGAGAAGGCCGCGAGCTAGCCGCGAGTTCGCCTGGGCGCGTGGCGAAACTTCACGGCGAAGGCGCGAGCATCCATGCCGTGATCGCGTGCACGACCTCGCTTTCGATGCCGTTGTAGCCGTGGTAGGCGAAAGCCTCGCAGGCATCGCCTTGCGTGTTGCCGCCCGAGACGACCATGAGCTTCGTGCGCGGCGACTGCGTGAACTTCGTCATGAGCGCGGCCGTGTCGGCGACTGGGCAGAGCGGACACGCGTCGTCCTGATGATGCACGACCAGCACGGGAATCTTGATGGCCGCGAGATCGAGGTCGGGCACGGCTTTGTCGGCGGCGTGACCCGCGCGGCCTTCGCGCAGGATGGTGGAGGTGAGCACGATGCCGTCCGGGCCGCCGTCGCCGGAGCCGAGCGCGATGGCGATGGCGGCCACCGACTGCGTGCCGCGACTCGTGCCGATCAGCCAGACGGGCACCGCGTATTGCGTCGCATGCGACGCTTGCGCGCGCAACCAGGCGATCACGGCGCGCGCGTCGGCCGCGTGCTCGGGCGTCTCGCGAAGCCGGTGAGCCAGGGCGGCGAGAGACGGTCGCTCGGCGCATCCACGATCGCCACGGCCACGTCTTCTTCGAGGAAATACTGCCGCGCGCGCACGAGGAAGTTGTTGCGTCCCCAGCCGAACGTGCCGTTCGAGCCGATCTGCAAGCCGCCGTGGCCGCCCGCGTACAACACGGCGATGGCCTTGGGCGCGGGCGGCGCGAGATAGAGGAAGCGCTGCGTCACGCCTTCGCGCGTGGGAATGTCGATCACGCGCGGTGTTGCTTCCTGTGCGAAGGCCGGGCGCTGCGCGAAAGCGAGCACCAGCGCGAGCGCGAGGGCCAGCCGCAAGGCAAGGGCGCGCATCGTCATCGACCTGCCAGCATGCGGCCGCCGAGCGCGACCAGCACCGCGCCCGCGACCGTGTCGAGCACGGCCTTGCGCCGCAGCAGAAACTCGCGCACCACGGGATGCGAGGCGAGCAGCGCCATCGAGCCATACCACGCGAACGAGATCAGCACCGCGAGTACGACAACGGCGGCGTTCAGCGCGAACGGTGCGCTTGCGGGCACCATCAACGCGAAGATGCTGCCGTAGAACGCCAGCGCCTTCGGATTGGTCATGCTCACCACGTAGCCCTTCTTCGCGGCGCGCCACGCCGAAGCCGCTGCTTGCGCGCGCAACGGCAAGGGGTCGCGCGCGGTCCACAGCATCTTCGCGCCGAGCCAGATCAGATACGCCGCGCCCGCCAGACGCAACGCGGTGGCCATCCACGCCACGTGCGCGACGAGGAAGCTCAAGCCCGCGATGGCGACCCACGCCCACGTGCCCGAGGCGGCCGCGAGACCGAGGCCCGTGGCGAGCGCCGCGCGACGCGAAGCCAGCGCCGTGGACGTGACGACGACGAAGTTGGGACCGGGGCTCGCGACGCTCAGAAACAACACGCCCGCGAGCGCGAGCAGAACGCTGAAAGAATTGGCCATGATCGGATGCGTGCGCATTCAGAAGGTGGGACCTTTCATCTTACCCGAGCCGCGTAAGCGCAAGGCACGTCGATTGCTGGGCGTGACGTGTTGCTCCGCTTCGCGCGCGAGGTCGATGCCCGCTTCGCACGCGCCGTGCGCGATGACGGAGATCACATAAACACGTGGCGCCGCGTGAAGTCGCGCGCGGGCTCCGCACAATAACGGTCACGCATACGCGTTTGAGCAGGAGATTCGACATGGGCACTTACGCCTCATCTACCCACACCGGGCTGCACGGCAGCGCGCGCACGCGCGTTTTCATGACCTGCGCGATGGCCGCGCTCGCGGGCTTGCTGTTCGGTCTCGACATCGGCGTGATCGCGGGCGCGTTGCCGTTCATCGCCAAAGACTTTCAGGTCAGCGACCACCTGCAGGAATGGATCGTCAGTTCGATGATGGTGGGCGCCGCCGTGGGCGCGCTCGCGGCGGGCGGCCTTTCGTTCTGGCTCGGCCGCAAATATTCGCTGCTGCTCGGCGCGGCGTTGTTCATCGTCGGTTCGCTGCTGTGCGCGAGCGCGCCGAATCCCGCGTTCCTGATTGGCGCGCGGCTCGTGCTGGGCGTGGCCGTGGGTATCGCCACGTTCACGGCGCCGCTCTATCTCTCGGAAATCGCGCCGGGGCAGGTGCGCGGCGCGATGGTGTCCGCGTATCAGCTGATGGTGACGGTGGGCATTCTGGTGGCGTTTCTCTCCGATACGGCCTTCGCTTCGTCGGGCGCCTGGCGCTGGATGCTGGGCGTGGTGGCGATTCCGGCCGGCATCTTTCTGCTGGGTGTGCTCGCGCTGCCGAACAGCCCGCGCTGGCTCATGATGAAGAACCGCAACGACGAAGCGCGCAAGGTGCTCAACAGCGTGCGGCCGGAAACGGCCGTGGTCGAGCAGGAAATGAAAGACATCGCGCGCCAGTTGCAGGTCAAGGAGCAGGGCTTCTCGCTGCTGCGCAAGAACCGCGACTTCCGCCGCTCGCTCGCGCTCGGCATTGGCTTGCAGGTCGTGCAGCAGCTCACCGGCATCAACGTGGTGATGTACTACGCACCGCGCATTTTCGGCCTCGCGGGCTACAGCGGCCATCAGGCGCAGCTGTGGGGCACCGTGATCGTGGGCGTGGTCAACGTGGTGGCGACGTTCATCGCCATCGGCCTCGTGGATCGCTGGGGCCGCCGCCCGATTCTGCTCACGGGCTTCGGCGTCATGACGGTGGGCATGGGCGCGCTCGGCTGGCTCCTGCATCTCGGCGTTTCCACGCACGCAGAGCAGCTCTTTGCCGTGGCGATGCTGCTCATCTTCATCGCGGGGTTTGCCATGTCGGCGGGCCCGATGATCTGGATCCTGTGTTCGGAGATCCAGCCGATCAAGGGCCGCGACTTCGGCATTGCGGCTTCGACGTTCACGAACTGGGTCGCGAATACCGTGGTGGGCGCAACGTTTCTCACGCTGCTCAACTCGCTCGGTCACGCGCAGACCTTCTGGCTCTACGCCGTGCTGAACGCCGCGTTCATCGCGTTCACGTTCTTCTTCGTGCCGGAAACGCGCGGCGTGCCGCTCGAAAAGATCGAAGAAAATCTGCTGGCGGGCAAGCCGCTGCGCGAGATCGGGCGGTAACCGCGCAAGCGCCGGAGGGCGCCTGTCAACACCGAAGGGCGGCGCGCGAGGCGCCGCCCTTTGTTTTTGCGGCTCAGCGCCCCAACGAACTCACCACCTCGTTGCGTCCCACGCCCGCGCGCGGCAGGCGCACCGTGAACGCCGTGCCGTCCTGCTCGTTCGAGGTCACGCTCACGTCGCCGCCATGCGAACGCGCGATGAGCCGCACGATGTGCAGGCCGAGCCCGAGGCCCGAGCCCTGATGCCCGGCGCGCGTGGCCGCGCTGTAGGCGTCGAACAGCAGCGGCACCACGTCGGAGGCGATCGCGCCGCGATTGGACACCGTCACCAGCACTTCGCCCGCCGCTTCGCCGCGCACGCTCAGGTGCACGGCGGTGCCGGCCGCGCCGTGCGTGAGCGCGTTGCTCACGAGATTCGAAATGGCCTGCGCGACGAGATCGGCGTCCCAGTAACCGCTCAGGTCGCCGCTGCGTTCCAGCGTGAGGCGTCCTTCGGCCACGTTCGGCGCGAACTCTTCCAGCACGTTCTGGCACAGCGTGTCGAGCTGCACGATGGTTCGGCGCAGCGGCAGGCGGCCGCCTTGCAGGCGCGCGAGATTGAGCAGTTGCTCGACCATGCGCGTCATGCGGCGCCCGCAGTTCTCGATCCGGCGGCCCACGGTGACGATCTTCTCGTCGCTGGAGGCGCGCATCAGATATTCCGCCGACACCATCACGGCCGAGAGCGGCGTGCGCAGATCGTGGCTCAGCACGGCCATCAGCATCTCGTTCGCTTCGAGCATCTGGCGCGTGGCCGCGAGCTGTTCCGCGAGCTGGCGCTTCTGCATTTCGAGCTGCACGAAAATGCCCACTTTCGATTGCACGATGCGCGGCTCGATCGGCTTGTAGAGAAAGTCGACGGCACCGGCTTCGTAGCCCTGAAACGTGCGGATCGCGTCCTGCGAGGTGGCCGTGAGGAAGATGATCGGCACGTGCGAGGTGCGCGGGCTGCCGCGGATCAACGAGGCCAGCTCGAAGCCGCTCATGCCCGGCATGTTGACGTCGAGCACGGCCACGGCAACGTCGTGTTCGAGCAGCAGTTCGAGCGCCTCGACGCCCGAGCGCGCGAGCAGCAGCCGCACTTCCGGCCGCGCGAGCAGGGCCGAGAGCGCCGTGAGGTTGTGTTCGATGTCGTCGACGATCAGAACATTGACGGTGGGCTGTGTCATGCGGTCAATCCCGGTCATACCTGTCATTCGTTTGTCAGCCTCGGCCACGCGGCGAGGCGCGCCGCGAGTGCCGAGGGAGAGAGTATTTCAGTGACGGCGCCCGCCGCGATCGCCGCTTCGGGCATTTGCGGCGCGACCGCCGTGGACGGCAGTTGCGCCCACGTCGTGCCGCCCGCCGCGCGTATCGCCGCGAGGCCGCGCGTGCCGTCGTCGTTGGCGCCGGAAAGCAGCACGCCGAGCAGACGCGCGCCGTACACGTTCGCCGCCGACTCCATCAGCACGTCGATGGAGGGCCGCGAGTAACGCACGGGCGCCTCGATGGAGAGCGCCACGGTGGCGTCGGCGTCCACCAGCATGTGATAGTCGGGCGGCGCGACATACGCGTGACCGCCGACGAGCGGCTCGCCGGCGTCCGGTTCGGACACGGGCAGCGCGCAGCGGCTGCCGAGCGCCTGGGTGAGAAAGCTCGGCGAGGCGGGTGGCAGATGCATCACGATCAGCAACGCGGCTTCGAAGCTCGCGGGCACCGAGGGCAGGATCTGCCCGAGCACGTCCACGCCACCCGCCGACGCGCCGATCACCACGCAGTCGAACGGTCCGCGCGCGCGCCGGCCCGCGCTGCGCGGCGTGCGGCGCAGGTCGGGCGAGGCGGGCGGTTTGCGGGGTGCGTCGCGCATGGTGAGCTTAGCGTTTCTGGTAAATGCGTTCGGCCGCGCAAAACTCGTCGAACGCTTCGTGGCGCTTCGAGAAGCGCAGGTTTTCCTTGCTGCCGAGCCCGAGAAAGCCGCGTCGCACGAGCGCGTGCTCGAACAGGCCGATCGCGCGGTCCTGCAACGGCCGGTCGAAATAGATCAGCACGTTGCGGCACGAGACGAGGTGCGCTTCGAGGAAGACTTCGTCGGTGGCGAGGCTATGGTCGGCGAACACCACGCGTTCTTTCAGCGCGCTCGCAATGCGGCCGCTGCCGTACGCGGCGTGATAGTAGTCGGAAAGCGTGCGCTTGCCGCCCGCGGCCAGATAGTTCTGGCTGAAACCGGCGAAGCGGTCGACCGGATAAATTCCCGATTCCGCGCGCTCCAGCGCTTCCGGGCTGATGTCGGTCGCGTAGAACAGCGTGCGCTCGGCGAGCCCTTCCTCTTCGAACAGAATCTTCAGCGACCACAGTTCCTCGCCCGTGCTGCAGCCCGCCACCCACACCTTGAGCGACGGATACGTTTGCAACACCGGCAGCACGTTGCGGCGCAGGGCGAGGAAATATTCCGGGTCGCGGAACATGTCGCTCACCTGGATCGTCATGTAGCCGAACAGGCGCGAGAAGTCGTCGGTGCTGCGCAGCACGCGGTCCTGCAACTGGCTCAGGCTCGCCACGCCGAAATCCTGGCGCGCCTGTTCGAGGCGGCGCCGCAGCGAGGGCAGCGAGTAGTGCCGGAAGTCGTGCTGATACTTCAGGTAGATCGCTTCGAGCAACAGCCGCAGCTCGATGTCGAAGTCGCTCATGGTCCGGCGCGCGTGCAGCGCGGGCGGGGGAGCGGGAGTCGGAGTGTCGGTCATGAATCGCGTTTTCCGTTCGGTACGTCTTCGTGCGGCTTACTTGCGCAGCCAGACGCGGCACAGCGACACGAGCTTGTCCACGTCGATGGGTTTGGACACGTAGTCGTCGGCGCCTGCCTCCAGGCAGCGCATACGGTCGTCGGCCATGGCCTTCGCCGTGAGCGCGATCACCGGCAGGCGCTCGAAGCGCGTGTCCTGGCGCAGCGCGCGCATGGCGGCGATGCCGTCCATCTCCGGCATCATCACGTCCATCAGCACGAGGTCGATCCGCGGCGTGATGTTGAGCAGGTCGAGCGCCTCGCGGCCGTTGCGCGCGATCAGCAGCTTCGCGCCGAGCGGCTCGATCACGTGCGAGAGCGCGAAGATATTGCGCACGTCGTCTTCGGCGAGCAGCACGGTCTTGCCCTCGAACGTGTCGTCGCGCTGGCGCACCGCGCGCAGCATGCGCTGCTGTTCGGGCGCGAGCTGCGACTCCACGCTGTGCAGGAACAGCGTGACTTCGTCGAGCAGGCGTTCGGGCGAGCGCGCGCCCTTGATGATGATCGATTTCGAATAACGGCGCAGGCGTTGCTCGTCGTCGTCGGAAAGCATGCGGCCCGTATAGACGATCACGGGCAGCGGCGCGGTGTCGGCGTTGCCCGCGAGCGTTTCGAGCAGATCGTAGCCGGTGCCGTCGGGCAGCGTGAGGTCGGTGACGATGCAGTCGAACGCGCCTTCGGCGATTTGCGCGTGGGCGTCGGCGAGCGTGCCCACGGCCACGATCTCCACGCCGTCGCCGACCAGCAGCGCGCGGATGCTTTCGCGCATCGCCTGGTCGTCCTCGATCACGAGCACGCGCTTCACGCGCTGTTCGAGGCGCGTTTCGAGGCGGCGGATCGCGGCTTCGAGCGTGCTGCGCGCCGTGGGCTTGTGCGTGTAGCCGATCGCGCCCAGATGCAGCGCTTTGTCGGCATGGTCCGTGGCCGAGACGATATGCACGGGAATGTGACGCGTGAGCGGGTCGCTCTTGAGCCATTCGAGCACCGAGAGGCCCGAGCGGTCGGGCAAGCCCACGTCGAGCAGCACGGCCACGGGCGCGGCGTCCTTCACGAGCGCGAAGCCGCTCGCGGCGTCGGGCGCGTGCAGAAAGTCGAAGTTCAGTTCGCGCACGAGGTCGCGCAGGATTTCGGCGAAGTGCAGATCGTCTTCGATCACGAGGATCGCGCGGTTGCCCGGCGTGCGCTGGTCGCGGTCGTCGGCGAGACCGGTGACTTCAGCGGCTTCCGCGGGCCGCGGCGCGCTGGCCTCGAGCATGGCCGCGGGCACGTTGACCGGCGCGGCGGCGTTTTCGAGCGCGGCCGGGTTGGCGTGCAGGCGGGCGGGGGCGCCAGCCTGCACGCGCGGGGCGGGCGTGGCGGCGAACAGCTTGGGCTGTGCGGCGGCCTGCGCCTGCGCGTCGTTCGCGGCGGCGGCGTTGGTGCTGTCGAGCGGCAGCCAGAGCGTGAACACGCTGCCTTTGCCCAGTTCGCTCGCCACGCCGATACGGCCGCCCAGCAGACGCGAGAGTTCGCGCGAGATCGACAGGCCGAGGCCGCTGCCGCCGTATTGACGGCTCGTGGAGCCGTCGGCTTGCTGGAACGCCTCGAAGATCATTTCGAGCTTGTCCGCCGCGATGCCGATGCCGGTGTCGCGCACGTCGAAGCGCACCACGTTGGCATCGACGGGCGAAATCGACAGCGACACTTCGCCTTCCGAGGTGAACTTGAGCGCGTTCGACATGAGGTTGCGCAGGATTTGCAGCACGCGCTGGCCGTCGGTCATGAGCGCGTCGGCCACGCCGGGCAGACGGTCGATCGCGAGTTCGACGCGCTTTTCGCGCGCGAGCGGCGAGAACGTGTCGCGCAGCGAGTCGGTGATGTCGTCGAGCTTGACGGTTTCGAGCACCAGCTGAACCTGGCCCGCTTCGACCTTGGAAAGATCGAGAATGTCGTTGATGAGCGCGAGCAGGTCGGTATTCGAAGCGTGGATGGTGGCCGCGTAGCGCACCTGTTCCTCGCTGAGATTGCCGGTGCGGTTCTGCTGCAGCAGCTTCGCGAGAATCAGCGAGCTGTTGAGCGGCGTGCGCAGCTCGTGCGACATGTTGGCGAGGAACTCCGACTTGTAGCGGCTCGACTGCGCGAGGCGTTCGGCGTTGCGCGTGAGTTCGTCCTGCGCGCGCACGAGTTCGCTCTTTTGCGTTTCCAGCCGGCGCGCGTATTCCTCGAGCTGCACGTTGGTCTGTTCGAGTTCGACCTGCTGCGCCTCGAGGCGTGCCTGCGAATCCATCAGCGCGCGGCCGCGTTCCTCCAGACCTTCGTTCGCCACGCGCAACTCTTCCTGCTGCACCTGCAACTCGTGATTGAGCTGCTGCGATTCGGCGTACGACGCTTGCAGGCGTTCGCGCGCGATGGCGGCTTCGATCAGGTCGCCCAGGGTCGTGGAGACGCGCGTGAGGAATTCGCTGTCGCGCGACAGCAGCGGCCGGAGGAAGCCGAGTTCGACCACGCCGTTGATCTTCCCCGCCGTGTCGATGGGCGCGATCAGCAGCGAGGCGGGCGTGGCGGAACCGAGACCCGATTCGACCTTGAGGTAACCGGCCGGCGCCTCGCGCAACTCCATCACGCGGCGCGACGCGGCGGCCTGGCCCACGAGCGTTTCGCCGTCTTGCAGCTCGGCAATGTCGTAGGCGCTTTCGGCACCGAAGCCGAACGTGGCGATGCGGCGTAGAACGCCCGCCTGCGGATCTCGCACGTACAGCGTGGCGACGCTCGCGCTCAGGTAACCGGCGAGGCAATCGAGCATCGCGCCGCCGACCTCGGAAAGCGCGTTGTGATTCATGCCGCTTTCGGCGAGCAGACGCTGACCCGAGCGCAGCCACACCTGTTCCGCGAGCGCTTCCGACTGCTCGGCCTGGCCGCGCAACGCGTCGTCGTAGGTGCGCGAGAGCGAGGTCATTTCGCGGCGCCCGAGCCACGCGAGCAGACCGTTCACGATGATCGTGAGCGCGAGGAAAATGGCGACGGTCGTGATCGTGAGCTGGCGCGCCGAGGTCGTGCGTTCCTGCCGCAAGCGCGTTTCCTCGTCGAGGAAATTGGCGAATTCGCTGCGGATCGCGTTGGCGTTGGTCATGCTGCGGTCGACCTGCACCAGCGCGAGCGTCGAGTCATGGTCGCGGCGCGCGGCAATGGCGTCGTGCGCGAAGCCGTCCCATTGCGCCGCCATGGCGTGCACGCGCTTGAGGCGCTCGACCTGGGGCGGGTTGTCGGCGACGAGTTCGGTCAAGCTGTCGATTTGCGCGTCGAAGCGCGGGCGGCCCACCTCGTATTGCGCCAGCGTGCGTTCGTCGCCGGTGAGCAGAAAGCCGCGCAGGCTCGACTCGCGGTCGGCCTGCACGCGCATGAGTTCGTAAGCTTCGCCGATCACGCGCTCGGAATGCTCGGCCCAGTTCATGGTCGAGACGAGATAGGCGATCAGCGCGACGAAGGCCACGGCAATGGCGAATCCCGCCGCGAGCGGCAGGGCGACGTTGCGTTGAATGATGCGTTTGAAGCGTTCCTGGTCGATCGCGATAAAAGCGGGCATTTTTTCCGAATGGGTCGTGTGGTGGGTCGACGTTCGGAAAAGTCGACCGGTTTATTCGGGCCAAGTCACGCTGTTTAGTCTGGCGTTAGCGTGCTTTGCCGCTTTTTGCCCGTCAATTAAGGGCGAAATCGATGCATACGCAATCATACAAAATCGCGGCCTGGGCGCGAAGCGATCATTGCGGGTTGCGGCGTTGCAGTTTGACACGGGAAAACGCGCAACGCCGGGGTCGGGTACGCCGATTGCTCGAAGGGCTCGCTGCTACACGCTAACTAACTTCGCGGATAACACCATGTACACGACCCGGCCCTGCACCACGACTTGCGTCATCGACGGCGCGCCCGTGACGTTCACCTATTACCCCGACACCTGCGTGCTGCGCGTCTCCGACGCCGCCGGCCGCTGCCTGCGCGAAGACCGCTGGGAAGCGAGCTGGGCGCAACTGCTCACGACCCTGCGCGAGATCGCCATGGAAAGCGCGGCGGCGGCGAAGCCGGCACCGCGCGGCGCGGATCTCGCGGGCGGATTCCCGGTTGGCGGCGCGCAGTTCGCCGCTGCCTGAGATCGCTGCCCGGGTCTCCCGTTCCCTGTGCCGGGCGTAGCACCCGCGCGATCAATCGTCCTTCATCAGACGCCATAGCGTCGTGCGGCCGATGCCGAGCGCGCGGCTCGCGGCGGCGCGGTTGCCGCCATGCGCCGCCAGCACGCGTTCGATCTGGGCGCGGGTGAGCGGGGTTGCGTCGCGTGGCGCGGAAAGCGTGGTTCGGTGCGCGATCGCCGGCGGCGTGACGCCGTTGGTGCCGCTGTTGCTATCGCCATCTTCCTCGGCGAATTCCGGAAATATTTCGGATAGCGAAGTATCGGCATGCGCTGCGCCGGTACTGTCCGCGCTTGTTTCCGTATTTTCATCGGCGAAAAAAATCGCGGCGCGCGCCAGCAGATTTTCCAGTTCGCGCACGTTGCCCGGCCACGCATAGCGGGCGAAATACGGCGCGAAGCGCGCGAGCACGCGCTCGATGGCGGCGGGGCGCAGCGCATAACGTGCGGCCATGCGTTCGAGCAGATGGCGCGCGAGCGCGGGCAGATCCTCGCGCCGCTCGCGCAGCGCCGGCAGCGCGATTTGCAGCAGATTGAGCCGGAAATAGAGGTCGGCGCGAAACGCGCCCGCTGCGACCATCGCGCGCAAGTCGCGGTGCGTGGCCGCGATCACGCGCACGTCCACGGGCGTCGCGCGGCTCGCGCCGAGCTTCATCACCTCGCGTTCCTGCAGCACGCGCAGCAGGCGGCTTTGCAGCGCGGGCGGCATTTCGCCGATCTCGTCGAGAAACAAGGTGCCCGTATGGGCGATTTCGACGAGCCCCGGTTTGCCGCCGCGCCGCGCGCCCGTGAATGCCCCTTCCTCGTGACCGAACAGTTCGCTTTCGATGAGCCCTTCGGGCAGCGCCGCGCAATTGAAAGCGACGAAGGGATTGCCGCGTCGCGGGCTCGCGTTGTGGATGCCCTGCGCGACGAGTTCCTTGCCCGTGCCGCTTTCCCCGCCGATCAGCACGGTGGCGTCGTGCGCCGCGCTCATCGCCGCGAGACGCCGCACGCGCGCCATGGCCGCCGAGCCGCCGACGAGATCGTCGAGTTCGTAGCGCGCGACGAGATGGCGCGGGCGTTGCGTCGTGCGCAGCGAACGGTCGATGCGCTGCGCGACCAGCGCGTCCTGCACCGTGACCACCGCGCCCGAGCGCGCGCCCTGCTCGACGATGGGCACGCAACTCACGATCAGCGAGCGGCCGCCGATCTGCTCGATGCGGTCGTCCACGGGCGCGGCGCCATCGGCGAGATCGCGCAGCAGCGGCGCGACCGACCGCGCGAGTTGCGCGGGCACGTCGCGCGCGCGGTCGAGGCCCAGCAGGTCGAGCATGGCCGGATTGACGGCTTCGAGCTGGCCCGCCGCGTCGAACGCGGCCACGCCGTCGCGCAGGTGAGCGACGATGGTGTTCAGGCGCACGCGCTTCGATTCCTTTTCGCGGCTCACGCGCGCGAGTTCCACCGAGCGCTCGAACGCCTCGTGCACCGCGCCCATCGAATAGAGGAACACGCTCTCGAGCCCGGCCGCCTGCGCCAGATCGCACGCCATGCCCGGCCCGATGATGACGCGGCAGCCCGCGCTCGCGAGCGCGCTCACGGCGGCGCGGACTTCGTCGACGGAGCGATACGCGCGCTGCGTGAGTTGCAGATTGAGCCACGCGCCGAGGTCGGCGAGTTCGTGCGAGACGCTGTCGTGCAGGATCAGGCCGATGGGCGCGCCGGGCCACGTGGCGTTCGCGTGCGTGATGGCGGCGAGCACGTCGAAGCCGTTCACCTTGACCATGACCACGGGCACGCCGAGGTTGTCGCGCAGGTACGCGCCGTTCGAGCCGGCGGCGAGCACGACGTCCACGCCGCCCGATTCGATATAGGGCTGCAAGGCGGTGACGGCGTCGCCGTAACCCTCGCGCACGTAGAAGAAGCGCGCCTCGCTCGCGTAACGCGGTGCGATGGTCTCGCAGAGGTTGCGCAAACGGCTGATGCTCACGAGCGCGATGCTCGGGCGGCTGGCGGAAGCGGGCGAAGCGGGTAGCACGGCGAAACCTCGATCGTTCTCGAAACGAAGATTGTTTCATGGTGCGTTCCAAAAAACGTTCCATGAAACGTTTCAGCGATTTTGACATGAAACGTCCGTGCACGCTAACCCCTTGATTCGTCTAAGCTCGGATCGTGCGACTGCGAATTGGCACATATCGTGCATTCCCGTCGCGCATCCTGAAAACCAGACACAACGGAGTCATGCGATGACCACTTCCACCGCCGCCCGCCGCGCCGCCTTCCGCGCCAAGGTCAACGAACGCCGCGGCCTGCTCGTGCCCGGCGCGTTCAACGCCATGAGCGCGCGCGTGATCGAGGACGCCGGTTTCGAGGCGCTCTACCTCACGGGCGCGGGCGTCACGAACATGTCGTTCGGCATGCCGGACCTCGGCTTCATCGGCCTTTCGGATATCGCCGAGCACACGGCGCGCGTGCGCGACGCGGTGGGTCTGCCGCTGATCGTCGATGCGGACACGGGCTTCGGCAACGCGCTCAACGTGCGCCACACCGTGCGCACGCTGGAGCGCAGCGGCGCCGACGCGATCCAGTTCGAAGATCAGGTGATGCCGAAGAAGTGCGGCCACTTCACCAACAAGGAAGTGATCGGCAAGGCGGAGATGGTGGGCAAGATCCGCGCGGCCGTGGACGCGCGCGACGACGGCAATCTGCTCATCATGGCGCGCACCGACGCGGCGGCCGTGCACGGCATTGAAGACGCGATCGCGCGCGGTCAGGCGTTCATTGAAGCGGGCGCCGACATTCTCTTCATCGAGGCGACCGAAAAGCTCGAAGACATCGAACGCCTGCCGAAGCTCATCGACGCGCCGCAGCTCATCAACATCGTGATCGGCGGCAAGACGCCGGTGCAGTCGCGCGAGACGCTCGCGGGTCTCGGCTATGCGCTCGTGCTTTACGCGAACGCGGCGCTGCAAGGCGCGGTGGTCGGCATGCAGCGCGCGCTCGGCCAGTTGAGCGCGAACGGCCGCCTCGACGAAGACGCGAATATTGTCGCGCCGTTCGCGGAGCGCCAGCGTCTCGTCAACAAGCCGTTCTACGACCAGCTCGACCGCGACTACGCCGCGAAAGACTAACAACATCCAATAAATTTTGAAGGCGGGGAGGAGAGAGACCGATGTCGAGCGATACGGAATTCGCAGTCCGAAACAAGTCGATAACGCAGACGTTACATAGCGCCGATACCCATGAGCCAGCGCGTCCGCGCATTCGTTCGATCGTGGGCGGGCTCGCGGGCAATCTGATCGAGTGGTACGACTTTCTCGCGTACAGCATCTTTTCGATCTACTTCGCGAAGTCGTTTTTTCCGAGCGACAAACCCACGGTGCAACTCATGAACACGGCGGCCATTGCCGCCGTGGGCTACGTGGCGCGGCCGCTCGGTAGCTGGCTGGTGGGTTTTTACGCTGACCGCCATGGCCGCAAGCGCGCGCTCACATGGTCGGTCACCGCCATGTGCGTGGGTTCGCTGATGATCGCGCTCACGCCGGGCTACGCAACCATCGGCGTACTCGCGCCGGTCGTGCTGATCGCCGCGCGCCTGCTGCAAGGCCTCAGCATGGGCGGCGAGTACGGCACGAGCGCGACCTATCTCAGCGAGATCGCGCCCGCGAACCGGCGCGGCTTTTATCTCGGCTTCCTGCAGGTGAGCGTGGTGGCCGGGCAGCTCGTGGCGCTCGCGCTCATGCTGGTGATGCAGAACCTGCTGATGACGCCGCACCAGATCGAGCTTTGGGGCTGGCGCGTGCCGTTCGTGATTGGCGGGGCGCTGGCGCTATTCGCTCTTTACATGCGGCGTCACGTTACGGAATCCGAAGCATTCGAGCGTGGCGCGCGCCACGCAGGGCCGCCCGTGCTGCAGCAGTTGCTTGCGCATTGGCGGCAGATCCTGCTCGCCATTGGTATTACGGTCGGCGGCACCGTGGGTTTCTACACGTTCACGGTGTATATGCAGAAGTATCTGGTGAATACCGTGGGCCTTTCCAAGGAGATGTCGACGCTCGTTTCCACCGGCGCACTGCTGCTGTATATGCCGCTGCAACCGCTGTTCGGCCTTGTCTCCGACGTGTTCGGCCGCCGCCCCGTGCTGATCGGTTTCGGGCTCTCGACCACGTTGTTTTCCGTGCCGCTCTTCACGGCGCTCAGTCACACGCACGACCCGCTCGTGGCGTTCCTGCTCTCGTTCGCGGGGCTCGTGATGCTAAGCGGCTTTACTTCCGTGCACATGCTCGCGAAAACCGAGTTGTTCCCCGTGCGCATCCGCGCACTCGCCGTGGGTCTGCCCTACGCGCTCACCACGGCGATCCTCGGCGGCACGACCGAGTTCGTCGCGCTGCGTTTCAAGGCGAGCGGGCACGAGCAGTACTTTTACTGGTATGTCACGGCTTGCGCGGCCATCTCGCTGATCGTCTATCTGCGCATGCCGGAAACGCGCGGGCGCGCGCCGGCGTCGGCTTAAACGCGTTTTCCGTTGGCAGGCTGGTGGCGCACGAAGCGTTGCTCGGTGACTTTCGTGCCCCACTGGCTGCCCTCGGCTTCCTCGGCGAGTTCGAAGCCGAACGATTCGTAGAGATGTCGCGCGGCATCCAGACCCTTGAACGTCCACAGGTACGTTTGCGCGAAACGCGCGTCGACATAATCCATCGCGCGCGTCATGAGTTGCCGCCCGATACCGGTGCCGCGCAACGAATCGTCGACGATAAACCAGCGTAAATGCGCGTGGCCGTCGCCGGGCTGGCCATCTTGACCGCCATGACCGTCGATGGCGAGCGAAGCGAGCGCGCGGCCGCGTTCCATGGCGAGCCAGAGTGCCTGGTTCGCCGCGGGCAAGCCTTGCGCGAATGCGGCGAGCCCGGTGGCGACGAGCTGTTCGAAGAACGCGCCGAAGCCCCAGTTCGCCGCGTAGAAGCGCGCATGCAGGCTTGCGATGTCGCCGATGCAGCCGGGCCGGTAGCCTTCGACGATCTGCACGCCCGTGGTACTCGCCGACGCCGTGTGGCCTGCACTGTTGGGATTGTCGTGCGCGAGCGCGTCGGCATAGAGCGCGAGTGCGCGGACCAGCGCCTGTTGATCGGCGGGCACGAGGCGGCGCAGCGCGCTCGAGACCTGGTCGGTCGCGAAGCGGTCGATCTTCGCGCGCAGCTTCTGTCCGGCGGCGGTGAGGTGCAGGGTGGACGAGCGGGCGTCGGCGTCGTCGGCCTGGCGGCGCACGAGGCCTTCCGCTTCGAGCCGCGCGACCTGGCGGCTCGTGTTCGACTTGTCGAGCCGCAAAATCTCGCCGAGCGCCTTGGCGTTGATGCCGGGCGCCGCACCGATCTCGATGATCGCGTGCACGGCGGAGGGCGCCAGCTCGCTGCCCGCGAGCGTCGAACGCATGAAGCCCAGTTCGCGCACGAGCCGGCGCGAGAACTCGCGCAATTCCAGAATGGTCGCTTCGCGCGGTTGCGCGGGGGCATCGACGAAATCCATGTTCGCTCTCCGGTGCAATGCGCCGTGACACGGTCAGGCTACAGGCGTACAGGCGTGGTTGGTTGCGACTCGCAACCAACGATCGAAATATAGGAGAGCGCCGCGACGAACGCAAGCTCGCCGAAGCCTTGCGGAATGCCGATTGCTTTGCACGAAGCTCCACGGCTTTTCGCCGAAATAAGCGCGCGACCATGCTCGAGCCTCGCCTTTCCTCTTCCAGCCGCACGGCGGCGCCGTCGCGCAAGGGACCCGGGCCTGCCGCACTCGTGTTCGGCTCGCTGGGCGTGGTATTCGGCGACATCGGCACGAGTCCGATTTATGCGTTGCGCGAGGCGGTGCAGACCGCCCATTCCACCGCGCAATTCGTGGTGATGGGCGTGCTCTCGATGATCTTGTGGGCGGTGCTGATTGTCGTGGTGCTCAAGTACGCGTGCTTCGTCATGCGCGCCGACAACGAAGGCGAGGGCGGGATCGTCGCGCTCACCGCGCTCGTGCGCACGGGTTTTCAGCGCGCCGGACGCCACGCGCCGCCCGCGCTGCTGCTCGCAGGCCTCGTGGGCGCGGCGATGTTCTACGGCGACTCCATGATCACGCCCGCCATTTCCGTGCTTTCGGCCGTGGAAGGGCTCAAGGAGATCAGCCCCGCGTTCGGTCCCGCCGTACTGCCCATCGCGCTGGTCATTCTCGTGGCGTTGTTCCTGTTCCAGTCGCGCGGCACGGCGGCGGTCGGGCGCGCGTTCGGCCCGGTCATGGCGCTCTGGTTCGTGAGCCTCGCCGCGGTGGGCGTCTATCACATCGTGCGGTATCCGGCGATCCTCGCGGCGGCTTCCCCGCTGTGGGCGCTGCGGCTCGCCGCGACGCAGCCGGGTCTTGCGTTCGGCGTGCTCGCCGCCGTGATTCTCGCGCTGACGGGCGCCGAAGCGCTGTACGCCGACATCGGCCATTTCGGCAAACGCCCGATCCGGCTCGCGTTCTTCTGCGTGGTGCTGCCCGCGATCGTGCTCGGCTATTTCGGCCAGGCCGCGACCATCCTCGCCGATCCACAGGGCGCGAGCCAGCCGTTCTTTCGCTCGGTGCCGCATTGGGCGTTGATTCCGGCCGTGGGCATTGCGATGCTCGCGACGATCATCGCTTCGCAGGCCGTGATTTCGGGCGCGTTTTCGATGACGAGCCAGGCGATCGAACTGGGCTTTCTGCCGCGTATGCGCACGATCGAAACCTCGCGCGAACGGCGCGGCCAGGTTTATGTACCGGCGGTCAACGCGGGGCTGCTCGTGGCCGTGGTGTTTCTCGTGCTGTTCTTCCGCAGCTCGGAGAAGCTGACGTCGGCGTATGGGCTGGCGGTCGGGCTCACGATGCTGACGACCTCGCTGCAAATGCTGGCCGTGTGCCGTCACGTGTGGGGCTGGTCGCGCCTCGCGACGGCGCTCGCCTGCGTGCCGCTGCTGGCCGTGGACGGCATGCTGCTCGCCGCGAACGTGCCGAAGATTCCCACCGGCGGCTGGTTTCCCGTTTCCGTTGGCGCACTGCTGTTCGTGACGATGAGCACGTGGCATCGCGGGCGCCAGCTCGAAGCGCGCCATGCGCGCGGCGGCCTGCCCGTCGACGCGTTTTTGCGCGATCTGTGCGGCGCCGCCGACGGGCCCGCGCGCGTGCCCGGCACGGCCGTGTATCCGGGCAACGCGCCGGGCATGACGCCGGCCGCGCTCAAGAGCAACGTGCGCCACAATCACGTGCTGCACGACACCGTGATCGTGTTCGCGAATGTTTCGGAGTCCGCACCACAGGCCAACGAGAAAACGCGTATCGAAACGCGCGATCTCGGCGGCGGTTGCTGGGAAGTGATCGCACATCACGGCTTCGTCGAGCGGCCCAATTTGCCGAATCTGCTCGAATCGTTGCAAGGGCGGCTGGGGCCGTGGCGCTTCGAGCCGAAGCTCACGACGTTTTATCTGCCGCGCGACGAAGTGCTGCGCAGCCCCGCGGCGCACGACGTGAGCGCATGGCGCGCGCGGCTATTCGCGTTCATGTCGTTTCACTCGGCCTCCAGCGCCGAGTACTACGGGCTGCAGCCGGAGCACGTGGTGGAGCTGGGGGTGCAGGTGGCGCTGTGAGGCGGATCGCCGCGGGATGACACGACGGCATACGCGCCCGGCGTCTGGGCTGTACCTCGTTTTTCACTTGTCCCATCGCTTCGAGCAAGGCCCGCCAGCCGCACAGCCAGCGCATTTCCTCGAAACACCGGCCGCCTTCCGCGCTGATGTGCACGATGCGGCTAACCGGATAGAACGTGACGATGCAGCGGGCCGGGCGGGTTTCGGTGGCGATCATTGTTTCTGCTCGTGACTGCGTTTTGTTGTGAATGCACAGTCCGCGCGAATGCAGGTGTCGCGCGATCGCCCTGAGCGGGCTGCGCTTCCGCAGACCTCGTGCCCTTCTGCGCGCGCGGGCAATGGAAAGCCAGGTATCGCGGTTGCGGTAACGCTCGAACGCAACCGGCGCGCGGCGCCGGGCGAATCCGCCGGAACTTCACGGCATCCACCGCGGTTCGAGGATTGACCATGATCGGTATCGTGATACCCGCGCACAACGAAGCGGCGCTGCTCGCGCCATGCCTCGTCGCGGCGCAAGCAGCGGCGCGGCATCCCGCGCTCGGCGGTGAAGCCGTGCGCGTGGTCGTCGTGCTCGACGCCTGCACCGACGCCTCGGCCGACATCGCGCGCCGCTCGAACGTGGAAACGCTGGCGATTCATGCGCGTAACGTGGGCGCCGCGCGAGCGGCGGGCGCGCGTCTTCTGCTGGAGCAGGGTGCGCGCTGGCTGGCGTTTACCGATGCCGATAGCCGCGTCGCGCCGGACTGGCTCGCCGCGCAACTCGCGCTGGGCGCCGACGCCGTGTGCGGGCCCGTGATGGTCGACAGCTGGCGCGATCATCCGGCGCGCACGCGGCAAACATGGCTCGAGCGTTATCACGACGCCGACGGCCACCGGCACGTGCACGGCGCGAATCTCGGCGTCTCGGCGCAGGCCTACCGGCGCGCGGGCGGATTCGCGCCGCTCGCGTGCGGCGAAGACGTGGCGCTCGTCGACCTGTTGAGCGCGAGCGGCGCCGTGATCGCCTGGAGCGCCGCGCCGCGCGTGGTCACGAGCGCGCGCACGGACGCACGCGTGCGCGGCGGTTTCGGCGACACGCTCGCGGCCTGGGCGCACGAACTGGGCGATGGCCCGAGCGTCGAGGCGGACGCCGAAGGCGGCGCGGCGCCCGCGCCGGTGGCCGCTGCCGCGGTCCACGACGCGGCGAGGCGTGCGGTGCGGGCAAGACGCGAGGAACGCGACGGCGAAGCCCCCGCCGTGACGGCGCCTTGATCGGCACGGAACGGCGTTTGCGGCACGTATGGCTCATTGTTGCCCACCGCATCGACACAACACATCGACGGAAATCGCGCCATGTATATCGATCCTGACACGCTTTCGCCCACCCGCAAACTCGACGCCGCGCGCACGCTGTTCGTGGTCTCGCCGCATCTCGACGACGCCGTGTTCGGTTGCGCCGCGTTGCTAGCCGCACGCCCGGGCGCGCGCGTCTGCACCGTGTTCGCGGGCACGCCGCCCAATCGTCAGGATACCGAATGGGATCGCGCCGCCGGGTTCGCCGACTCCACGCTCGCGATGCGCGGACGCTACCGGGAAGACGACCGCGCGCTCGACGTGTGCAGCGCCAAACCAGTGCGCCTCGGTTTTCTCGACGGCCAGTACGGCCCGCTGCCCGAGACGCCCACGCTCGCGGACGCACTCTACGACGCGCTGCTCGCGCAAAAGCGCAGCAAGCATGCCGACGACACCACGCTCGTGGTGCCGCTCGGGGTGCATCACCCCGACCATGTCCGCGTGGGCGAAGCCTGGACCACGCTGTTGCGCGCGGGTCGCGTGGCGTCGTGCATCGTCTACGAAGACGCGATCCATCGCGCGGCGCGCGGCGTGGTCGAAAAGCGTCTCGCGGAACTCGATAAAGCCGGGTTGCGCCTCACCGCACTCGACGCGACGTGGTGCCCCGAACGGCTGAGCGCGCGCGCGCTCGACATCAAGCGGCGCGGGATCGTGGCCTACGACAGCCAGTTGCGCGCGTTCGGCGAGCGCGTGCCCGCCGATCTCGCCAAGCCCGAGCGGTTCTGGCGCGTGGAGCGGATCTAAGCCACGCGCTTCGCGAAAGCCACGCGCTTCGCGAGCGGATAACGCGCGCGGGCGGGATACGCGAGCGATGCGTTACGCGATCGATCCAACCGCGCGTTATGCGTTCACCAAAAGCGTCATACGCGACAGCGCCTCACGCGGACAACGCGAAACATCCGCACGCAGATTGCGCGATCGACCCGCTTGATGCGTACGCGACACACCCGCTCATCTTGCGCGTTCGCGGCGCGCCACGCTCAACGGATCGGCGCTCCACACGTCGAGCAGAAAGTCGGCGTCTTCCACTCGCGTGACCTGATGCAGCGACGCGCGCTTCGCGGCGAGCGCAAAGGTCTCGTGCACGTCGGTGGCGTCGAGCATCCACGCCTCGCCGCCGTGGCGCCAGTGACAGCAGACGAGCGTGCCGTCCGCATCGAGCGAATCCGTGGCGAGCGAAGCCAGCGCGGCGCAACCCTCCGCGCCGAGGTAGTACGCAATCTCGCTCACGACGATCAGGTCGAAGCGGCCCGAGGGCCAATCGTTGGGCATGGCGAGGCACTCGATCTGCACCTGCGCGAACGGCGCGAGGCGCATGCGCGCGGTGTGCACGGCGCGCGGCGCGAAGTCGGCGCTCAACAGCGCGTCGCTGCGCGTGGCGAGCGCCGCCGACAGTTCGCCGGTGGCGCAACCCGGTTCGAACGCGCGCCGGTAACGCACGCGCGGCAGCGAGGCGAGCAGCATCGCGCGCTTGCGCGCTTCGTACCAGCTCGTGCGATAGCGCCATGGGTCGGGATCTTCGGCGAACTGGCCGTCGAAATACTCGGCGAGCGACGTGGGTTGTTCCATGGCGTGTGCGGTCATTGATGTCGTAGTAGGTGTGTCGATGTCGATGTCGTGTTGAGGCAATACCGGTTCGAGGCGGGATGCGTGCTTTAGCGCATCAGAGCGCCCAGTCTTCGCCGCGCTCCGCCACCGCTTTCGCGAGCGCCGCGAGATCGCGTTCGGCGTGGCTTTGCCGCACGAACACCGGCAGGTCGGCGGCCATGCGCGCGAACCACGCGTCGCGGCAGTACGGTCCCGCGCCCAGGCCGCGCGCGCAGGCCGTGAGCACCGTTTCCACGGCGCTTTCCACAGCCGCGCGTACACGCAGTGCGAGCGTCATGGCGTCGTCTTGCGGGTGGGCGTCGAGGTGCTGCGCGGCTTCGCGCAACACGGCGCGTGCGGCCACGAGCGCCGTGTCGGCGGCGCCCAGGTGTGCATGCAGATGCGGATCGTCGCGCCGTTGCGCCGCATGGCGCAGGTGCACGGCGAGCGCGGCGGCCGCCCCGTACCAGCACGCGCCGATACCCGCGCCGCCTTGCCAGAAGCCCGCGCGCCGCAAATACGCGCCGCTCGCGCCAATCAGCGTGGCGTGCGCGTTGCGCACCTCGACTTCCACGCTGCGCGTGGCCGCCATGCCCACCGCTTCCCAGCCGCGCCCGGTCACGGTCACGCCCGGCTGATCGAGCGGCAGCGCGGCCAGCCAGTCGCGGCCTTCGTCGTCGATGCAAGTCACGAGCGCATGCGTGACGAACGCCGCGCCCGAGCACCACGGCTTGGTGCCCGAGAGCAGCACGCGCGTTTCGTCGTTCGACCCACGCGTGTGCGTGAAGCGCAAGTCGTCGTGCGGCGCCCGCGCGGCCCACACGGCCCAGATCGGCGGCGTGGCGCTGTCGGCACCCGCCGCGCAGGTTCGCGGCGCGCCGATTTCGGCGAGGATCGCGAGCGCGTCGGCGTGCGCTTCGTAGATCTTCACGAGCGAGAGATCGCGGCCCGCGAGACCCGCGAGAAATTGCCAGCGCGCGAGCGTATGACCGCCGCCGGGCTGCGGCAGCGAAGGACATGCGGCAATCACCTGGCGCGTGGCGTCGGGCAAGCTCGCGGCGTCGAGCGGCAGCGCGAGCCCGTCGAGCAGCGCGGCGCAATCGACGGCACCGTTTTCCGGCATGACCGCCGCAACGGATCGCGTGGAGACGAGGTGGAGATCGCGCGTCATTGGAACCCCAGGATGTCGCGCGCGGTATCGACGGAAAGCCGTTCGCGCATGCGCTCACTCAGTTCGGCCGTCTCGCGTTCGTAGCCGCAGGCGAGCACGGCCAGCACGCGGCCGCTGCGCACGTAAAGCACGCCGAAGCGCGCGTCGCCGGGCTTGCCTTGCATCACGAGATCGTCCCAGTCTGCGGCGTGGCCGAGGTAATCGACGCGCTGGTCGTAATGCTGCGTCCAGAAGTACGGCACGCCTTCGTAGCGCGTCTCGCGGCCGAGCATGTTCAGCGCGGCCACGCGCGCCTGTTGCTGCGCCACGCGCCAATGCTCGATGCGCAGCGTTTTGCCGCCCCACGGAAAGCGGGCGATGTCGCCCACGGCGTAGACGTCGGGGCACGCTCGCATCGTGTTGTCGACGCTCAAGCCGCCGTCGTCGTCCAGCACGATGCCGCCGACGAAACCCGTGGCCGGCTGCACGCCCATGCCGACGATCACGGCCTTCGCGCGCGTGGTCCAGCCGTCGTCGAGTTCGATCGTGTCCACGTCGTTTTCGCCGATAAAGCCTACGGCCTTCGCGCGCCGGAACACCACGCCGTGCGCTTCGTGCCATTCGCGAAACCGCGCGCCTACACGCGCGCCGAGCGGCTTTTGCAGCGGCAGGCCGCTCGGCGCGACGACGGTGACATCCACGCCGCGCTTGCGCAAAGCCGAAGCGGTTTCGAGGCCGATGAAGCTGTCACCGAGAATCACGGCGTGTTCGCCGGGTGCGAGCGCGTGCAGGATCGCGCCCGCGTCGTGCACGTTGCGCAGCGTGAAAATGTTGCCGAGTTCCGCGCCGGGCACGTCGGGACGTTGCGCGACGGAACCGCTTGCGAGCGCCACGGCGTCGTAAGTGGCCGCGCGGCCGTCGCGCGAGCTGATGCGTTTGGCGCGCGCATCGACCTGCTCGACGCCGGCATGTTCGATGTGAAGACGCGCGTCACGTGCGATGGCGTCGGGCAGGATCGGCGGAACCTCGCCGGGCTGCATTTCGCCTGCGGGCACGAATTTGCTGAGGCAGGTGCGGTCGTAGGGCGCTTCGGGTTCGGCGGCGTACAGCGTGACTTCGCAGTTCGCGTCGCCTTCCAGCAGCGTGGCCGCCACGGCCGCGCCCGCCGCGCCGCCGCCGACGATCGCAAACCTGCGCGGCGGTGTTGCGTTCGAAGCTGCGCGGTTCGCGGCAGGCTTGCGCTCCGCCGCGGGCCGTTGCGCGTTGTCGAGATTCACGAGGACCTGATCGCCGTCTACGCGCACCGCGTACGAAGCGAGGCCTTCGAGCGCGGGCGGTTCGACCAGCGCGCCGTCTTCGATCTCGAAGGTCGCCTTATGCCACGGACACACGATGCGGCCGTTGCAGAGCGCGCCTTCGTCGAGCGGCGCGCCCGCGTGCGGGCAATCCGCGCCGAACGCGCGCAAACGTTCTCCGCTATGCACGAGCAGGATCGGCACGCCATTCGGCTCGACGCGCTTCATGCCGTGCGCGGGTAGCGCGGCGGCGTCCATCGCCTTGATCCAGCCAGCCATGTGCGGCTCCCCAGTGTGGTTATCCGCATGGGAGCGCAATCGCCGTGCCGCCTTTCAATTCGCTGATCGAGTGCGGGCGCGTTCATATCGACATAACAAACAGCACGACAAACGGCACAACGTTTGCGGAGGACGGTCACTCACCCAAGGCCGCATGCGCGACCGATTCCAAGGAGTTCCCCATGTCGAAGAGTCACCGCTCGCCGGGCAAGCCGTCTTCATCCGACGCCAAATCGCAGAGCCTCGAACCGTTTCGCGCACGCGCCGACGGCGAAGCGTTGCGTACCAATCAAGGCGTGAAGATCGCCGACAACCAGAACAGTTTGCGCGCGGGCCCACGCGGCCCGTCGCTGCTCGAAGATTTCATCATGCGTGAAAAAATCACGCATTTCGATCACGAGCGCATTCCCGAACGGATCGTGCACGCGCGCGGGTCGGCCGCGCATGGCGTGTTCAAGGTCTACGAATCGCAGTCCGAACTGACGCGCGCCGGCTTTCTGCAGGACCCCGCGAAGGAAACGCCGGTGTACGTGCGGTTTTCCACGGTGCAAGGCCCGCGCGGTTCCGCCGATACGGTGCGCGACGTGCGCGGCTTCGCCGTGAAGTTCTACACCGAGGAAGGCAATTTCGATCTGGTCGGCAACAACATGCCCGTGTTCTTCATTCAGGACGCGATCAAGTTTCCTGACTTCGTGCACGCGGTGAAGCCCGAGGCGCCCGACGAAATGCCCACCGGCGCGACCGCCCACGACACGTTCTGGGACTTCGTTTCGCTCGTGCCGGAAAGCGCGCACATGGTCGTGTGGGCCATGTCCGATCGCGCGATTCCGCGCAGCCTGCGCACCATGGAAGGCTTCGGCGTCCATACGTTTCGATTCGTCAACGCGCAGGGCAAGGCGCGCTTCATCAAATGGCACTGGCGGCCCGTGCTCGGCTCGTATTCGCTCGTGTGGGACGAGGCGCAGAAAATCTCGGGCAAGGACCCGGACTTTCACCGGCGCGATCTGTGGGAAGCGATCGAGAGCGGCAATTTCCCCGAATGGGAACTGGGCGTGCAGGTGATCGAGGAAAGCGACGAACATAGCTTCGACTTCGACCTGCTCGATCCGACCAAGCTGATTCCCGAGGAACTCGTGCCGGTGCAGATCATCGGCAAGATGACGCTCAATCGCAATCCCGACAACTTTTTCGCCGAGACCGAACAGGTCGCGTTCCATCCTGGCCATATCGTGCCGGGCATCGACTTCTCGAACGATCCCTTGCTGCAAGGCCGTTTGTTCTCGTACACGGATACGCAGATCAGCCGTCTCGGCGGCCCGAACTTCCACGAGTTGCCGATCAATCGCCCGGTGTGTCCGTTCCAGAACAACCAGCGCGACGCCATGCACCGGCAAACCCTCAACGTGGGACAGGCGTCGTACGAGCCGAACTCGGTGGGCGGCGGCTGGCCCAAGGAAACCGATCCGGCCGATGGCGGTTTCGAGAGCTACCAGGAGAAGATGGAAGGCACGAAGATTCGCGTGCGCAGCGACTCGTTCGCCGATCACTTCTCGCAGGCCACGATGTTCTACAACAGCATGTCGGAGCCGGAGAAGGATCACATCAAGGCTTCCTATGCGTTCGAACTCGGCAAGGTCACGAGGCCCGAGATTCGCGAGCGCGAGGTGAACGAGATTCTCGCCAACATCGACGCCGACCTCGCCGCGAGCGTGGCCGAGGCGCTCGGTCTGCCCAAGCCCAAGGCGGGCAGCAAGCCCGGCAAGCCGAAGACGGCGGATTCGCCCGCGCTGAGCCTGATGAATCGCGTGAAGCCCGGTATCAAGACGCGCAAGATCGCGCTGCTCACGGCGCCGGGCGCGGACGCCGCCATGCTCAAGCAATTGCGCGACGCGTTCGCGAAGGAAGGCGCCACGGCGCTCGTGATCGCGCCCACGCTCGCGGCCATTGGCGACATCACGCCCGACGCCACCATCGCGGGCATGCCCTCGGTCATGTTCGACGCCGTGTTCGTGCCGGGCGGCGAGGCGGCCGCGCAGGTGCTTTCGCAGTCCGGCGACGCGCGCCACTTCGTGCTCGAAGCGTTCAAGCATCTGAAGGCGCTGGGCGCGGTGGACACGGGCCGGCTCGTGCTGCAGGCCGCGCATTTGCCCGACCAGGCCGATGGCGTGGCGACCGGCGACGCGAAGGAGCTGGCGCGCGTGTTGAAGGAGTTCGTCGATACGGCGGGCCAGCATCGCGTGTGGTCGCGCGCGGCGCAGGCCGAAAGCGTGCCGGCCTGAACGCGGCATCTTCCTCAACCCGAGTCGCGCAAGGAGCGAGCCATGACGAAATCCACCGATCCGGCCGAGAGTGCGCAGTCGCAGTTCGCGCATTACGCGAGGCCGCTCGTCGACGAAGCGTTGACACGTGCGGCGCTCGTCGATCCGAACGCGGACGACTTCCACAAGCTGCGCATCGCGTTGCGGCGGTTGCGCACGCTGTTGTGGGCGTGGCGGCCGCTACTCGGGCGCGACGCGGCCGAGCGCGAGCGCGCGTTTCTCAAGCGCGCCGCCGCGGCGGCGGGCGAGGCGCGCGACTGGGATATCGCGGTCAAGCTGCTGGGCGCGCAAGACGAAGCCGGCGAGTCGCTCGCGGGCGAACGTCTCGAGGCCGCGCGGCGCGAGGCGCGCGCTCGCGCGGCGGTCACGCTCTCGGCCGCCGATCTCAAGCACGCGTTGCGCGAGATGCTGCACGCGACCAATCGCGCGTTGAACACGTCCTCGCAACGCACGCCGGTGAAGCGGCTCGCGCGCGAGCGTGTGGACGACGCGCGGCGCGCGCTCAAGCAGCGCAGGCGGCGCGCTGAAAAGGCCAAACGCGGCGACTACGCAGCGTGGCACGAGGTGCGCAAGGGCGCGAAGAAACTGCGCTATCTGCTGGAGTTTTTCGGGCCCGAGCTAAAAGCGCGCGATATCGACCGGCTCGAGTCGCTGAAGAAGCTGCAAAAGCGCTTCGGCAAGCTCAACGACGCGGTGGCGACCGAGCAGTTGCTCGCCGCGCATCCCGAAGTGTTCGCCGACTCGGCCAGCGCCGAGACCGCGCTCGCCGCCCTCAAACGCGAGCGCAAGCGTCGCCGCCGGGCGGCGGCGAAGTCGTTGCATTGATGCGTTTTTTCAGGGCGATGAAGCCGGTGCGGGCGCTGACGCGACCGGCGCGGCGGCGTCGCTCCAGCCGCCGCCCAGCGCCTTGTAGAGCGAGACGAGGTCGGTACACACCTGCAACTCGCCTTGCTGCGCGTTCTGCTGCGCGCTGCTCAGTTGACGCTCGGCGTCCAGCACGTTGATGAAGGTCACGATGCCTTTGCGATAGCTGTCGCGCGCGAGCGCGAACGCGCGGCGCTGGGCGGCCACGCTTTCGTCGAGCGAGACGAGCTTGGACTGATCGGTTTGATACACCGTGAGCGCATTGTTCACGTCGCGCAATGCGCCGAGCACGGTTTTGCGATAGTCGAGCGCGGCTTCCTGCTGCTGCAGCTTCGAGAGTTTCAGGTTCGACACCAGCGCGCCGCCCTGGAAGATTGGCAGCGAAACGCTCGGCCCCCACGACCAGAACAAGTTGGACCAATGCGCGAGATCGTGCGGCGTGGTCGCGCGCGTGCCCACCTCGCCGGTGAGCGAGATGTCGGGATAGAACTGCGCGACCGCCACGCCCACGTTGGCCGTGGCCGCATGCAGCGAGGCTTCGGCGCGGCGGATGTCGGGGCGGCGGCGCGCCAGCGTGGCCGGCAAACCCACGGGCACCGAAGGCGGCGTGGCGGGCAGCGTGCCCGGCGGCGTGAGATCGGCGTCGAGCGCGCCCGGCGCTTCGCCCACCAGCACGGCGAGCGCGTTGAGCGACTGCGCGATTTGCTGATCGTATTGCGGCAGCAGCGCTTCGGTTTGCGCGCGCTCGGCCTGCGAACGCTCCACGTCGAGCTGGCTTTCCAGGCCGTGCTTCGCGGCGTTGCGCGCGAGGTCGACGGTCTCGCGCTGCTGGCGGATCATGTCGACGGCGGTGGCGCGTAACATCTGCGCGCCGCGCAATTGCAGATAGGTCTCGGCCACCTCGGCTTCGAGCGAGACCTGCGCGTCGTGCTGCGATTCGATGGCGGCGTCGGTTTGCGCGTTCGCGGCTTCGACGGAGCGGCGCACGCGGCCGAACAGGTCGATTTCCCACGAGGCGTCGAAGCCCACTTGCCAGAGATTCACGGGCGTCGTGAGCTGATTGAGCGCGTTGCGCACGCCGCTTTCGAGCGCCGGCCCTTCGCCGGGCGCGAACTGGTTGACCGGCGAACCGGGCGCACCGAGCGCATCGACCTTGTCGTAGACGCCTTGCGATTCGAGCAGACCTTTCGCGCCCAGTTGCTCGCGCTCGTAGCTCGCGCTCGCGCGCACGTTCGGCAGGCCCTGCGCGGCGGCCTGCTGCGTTTGCGCGCGGGCCTCGGCAATGCGCACAACGGCAATACGCAGGTCGGGATTGCCGCGCAGCGCGCGGTCGATGAGCGAGTCGAGCGTGGTGTCGTGAAAGCCTTGCCACCAGCGCGGATCGGGATCGGATTGCACCGTGGGCGTGGACGCCGCCACTTTCTCGCCCGGCGCATTGGCGGGATTGCCGGCGTGCGTGGCGTTCCAGTCGGTGGGCGCTTGCGCGTCGGGCGGTTTGAAATTGGGGCCCACGGTGCAGGCGCTGAGCGCCGCCGCGAGCGCGCAGGGCAGCAGGCGGATTACCAGCGTGGATGAGCGCAGGCGCATCTCAATGGCCTCCCTGACCCGCGGCCTTCACCGGCGAGAAGAACAGCGCGACCGGCACGAAGATCGCGCAATACACGGCGAGAATGCCGAACACGTCGATATAGGCGAGGATCGTCGCCTGCGACACGAAGGTTTCGTAGAGATGCCCGTTGGCGGTCTGAAGGGCCTGCGCGAGCGGCTGCCCGGTGCTTGCCATGACGGTTTGCGCGTCGCGCATGAGCGTGTCCTGATAGTTCTGCGAGAGCGGCGACATGTGCCCCGAGAGATGCGCCATCCACGCCTGCGAGCGTTCGCGGATCAGCGCCGTGGACACCGAGATGCCGATCGAGCCCGCGACGTTGCGGAACATCGTGAAGAGCGCCGAGGCGTCGTTGTTGAGCGCGCTTGGCACGGTGAGATAGGCGAGCGTGGTGACGGGCACGAACAGAAAGCCGATGGCGATCGACTGCGCGGCGCGCATCTTCACCAGCGTGTCGTAATCGACATCGGGCACGAGCGTGCGCGCGTAGATGAGCGCGGCCGTCAGCAGGATGAAGCCCGTCATGATGAGCAGCCGCGTTTGAATATGCGGCATCAGCTTGCTGATGACGGGAATCTCCATCGTGATGAGCAGCGCGCCGGGCGAGAGCACGAGACCCGCGAGCGTGGCCGTGTAGCCGAGTTGCTGCTGGGCGAGCTGCGGCACGATCACCGAGCTGCCATAGAGCACGGTGGCGAACGCGAAGATCATCAGGCAACCGAGCGCGAAATTGCGGTCGCGCAGACATCGCAAATCCACCACGGGATGCTTCGCGTAAAGCAGCCGGAAGGTCGCGCCCACCAGCCCGAGCACGGAAAGCACCGTGAACGTGACGATGAACGGCGAGTGGAACCAGTCGTCGTCCTCGCCGCGATCGAGCATGACCTGGAGGCAGCCGAGCCCGACCGCGATCAGCGCGATGCCGGGGAAGTCCACCGTGCGCCAGTTCAGGCCCTGCGCCGTTTCCTTCTTGACCCACGGCGGATCTTCCACGAGTTGCATGACGGCGAGCGTCGTGAGAATGCCCACCGGCACGTTGAGCAGGAACACCCAGCGCCACGTGAAGTTATCGGTGATCCAGCCGCCGAGCGTGGGCCCGAGCACGGGCGCGACGACGATCGCGATGGCCGAAATCGAGAACGCGCGGCCGCGCTGGCTGGGCTCGAAGGTGTCGAGAATGATCGACTGCTGATTCGGTTGCAGGCCGCCGCCGAAGAAGCCTTGCAGCACGCGGAAGATCACGAGCTGGCCGAGACTCGTGGCCACGCCGCACAGGAACGAGCAAATGGTGAACGCGACGATGCACACCATGAAGTAGCGCTTGCGGCCGAGCACGCGCGCGAAGAACGCTGAAATGGGCAGCACGATGCCGTTGGCGACGAGGTACGAGGTGAGCACCCACGTGGCCTCGTCGTAGCTCGCCGACATCGTGCCTGCGATGTGCGGCAGCGCGACGTTGACGATGGTGGTGTCGAGCACCTCCATGAACGCCGCGAGCGTGACCGAAATGGCGATCAGCCACGGGTTGCCCGCGGGACGCCAGTTCGCTTGTCGGGATGAGCCAGGCACGTGTCCTCCGGTTCCCGTGCGCCGTGGGAACGGCGGTTCAGGTCGCGCGAAGGACAGCAAAAGTTGTTCCTTGCAAAGCGCCTTGACGGGCGGCCGGCGAGGTGTGGCCGGCGAGGTGCGGCCGGCCGGGGCTCAGATCGTGACTTCGTCCGGCGAGTGGGTTTTGAGCCAGTCGCGTACGGCGGCGTTCAGGCGCGACTGCCAGCGCGGCCCGGTGGCCTTGAAGGCTTCGAGAATGTCGTCGTCGAGGCGGATGGTGGTGGGCGTTTTGTTGCTGCCGGCCGGGCGCCCGCGACGAATGAGTTTGTCGCCGATATAAAAGTCGGCTTGCTCGAACCATTCTTCCGTGAGTTCGGGGGCGTCGTCCGGATCAACCGCTGTTTCGGGCGAAGTACGCAATTTCACGTTCATTGGCTTTTCTCATGCTGATGATGCGGCGCGCGTGGCCGCGTTGGGTCCAGACCACCACGACGACGCGTTGGTCGAGCAGACCGATCGTGAGATAGCGGTCCTCGCCGTAGTGCCTGCGAGCGTCGGGGCGCGTGTGATGCGGTCCCAGAAAGACTTCCGCGGCCCGGCCAAACTCCAGACCCCGCTCGACGAAAGTCCAGTCGCGCTTGTTTGCGTCGAACTCGATCTGCATTGCGAATTATTGTACTTACAAAAAATAGGGAAGACCACGAATTTTTGTAAGTACAATAATTCGAGTCATCCGGCCGCGCCAGTCGGCCGAATGTCCAGAAATATCGAGATGGGTATCGAGATGGAAGCGCGCCGGGCGCCGCGCTCAATGCCGCAAGTACACCGTTGGCACCACCGAAATCCCCAACGGCAACGGCTGGTTATTCGGCAAGCCGTCGTCCACGACGATCTTGACCGGCACGCGCTGTACGATCTTCACGAAGTTGCCGGTGGCGTTCTCGGCGGGGAACGCGGAGAAGCGCGAACCGCTGCCGAGCTGCACGCTGTCGACATGACCGTGCAACTCGAGATTCGGATACGCGTCCACGGTAATCTTGACCTTGTCGCCGGGACGCATGCGCGCGAGTTGCGACTCCTTGAAGTTCGCCGTGATCCACACCTGCGGCGTCACGATGGAAAAGAGCGAGGTGCCCGCCTGCAGGAAACTGCCGAACTGCACGTTGCGGCGCGTGATCCAGCCGTCGGACGGCGAGCGCAGGTCGCACCACGCCAGATTGAGCTGCGCCGTTTCCAGTTGCGCCTCGGCTTGCGCAACCTGCTCGCGGCGCGCCTCCACGGCCGCCACGGCCTGGCGAATCTGCTGCGGCACGAGGCTCGCCGTTTTCAATTGCGCCTTCGCGCTCATGACGTCCGCGTGCGAACTGCGTTGCTGCGCGGTGGCCGTATCCACGTTCTGCTGCGTCGTGGCGCGCGGGTCGACCGCGTGCTGGCGCTCGTAGTCGGCTTGCGCCTTCGCGTAGTTGGCGTTGGCGGTCTCGATCTGCGCGCGCGCCTGCTCGTACTGCGCCGGATATTGCACGCGCGCGATGTCGAGTTGCGCCTGCGCCGAGAGCAGTTGCGCCTTCGCGAGACCCAGTTGCGCACGCGCCTGATCAACCTGCGCCGCGTAGTCGCGCGGATCGATCTCGAGCAGCAGGTCGCCCTTGTGCACGTAGACGTTGTCGTTGATGTTGAGCTTCGTGACGTAACCGGACACCTTGGGCGCCATGGTGATGGCGTTGCCGTCCGTGTAGGCGTCGTCGGTGCTGATCTGATTGCGCGTGAGGAGCCACCAGATCAATGCGGCAATGGCGATCACCAGCACCACCAGGCCGAGAATGATGAGCGGCTTTTTGCCGGGTTTTTTGCGGTCTGCCGCCTCGCCGTTTTTTCCGCCGCTCTTGCCGTCGTTCGGCATGTCGTCCTCTTTCGACGATCGGGCGGCGTCGGTTTTGCGCGGCTTGCCGCGATGCCGGCGCGAGAATGCGCCGATGTCGTTCGGTGCGGCGCGCTCGTCAGCCATGTGCGGCTCCCGGCTGGCGGATCATGTCGATGGCGAAGGCCGTGGTCGACGCCGCGGCAAAATCAGGAGAGGTCATGCGGCGCTCGAATGAAGGCGGCTTCCTGGGGAAGGCGGTGAATCGAGGCGACGATGCAAGGCATCGGCCGGAAGCGTCTCGCGGGCGAGACGGCGCGTTGAGTTAGCAAAGCATGTGCCCATGGTCTAGCATGCCTGCGTGGCTCGCGCTTGCACGCGGGTTCGCCGATTGCGCGGCGCACGCCGTATGGCGCGGCTTTCAATCCGCTTGATGCCGCGCGTTGCACCAGGAAAAGGAGCCGCACGATGACCGCCAGTTCGCTGCCTCACACCATGCTCGCCTGGCGCGCCACGCGCTTTGGCGGACTCGACGCGCTGCGCCAGCTCGACATTCCGGTGCCCGAACCGCGCGCCGACGAAGTGCTGATCGAGATGCAGGCCGCCGGACTCAATCCCGTCGATCTGAAAACGCTGCAAGGGCACTTTCCACTCGTCAAGCAGGACACCTTGCCGCTCACGCTCGGGCGCGACGTGGCCGGCGTGATTGTGAAGCGCGGCGCCGATGCGCAGGCGTGGCCCCAAGGGGCGCGCGTCTGCGGCTTCATTGGCCAGGGCCAGGGCGCGCTCGCCGAATACGTGGTGGCGAGCGCGAGCGCGCTGGCGGGCGTTCCGTCGAGCTGCGCGATCGACGCCGCCGGTGCGTTGCCGCTTGCCGCGCTCACGGCGTGGCAAGGTCTGTTCGACTACGGCAAGCTGCAAGGCGGCCAGCGTGTGCTGATTCTCGGGGCCAGCGGCGGCGTGGGGCGCTTCGCCGTGCAGTTCGCGCGCCATGCGGGTGCGCAGGTCGTCGCAACGGCCTCCGCGCACGAGCACAGTGCGTTGCTCGCGCTCGGGGCAAAGGACGTGATCGACTACACGTCGCAGGATATCGAGGATATCGGGGACGAAGTCGATCTCGTGTTCGACCTGCTCGGCGGCGAAGCCCAGACGCACGCCTGGCCGCGCGTGAAGCAGGGCGGCGCGCTCGTGTCCACCCTCGACGAACCTTCGCAATCCGAAGCGTCGGCGCGGGGTGCGCGGGGCACGCGCTACACCGCGCGTCCCGACGGCGGTCAACTGGCGCAGATCGTCGAACTCGTGGAGCTGGGCGTAGTCAAGATCGAAGTCGTCGAACGCTTCGCCTTCGACGAAACCGCCAAAGGTTTCGAGCGACTGAAGAAGGGGCATCTGCACGGCAAGCTCGCCGTGCTGCGTCAGGCGCGCGCGGTGCCATGATGCGGCACTCGTGCCCGGCTATTCCTTCGGCTCTCCTGCCACGCGCCGCTGCGAAATATCTTCGAGTGTATTGATGACGTGTGCGCGTTGCGCCCCCGCGCAGCGCGTCGCGAAGTCGCCGATCGACACGGTGCCCACGATCTCGCGCTGCCGGTTCAGCACGGGCACGCGGCGCACCTGCGCCTCGGCCATGCGACGCTGCACGGTGTCGAGGTCCTCGTCTTCGAAGCAGCATTGAACGTTCTCGGTCGCGATCTGCTCGATCGCGTCGTGCGGGGCGCGCTGCAGGGCGAGCGCGCGAACCGCGAGATCGCGATCCGTCACCATGCCTACCACCCGCTTGCCGTCACAGACAGGCAACGCGCCGACGTCGTATTGCCGCATCAAACGCGCGGCGTCTTCAATGGTCGAGGCAGGCGCGATACGCACGATATCGCGCGACATGATTTCGCGTACCGGTGTCATGTTGGCTCCTTCGAAAGCGGGATTCAAGGCGTGTGGGCGCGCATCGCGCGTGCCTCGCGCGCGAGGTTCGAGGCGGTGTTCTGCGCGGCATGCGCAGGAATGCAAGGCACGCGACGTGCGGGTTACGGAATGACCGCGCGGGCGCTGCGCCCGCGGTTCTTTTTTTAACGCGACGATGAGGAAACCAGTCATGAAAGCACGTCACTACCTGATTACGGCAGTTACCACGCTCACGCTTGCGGCCTCTGGCGCCGCGCTCGCACAAGGTGCGGGCGGCGGCTCGGGTGGCGGTAGCAGCAGCACCGGAACCGGCACGGTAGGCGCGGGCGGCGCGGGTGCCAACGCGTATCCCGACCAGGCCGCATCGGGCACGGGTTCGACCATGCATAAGTCGAAGACGCACAGCATGCACTCGAAGTCGAAGGCCAAGAAGCCGATGAACGACACGACCAATACGCCGGGCGCCGACGCCAGCAGCGACACGAAGGGCCAGTAACGCGGGTCATTAGTTAGCGATGCCAGGGAATGGCGCGACAAGCAGGACGTTTGTCGCGCCATTGTTGTTTGCGCGTGGCGTTGCGCCGGAACGATCAGCGACGAAGCGCGGCGCGCAGGCGCGTGACGTCGGCGGCGGCCACGGGCGGCGCGTGATTGCCCCACGCGCCCCGCACGAAACTCGCGAGTTGGGCGACTTCGCCGTCGGTGAACGATGCGCCGAATGCGGGCATCTTGCGCGGCTCGCCGCCGCCCGCCGTCGCGGGGCTCGCGCTGCCTTCCAGGATCAGGCGCAGCAGGCTCGTGGCGTCCCGCGAAAGCGCGAGCGAACTGCCCGCGAGCGGCGGCGCCTTGCTTTGCGTGCCGTAGCCGTCGGCGCCATGACACTTCGAGCAGAACTGGAGATAGAGGCCGGCGCCGGGCCGCGAGGGCATGCCGCGGCGCAGGCTGGCCATCGTCGCGTTGCGCGCGGCCGGGGTATCGGCGTAATCGCCATAGGGTTCGCGTGCCGGCAGCGACTTCAGATACACGGCCACGGCATGCAGGTCGTCGTCGCTCATGAATTGCGTGCTCGCGCTCACCACGGGCGCCATCGCCCCAAATGCGTAGGCGCGGTCGTTGTGGCCGTCGCGCAGAAACGTGGCGATCTCGTCCTCGCTCCAGCGTCCGAGTCCGCTGCCCGGATCGCCCGTGAGATTGGGCGCGTACCAGTGGTCGACCACGCCGCCCGTGAGATAGAGCGGGCTGCGTTCCGTGTAGCCCATTTCGTCGTAGGCCGGGCCGCGCGGCGTGTGGCAGGCGCCGCAATGTCCGAGCCCTTGCACGAGCCACGCGCCGCGATTCCATTGCGCGGAGCGCGCGGGATCGGCTTCGTAGCGGCCATGCCGCGCAAAGAAGAATCGCCAGATCGACAGCGCCCAGCGCTGGTTGAACGGGAACGGCAAACGCGTCGCGGGCGCGGCGTTCGGCACGGGCTGCACGCCGTACATGAAGTACTGATAGAGCGCGTTGACTTCACTGCCGTCCAGCGCCGCAAACGACGGATAAGGCATGGCGGGATAGAGCCGCTTGTCGCCGGGGGCGACGCCACGCTGCACGGCGGCCGCGAATTGGGCGGGTGTGTACCGGCCGATGCCGTGCTGCGGATCGGGCGTGATATTGCTCGCGTAGATCGGTCCGAACGGCGAATTCACGGCCACGCCGCCCGCGAACGGCTCGTGCTGCGCAGAGTCGTGGCACGAGGCGCAGTCGCCGGCCTTGGCGAGTTTTTCGCCGAGCGCGATTTGCGCGGCGTCGGGCGGCGGCTTCGTTTGCGCGAAGTCGTCGTGGTGTTGGCACGCCGCGAGCAACGTTAGTGTGGCGGCGTAGAGCACGGAGAGGGCGCGCCGTTTCATGACAGTGCCCCGCAGAGCCGTTCGAGCGGCAACGCGAACAGCACGCAGATCGTGAACATGAGCGCGACCGTGAACGCAATGGCGACGGCCGTGCCGCACCACGCGAGAAAGCGGAATGTTTCGCGCTGTGGCGCGGCGAAGCGCGTGGCCTCACGCAACACGCGCCGCGCGGCGAGCGCGCCCGCCAGGGACAGCGCAAACGCGAGCGCAGAGAAGACCGCGAGCGTCCCGTGCACAACGCTCCACGATTGCGCATTGCGTTGCACGACGCCACCCGTGCAGGTGGTTGCTGCGAGCCACTGGCAGAGCAGCACGTGAGCCGCCCACACCAGCGGCACGCCCAGCAGTGCGAACCCCACGGCGACACGCTGCGCGCGCGTGGGCGCGGCGGATCGGGAGCCGGATTCCGGTTCAGGTGCGGGAACGTGAGCGGGCGGCGACATCATCGGCCTCGCATTCCGTACGGGGAAAGATAAAGCACGGCGAAGATGAAGAGCCACACGACATCGACGAAATGCCAATACAGGCCGCCGATGGTGAGCGCGGCGTCGCGGCGCCCGTCGAAATAACCGCGCGCGATCCAGAACGCGAGGCAGGCGAGCATGAGCACGCCCGCGATCACGTGCGCGAGGTGAAAACCGGTGAGGGTGAAATAGAGCGAGCCATAAAGATTCGAAGCGAGACCATAGGGCCGCGCGCGCCACTCGAACCACTGGATCGTCACGAAAGCCACACCGAGCGCGATGCCACCCAGCATCGCAGTGAACGCGGGCCACTTGCGCGCGCGCCGCACGAACCATCCCGCGAGCCAGACGAACACGCTGCTCGCGAGCAGCAGCGCCGTATTGATGCCGCTGATGCCGAGCTTCGGCAGGCCTTCGGGCGGCCAGGGCTGCGCGCTTTGCGAGGCGAGATAGAGATACGAAAAGATCAGGTATCCGAACAAGGCAGCTTCGGTCACGATGAGCGTGAGCACGCCCCACCAACCGCCCGCATGCTCGCCCGCGCTGCCCACGGGTAATGCGAGCGTGTCGTGCTCGCTGTGGCGTGAAGCGTGCCGGGTATCGGTGGAATCCGCGGCATCGGCGGCATCGCTCTGCGCGTGCGCCGGGAACGGTTCGCGCTGGCCGAGCGCGCGCTGCGGCCACATCCACGCGAGCAATGCGAGCGCGCAGACGATGGCGGCGAGCGCGGTGAGCATGGCCGAATGCAGCAGCACGCCGACGAACACCACGGTTGCGGCCACGCCCAGCACGAAGGGCGAATAGGCGTCCGCGGGCATCTTGAGGATCACGTCGGGTTCGCCCCCGAGCGGCGTGACGCCGAGCGCTTCGCGGCCGCGATGCAGCAGATAACCGGGGCGCGGCGTGTTGTCGTTGGCGTCGGCCCAGAGCGGATCGCGCGACCGCACGCTCGGCAGGATCGCGAAGTTGTACGGCGGTGGCGGCGACGAGGTCGACCATTCGAGTCCCGCCGCTTGCCACGGATTCGCGCCCGCGCGCGCGCCGCGCTTCGCGCTCACAAGCGCGTTGCCGATGAACATCGCGATGCCGATGGCGAACACGAACGCGCCCACGCTCGTGAGCAGATTCGCGGTGTCCCAGCCCATGTGCGCCGGGTAGGTGTACACGCGGCGCGGCATGCCGAGCAGCCCGGAGATATGCATCGGAAAGAAGCCGAGATTGAAGCCGGCGAACAGCACCCAGAAGGTCCACTTGCCGAAGCGTTCGTGCATCATGCGGCCCGTGAATTTCGGGAACCAGTACGCGATGCCGCCGAGCACGGGAAACACGTTGATGCCGAGCAGCACGTAGTGCAGATGCGCGACCACGAAATAGGTGTCGGTGAGTTGCCAGTCGAGCGGCACGGCTGCCGTCATCACGCCCGACACGCCGCCCACGGTGAACATCAGCACGAAGCCCGCGAAGTAGAGGAAGGGCGTCTTGAACACGGGCTTGCCGGTCCAGATCGTGGCGATCCACGCGAACACGGCAATCGCGCTCGGCACTGAAATCACCATGCTGGCCGCGCCGAAGAAAGCCAGCGCGAGCGGCGGCAAGCCCGTGGCGAACATGTGATGAAGCCACACTTCGAAGCCGATCAGCATGGTCGCCACGGTCGAGAGCGCGACGGCGGCGTACGCGGCAATCGGGCGGCGGCAGAACGCGGGCAGCGCCTCGGAGACGATACCCATGGCGGGCAGCACGACCACGTAGACCCACGGGTGCGCGAAGATCCAGAAGAGATGTTGCCAGAGCAGCGGGCGGCCGTCAGCGGACGTGTCGAAGAAGTGCGCGCCCGCATTGCGGTCGAGCCAGAGCATGAGGAACGCGAGGCTCACCGAAGGCACCGCGAGCAGGTTCGCGCACGACGCCGTGAGCGTGCCCCACACGAGGATCGGCAGACGCGCGATCGACATGCCGCTCGCCCGCATGCGCAGGAACGTGACGACGAAGTTGGCCGCGCCCACGGTCGTGGAGATGCCGAGCAGCACCATGCCGAGCGCGTAGATGTCGATGTTCGGGCCGGGGTCGTAGGTCGCGGAGGACAGCGGCACGTAGTTGAACCAGCCCGCGTCCGGACCCTGGCCGCGCGGAAAGCTCGCATAGAGCAGGATGCCCGCGCCCAGAAAGAGCCAGTACGAGAGCGCGTTGAGGCGCGGAAACGCCATGTCGCGCGAGCCGAGCACGAGCGGCCACAGATAATTCGAAAAGCCGCTGAGCACCGGCAACGCGTAGAGAAAGATCATCGTCACGCCGTGCATCGTGAAGAGCTGATCGTATTGCTGCGGCGTGAGCAGCGTCTCGTTCGGCCGCGCGAGTTGCGCGCGCATGATGAGCGCCTCCACGCCGCCGAGCACGAGAAACACGAACGCTGTGACGAGATAGCGCAGGCCGATGGTCTTGTGGTCGACCGTGGAAAGCCAGCCGCGCCAGCCGGGGCGCGTTGCCCAGATCGCGGCGAGGCGGCGCTCGGCTTCGGCGTCGAGCGGCGCGGTGGCGGTTTCGGGCACGCGCGAGAGCCGCCCGGCGCGCGGGCGGCGCGGCAGCGCGGCGCGTGCGGGCCCGTTGGCGGAAGGCGTGGTCGGAAGGTCGTTCATTGCAGGGTGTCCATCCATGCGCCCAGGTCGTGCGTTTCATCGGGCGTGAGCACGATGTTCGGCATCAGCGATTCCGGCTTGATCTGTTGTGCGTGCGCGACCCAGTCGAGCCGGTTCGCATGCGTGTTGACGAGCGTGCCCGCGCCCAGCCAGCGGCGCGAGGCGAGATGCGTGAGATCGGGGGCCTGCGCGCCGCTCGAGAGCGAACCGCGCACCGCGTGGCACGCGGCGCAGTGCACGGCGAACACGTGCTCGCCGCGTTGCGCTGCTTCGTTGTCCGGCGCGGTCACGAGATGCGCCTGGGCGTCGAGCCAATGCGCGAAGTCGTCGGGCGATTGCGCGATGACTTCCATCGCCATATGCGCGTGCTGCGGCCCGCAAAACTGCGTGCATTGGCCGCGCCAGATACCGGGCCGGTCGGCTTGCAGCCACTGACGATTCACCTGGCCGGGAATCGCCTGGGTCTTGCCCGCGAGCGCGGGCACCCAGAACGCGTGAATCACATCGGCGCTTTGCAGCAGGATCCGCACGGGCTCGCCGGTGGGAATGTGGATCTCGTTGGCGGTGTTGAACGGCAGACCCGAGGGGCCGATGTAGGTCACTTTCCACCACCAGTCGTAGGCCGTGACCTGGATGGTGAGCGCGGGCTCGCGGGGCGGTTCGGCAACGGCGGCGAGCACGCGCAGCATGGCCACGAGCGCACCGAGCAGCAGCAGCGAAGAGACGATCGTTCCCACGAGGACGATGCGATTCGCGGTGACGTCACGGGTGGTTGCCGCGGGATCGGCAACGTTGCGTTTGCGCCGCATCGCGAACCCCAGCAAGCCCGCGATCACCACGCAGACGCCCGCGCACAACGCCGCGAGTGCCCAGTCGAGCACGCGCACCGGAGCGGCGGCGGGACCCGCGCTATGCAGGAAATAAGCGAGCGGAGTCGCGGACTCCCGCAGGTCTTGTGCGCGGCCGATGGCGGCGAAAGCGCCCAGGGAAATGCCCACCGCAACGCGTGCCACTCGCCCCGGCGAGCAGCACGGGCGTAACGCGCGCGGCACGCGAGACTTCACGGCAGCCAACGCCAACGTTCCCGCGACAAAGGCGCGCGTGACGGCGCGGTGGCGGGGCGAGCGCGTGACATGGAAGAGTCTCCTTGGGGCGAGGCAAGCGGGGAAAAGCCAGGTGTTTTCAAACCTTATCGGGGCTACGCGCGCATTCTTCGTGCCCGATATTAATGCGGATTGGCCGGATCGCAGCGCGAAACGGGCGGTATGTCGATTGCGCTTTGCAGATCGACTCGAAGACCACTACCGCATGGTGCAAGGGCCCGTACCCGAGGCGGGCATGCAGGCGCAGTGAGTGTTTGCGAACGATACCGAAAGGAGAACCGACATGACGCCACTCCACTATGATTTGCTCCGACGCGACGTGCATTTCGACATCGCCCATTTCGATCTGACGGCAATGACGGCTGCACAGAAACCCGCCGAAGGCGACGACGGCGCGCAACCGGATCGCGAGGGGGAAACGCACCCCGACCCGAACGAAGGGCTGCCCGAATTGCCCGATCCCGTGGAGGTAGGCGAAGACGGCTGAGCGCCGGGCGCAGACGCCGCGTTGAAAATCACGCGATAAAAAGCGCCGCCAGATGATGGCGGCGCTTTTTCTATCGGCAATCGGGTTGGCAAATTAAGGTGGCAAATTAAGTGGCAAATTACTTGTGACTTTTCTTCGGGATTTTCGCCCCTGATTTACGTGCCTGATTGAGTGCGATCGCCACGGCCTGCTTCTGCGACTTGCCTGCCTTCACTTCCGTTTTGATGTTCTTCGAGATCGCTTCGCGAGTTTTTCCTTTGCTGAGCGGCATGATGGATCTCCTGATCGAGACTGATCGAACAAAATGCGGCGTGCGCGCATCGTGGCCCGCACGCCTCGCGCATCACGGCCTCGCGCATCACGCGGCGCGCGCCGCCGAAAGCGTCGAGATCAATTCCGCGTTGAACGCCGGGAGATCGTCGGGTTTGCGGCTCGTGATGAGATTGCCGTCGTGAACCATCTGCTTGTCGACCCACTTGCCGCCCGCGTTGCGAATGTCGTCCTGGAGCGTGGGCCAGCTCGTCATCGTGTGACCCTTGACGATGCCCGCCGAGACCGGCAGCCAGCCGCCGTGGCAGATCACGGCGATCGTCTTGTGCGCGTCGTTGGCGGCGCGCACGAACGCCTGCGCTTCGGGAATCACGCGAATCGCGTCGCCGTTCACCACCCCGCCGGGCAGCACGACGGCATCGTAGTCGTCGGCGCTCGCGTCGCTGAACGTGCGATCGACCTTCACTTTGCTGCCCTTGTCGACGTGCTTGAAGCCCTGAATCTCGCCGCGCTTTTGCGAGACGATCTCGACTTTGGCGCCCGCTTCGGTGAGCGCGCGCTGCGGCTCGGTGAGTTCGGATTCCTCGAAACCATCGACGGCAAGAATGGCGACCTTGCAGTGTTGGAGTGAGTTGGCCATGGCGATTTCCTCCGTTAAATGAGTGTCAACGTTGAACGGCAACTTCGTGGTCATCGTCCCGCAAGACGGATGCCGCGCATCGCACGCAATATCGGCTGATGTCGGGGCGCGAAGGGTGCCTTGGCATTGGGCGCCTGGAAGCCGCGCTCAGCGATGCCCTGGCGCGGTATGGCGCTTGCGTGATGAACGAGGCGTGGGGCGTGGCGAAGCACCAGCGCCACGCCGCAGTTCCATCCACCCGAACTCAAGGAGATCGACATGAACGGATCGATGAAGCGTGTGCTGGCAGGGGTCGCTCTGGCGACGTGTTCCGCAATGACGTTTGCCCAGTCCGCGGGCGGCGCGGGCGGCGGCGCGATGGGCGGTAGCAACGGCGTGGGCGCGGGCGGCGGCACGGCGGGCGGCGCGGGCGGCGTGAACACCGCGCGACCGGCGCAGAACATGAACGGCGGCGCGGACAGCGGCTACGGCTCGCCAGGCACGGCGGCCATGGGCGGCGGTGCGGGCACGGGAACGGGCGCGGCGCCGGCTCCCGCGCGGGGCTCGTCGATGCGGGGCAACTCGACAATGTCGCCGAACGGCACCATGAACAACGGCACCATGAATGGCGGCAGCAACGGTCAATGAGGGGCGATGAGGGCGCCTCGTTCGCCCAGGTAAGTTTGCCACCTGGCGTGGCCTGACGGAGTGGTCTGACTACCGGTTGATTCGGCATCCGAAACGATGTTGCCGGATCAGCCGGTTTGATTGTGTATCGACATCTCGCTTCAGCGGGTCGCGCGCCATGGTGTATCAGGCCATGACGCGCGCCATCGTCCGCCTGCTTCTTAGCGCTTTTCGGGCAAGAACCAGTTCATCAGCAGCGCGCAAATGCCGCCGGTTGCCACGCCCGATTCGAGCACGTTCTTGAGCGCATGCGGCAGGCTCACGAGAATTTCAGGCACCTGCGAAACACCCAGACCCAGTGCCAGGGAAACGGCGATGATGAGCAACGCCCGGCGGTCGAGCCGCGTGCCCGCCAGGATATTGATGCCCGATGCCGCCACCGCGCCGAACATCACCATGGCCGCGCCGCCGAGCACGGGCTCGGGCACCGCTTGCAGTACGCCCGCCACGGGCGGAAAGAGACCGAGCACCACGAGCATGGCCGCGATCCAGAGGCCTACGTGACGGCTCGCAATGCCAGTGAGCTGGATAACGCCGTTGTTCTGCGCGAACACCGAACTCGGAAACGTGTTGAACACGCCTGCGAGCAGTGAATTCGCGCCGTTCACGAGCACGCCGCCCTTGATGCGCCGCATCCACAGCGGACCTTCCACGGGTTGCTTCGAGATCTTGCTGGTCGCGGTCACGTCGCCGATGGCTTCGAGCGAGGTGACGAGATAAATGATCAGCATCGGCACGAACAGCGCCCACGAAAAACCGATGCCAAAGTGCAGCGGGGTCGGAATCTGAAACAACGCGGCTTCGCGCGCGCCGGTGAAATCGAGCCGCCCCATCAGGCCCGCGACGAGATAGCCGAGCGCGAGCGCGATCACCAGCGCCGTGCTGCGCACCCACACCACGGGCACGCGGTTGAGCACGACGATCGTGCCAAGCACGAGGCAAGACAGCGTGAGGTTCTGCACGCTCGCGAAATTGCCCTTGGCGATGGCGCCGTAGCCGCCGCCCATGCTGATCAGGCCGACCTTGATGAGCGTGAGCCCGATCAGCAGGACGACGATGCCCGTCACGAGCGGCGTGATGAGCCGTTTCACGAACGGCAGGATGCGCGACACGCCCATTTCCACGAACGAACCGGCGATCACCACCCCGAAAATCGCCGCCATGACCGTTTCGACCGGCGTGCCTTGCTTCACCATCAGACTGCCGCCCGCGATGAGCGGCCCCACGAAGTTGAAGCTCGTGCCCTGCACGATCAGCAGACCGGCGCCGAGTGGGCCGAAGCGCTTGCACTGCAAAAAGGTCGCGATGCCGGAAATCACGAGCGACATGGAGACGATCAGCGTGGTGTCGCGGCTCGACACGCCGATCGCCTGGCAGATCAGCAGGCCGGGCGTGACGATCGGCACGAGGATCGCCAGCAAATGCTGAAGCGCGGCCACGAAGGCGACCGTGGGCGCGGGGCGGTCGTCGGGACCGTAGACGAGGTCGTGGACCGGTTCGCTGTTGTGATCGCTGTCGTGATCTTGAAGGGCGGCGGGCTGGGTGGTGCGGGAATCGGGGGCTTGCATCGGGAAGCGGCGGATGAGCGAAAACGAAAGAAAGGCGGGATTTTAGCGGATGGGCGCAGGCGGGCAGGCGCCTGAGCGATTCGGCACGTCACGGAAATCGCCTGCCGTTGCCGCGCGCTGACGAAATTTCATCACGATTCGCGTTGAGCGCCTCGGGCGCGCGGCCTATCGTGAAGCCATGTTCGGCCATGAGGAGCGCAACATGACGCAACGGGCGATGGCGATCGTCGGCGCGGGACACGTGGGCGGACGCGCCGCGCAGGCGCTGCGCGAGGCCGGGTGGCAAGGACGCATCGTGCTGGTGGGCGCCGAGCCGCACTGGCCGTACGAGCGGCCGCCGCTCTCGAAAGGCCTGCTCACCGGCGAGCGCGCGGCGCAGCAATGCGCGTTGCGCGCGCCGCAGGCCTGGCGCGACGACCATATCGAGCGCCTGCATGCCCGCGTGCTCGCGCTCGACCCCGCGCGGCGCACGCTCACGCTGGACACGGGCGGCATGCTGGCCCACGTCGCCCACCTGGACTACGAAGCGCTGCTGCTCGCCACGGGTGGCCACGTCCGGCGGCTCGCCGTGCCCGTTTCGGCCGCGGCGAGCGCTCGCGTGCTGTATCTGCGTACGCTCGACGACGCGGCCGCCATCGCGCCACGCCTCGCGCCGGGCGCGCGCCTCGCGGTCGTGGGCGGCGGTTTCATCGGCCTCGAAGTCGCGGCGTCGGCGCGTTCGCGCGGTTGCGAAGTGACGGTGATCGAAGGCGGCCCGCGCCTGCTGGGCCGCGCGGTGCCCGAGGCACTCGCCGCGCAGGTCCACGCGCTGCACGCGCGTAACGGCGTGCGCATCGTGCTGGGAGCCGCCGTGCAGGCGATCGAGGCGCACGCGAACGGCGCGCTCGCGGTTTTGCACGGCAGTGGCGAGTCCGCCGATTCGGTCGAGGCCGACACGGTGGTGGTCGGCATTGGCATCGAGCCCGCCGACGAGATCGCGCGCGCGGCGGGGCTGGCGGTGGAGCGCGGCATTCTTGTCGACGAAACCTTGCAGACGTCCGCGCCCGGCATCTACGCGGCCGGCGACGTGGCCGTGTTTCCGAGCCGCTTCGGTGCGCATCGCCTGCGCCAGGAAACGTGGCACAACGCCGAAACCCAGGCGCGCGTGGCCGCGCACAATCTGCTCGGTGCGCGCGAGGTATATCGAGAATTGCCGTGGTTCTGGTCGGACCAGTACGACCATCAGCTGCAGGTGGCGGGCGAGCCCGCGCTGGCGCGGCAGACCGTGGTGCGAGCGCTCGACGGCAACACGCAGATCCGCTTTGATTTCGCCGATGAGCGCCGCGCCGGCCATGACGGCCACGTACCGCGCCTGGTTGCGGCGAGCGGTTTCGGTCCAGCGAATGCCCTCGCGAAAGAGATGCGCGTGGCGCGCATGCTGGTGGAGCGCGAGGTGACGGCGGCGCCCGCCGTGCTGGCGGACGCCGCCGTCAAGCTCAAGAGCCTGCTCGCGTGAGCGCGAGCATCACTTCGCCACCGGCATCGTGAACTCGGCGCCCTTCTCGGTGCTCTCGGGCCAGCGCTGCATGATGGACTTCTGCTTCGTGTAGAAGCGCACGCCTTCCTCGCCGTACGCGTGCATGTCGCCGAACAGGCTGCGCTTCCAGCCGCCGAAGCCGTGCCACGCCATCGGCACCGGAATCGGCACGTTGATGCCCACCATGCCCACTTCGATCTGGCGGCCGAACTCGCGCGCCACGTTGCCGTCGCGCGTGAAGCACGCCACGCCGTTGCCGAACTCGTGATCGTTGATGAGTTGCACGGCTTCGGCAAAGTCCTTTGCCCGCACGCACGCGAGCACCGGTCCGAAGATCTCTTCCTTGTAGATGCGCATTGCGGGCGTGACGTGATCGAACAGCGTGCCGCCCGTGAAGAAGCCGTTCTCGTGGCCGGGCACGCTCAGGCCGCGCCCGTCGACCACCAGCGTCGCGCCTTCCGCCACGCCCGTGGCGATATAGCCCTCGATACGCTCCAGCGCCTGCTGCGTGACGATCGGGCCCATTTCGGCGTCGGCTTCCATGCCGTTTTTCACGATCAGCGCGCGGGCGCGTTCGGCGAGGCGCGGCACGATCTTGTCGGCGACGTCGCCCACCAGCACGGCCACCGAGATCGCCATGCAGCGCTCGCCCGCCGAACCGTAGCCCGCGCCGATCAGCGCATCCACGGCTTGCTCGATGTCGGCGTCGGGCATCACAACCATGTGGTTCTTCGCGCCGCCCAGCGCCTGCACGCGCTTGCCGTGCTTCGCGCCGGTTTCGTAGATGTAGTTCGCGATGGGCGTGGAGCCCACGAAGCTCACGGCCTTCACGTCGCGATGTTCGAGCAGCGCGTCCACCACGATCTTGTCGCCCTGCACGACGTTGAACACGCCGTCGGGCAGGCCCGCTTCCGTGAGCAGCTTCGCCATGAACAGCGAGGCCGACGGATCGCGCTCGCTCGGCTTGAGCACGAACGTGCAACCCGCCGCGAGCGCGACCGGGAACATCCAGCACGGCACCATGCACGGGAAATTGAACGGCGTGATGCCCGCCACCACGCCCAGCGGCTGGCGCACGGTCCAGTTGTCCATGCCCGTGGAAACCTGTTCGGTGTAATCGCCCTTGAGCAACTGCGGAATGCCGCAGGCGAATTCGATCACGTCGATGCCGCGCGCGACCTCGCCCTGCGCGTCGGCGAACACCTTGCCGTGCTCGGCCGTGATGATGGCGGCGAGTTCGTCCTTGTGGCGGTTCATCAGTTCGAGGAAGCGCAGCATGACGCGCGCGCGGCGAATGGGCGGCGTGTCGCGCCATGCGGGGAACGCGGCCTTCGCGGCGGCGACGGCGCTATTCACGTCGGCCGCTTCGCCCAGCACGAGCCGGCGCGCCACGGCGCCCGTGGCCGGGTTGAACACGGCCTGCGTGCGGTCGCCCGCGCCGCGCGCGATCTTGCCGCCGATGTAATGAACCACGTCCGCCGAATCGGTATAAGCCTGCATGTCCTCTTCTCCTCGTGTGCAAAATCGCGTGAGCGCAATGTCGTGACTCGCAGTGTACGAAGCGCGCGAGCGCTGGCAAAGCCATGGGCGCTGAATTGATTGTTTGCCGATGTGAACAATCGCCGGTTCTAGCGGTGAAAGATGCTAGTATCGAGCGCGATTTCAGCGAGGACTATCACCCGTGGATACGCAGCGAATCGAAGCACTCTGGACGCATCTGCACTGGCTCAACGTGCTTGCCGCCCAGGGCAGTTATACGGCGGCCGCCGCGCGGCTCGGCGTGAGCAAGGCCGCCATGAGCCAGCGCATCGCGGAACTGGAGCGCGTGGCGGGTGTCGCGCTGGTGCAGCGCACCACGCGCAGTGTGCGCTTCACGGAGGCGGGACAGCGTCTCGTGGAGGAAACCCGGGCGGAATTCGACCGCATTGCCGAGAGTTTTGCGAGCGTGCGCGAAATGGCCGACGTCGCGCGCGGCACGGTGCGCGTGACCGCGCCGGTGGCGTTCGCGCGGCAGCAACTGGTGCCGCGTCTTGCGGCATTCTCGCGGGCGAATCCCGAAGTGCGCGTGCAGCTCGAACTCTCCGACCGCCTCACGTCCATCGCGAGCGAAGGCTTCGATCTGGCGATCCGCCATAGCGCGCAGGTGCCCGAAACGCACGTGGCCTGGAAGTTGTGCGAGACGCGTTCGGTGATCGTCGCGACGCGCACGTACCTGAAACAGCGCGGCACGCCGCAAAGCCCCGACGACCTCGCGCAGCACGACTGCCTGTTTTATCCGCGCAGTCTCGGGGCGGCGCAGTGGTCGTTCGAGAAACCCGGGCGCAAAGCCGATAGAACCCGCGTGAGCGTGACGGTCAACGGCCCGTTCTCGGCGAACAACAGCGAGGCGTTGCGCGACGCCGCGCTCGAACATCTCGGCATTGCGCTCTTGCCCGACTTCAGCGCGCAGGCTGCGTTGCACGCGAACAAGCTGGTGGTGCTGCTGCCGGACTGGCGCCCCGTGGACGCGTTCGCCTCGCAACTGCACGTGGTGAGGCCGTACGGCGCGCAGGTGCCGCGCGCCGTGAAGCGCTTTGCCGAATATCTGCGCGCGACCTTCAAGGAAGGCTTCCCGCTCGACTGATCGCGCAGTTCGAGCGAGGATCAGGCGCAAATCAAGCTGCTTCCGGCCACGGCAATTCCGGCGAGGCCCAGTCGAGTTCGGCCGCGAGCAGGATCTGTTCGCCGTGCATCTCGATGGCGATCGAGGCGATGATGCACAGGCAATGCGTGAGCGGCGAAAGCATCGGGCCGGAGTAGATCGCGCGGCCCTGTTTGCGCGCGGCCTTCCAGAAGAACGCGCGATGATCCCAGCGGCCGTCGAGCGTGCCCGTGCTGACCGAGCGGCCGTCGTTCACGCACGCGTTGGCCGCGCCATGGGCCTCGTACAGCGCGGGGCGCCCCAGCGGCCCCAGCGCGAACACGCGCACGCACAAGGCGCCCGCGCGCAACTCCTCGAGCGCGCCGGCGAAGGGCATGCCGGCCCGCACATGCGCGGCCGCCTGCGCGAGCGTGTCCAGCAGCGGCTGCATCATCATGTCGAAGCGGCACATGCGCACGCTGCGCGATTCGGCCACCACGTCGAACGCATGGTCGATACGCGCCGGCGCGAGCGCGGGCGGGCTGAGCGAAGCCGTGGGCCGGCCGAGCAGAAAGCCTTGCACGATGTCCACTTTCGACTCGACGGTGAGCACCAGTTCCTCGGTGGTTTCCACGCCTTCCACGACCACGGCGATGTCGGCCTGATGCAGCAGCATCACGAGGTCGCGCAGCAGCGGCCGGCCCGAGCGCCGGTTGCGCGCGCGAATGAGTTCGCCGTCGAGTTTCACGAGGTCGGGCTGAATGCGCAGCAGCCGGTCGAGATTCGAATAGCGCGCGCCGAAGTCGTCGACGGCGATCAGGAAGCCGCAATCGCGATAACGGTTGGCCGCGAGCGAAAGCGCGTCCGGGCTCGCATCGTCGGATTCGAGCAATTCCAGCACGATGTTGCGCGGGTCGAGCCCGGCTTCGTCCGCCATGCGCGCGAGTTCGTTCTCATAGCCCGCGCGCACGAAGGTGGACGGCAGGATGTTGAGGAAAAGCCGTGCGCCCGCGGGCAGTCGCCCGCTCGCGTTGCGCAGATGGCAGGCGTGCGAGAGCACGTCGAGTTCGCCGAGTTCGGCCAGCGTGAGTCCGGCGAACAGCGTGGCGGGCGCGACCAGGTTGCCGGCATCGTCCTCGCCGCGCAGCAACGCTTCCACGCCCACGAGCGTTTCGCGCGGCAAGCTCCATAGCGGCTGGAAATGCGAGACCAGCGTGGCGTTGCGCCAGCGCGTGGGCGTAGCGGCTTCTCGTGACGCATCGTGCGGCGGCGCTGCGAGCGGCGCGAACGAGGCCAGCGTGCTCGCAGCGCCGGAGGATGCCGTGTTGCGGACGGGCACGAGCGTGCGGCCGCGCTCGAACGCCACCTGGTTGCGGCCGGCCTGGCGCGCGCGGAACAGCGCTTCGTCGGCGCGCTCGAGCAGCGAGGCGATGGTGTCCTCGGGCGTGAGCCGCGCGGCGCCGATGCTGGCGCTCACGTAGCCGTCAGGACGCGGCACGCGCGCGATCGCGGCGCGCATGGCTTCGGCGAATTCGGCGGGGGACGTCAAGGCGTTCTCGTCGACGAGCACGACGAATTCCTCGCCGCCCATGCGCGCGCTGAGCGCAGGCACGGGCGCCGTTTCGACGATCGCGTTCGCCACGTTTTGCAAGGCCTTGTCGCCCGCGCCGTAACCGAATTGCTCGTTGATCGACTTGAAGAGATCGACGTCGATGAGCAACAGCATGAGGCCGTGCTTCGCGCGCTGGCTCGCTTCGACACGCGCGGTCGCGGCATCGAGAAACGCGCGGCGATTCTTCACGCCGGTGAGCGGGTCGGTGTCGGCGCGCGAAGTGAGTTGCTGTTCGAGCTGGAAATGGCGATAGCGAAAGCGATAAAAGCCGAAATGAAACACGCACGCGGTCATGAACGAAATGGCCACCCAGACGAGAAAGATCGCCTGACTCTCGGGCTGGCCATGCAGGCCGAAAAAGAACGGCAGCGTGGCCGCGTAATAGCAGATCGAGCCGGTGATGAAATGCGCGGGCGTGAGCCACAACGGTGCGGCGCAGACCATGATCGCCACCACGGCGGGCAGCATCCACGCGAGCGGATTGAGTGTGCCCGCAACGAGTTCGTTGGCCGCCATCTGCATGATGACGACGTAACACACGCCCACGAGGCCGAATTGCGCCGTGGTGTGCGTGCGCGGAATGGCCATCACGAGCAAGGCGAGACTCACGAGCGCGGTGACGCTCACGGCCAGCGGAAACGGCGCGGCCACGAGCGTCGCGCGGGCGACGGCGAACAGCACATACGCGCCGATGGACAGCATCATCGTGCCGAATGACAGCGGCCGCTGATGATCGAGCGAGCGATCATGAAAACGTTTCCGGTCGCCTTTGGCGATCGCAAAAGGGAAAACGGTGGGCCGCATGGACGCGCTCCGACGACTTGTCAGACGAAATGGCGCCCAGTATAGCTTTACGAAAGCCGGACGGGGAGGCGCGGGTTAGGAAGCGCTCGCTTCAGGTCACGCCCGCACCTTGCGCGTCCTCAGTCCACGGTCCAGATCGCGGCGCTCGCTCGCAGTCTTTCGATGGCGAGGTCGAGAAAGCCGCGCACTTTCTGGTTCACGTGCCGTCCTTCGCGATGAATCACGTGCACGGGCCAGGCCGGGAGTTCGTAGTCGGCGAGCACGATCTCGAGCGTGCCGTCCTTGAGTTCCTGCGGAATCTGGTACGACGCCACGCGCGCGATGCCCACGCCTTCCATCGCGGCGGCGATGGCCGAATCGTTGGTCGTGGTGACGAGGCGCGGCTGGATGGGCACGGTCGTGGTCTTGCGGTCGACGCGAAAGCGCCATTCGGGAATATGCGTGAGCGCCGTGGCCTGAATGGTGACGTGGCCGTTCAGGTCCTTCGGGTGCGTGGGCGTGCCATGCCGGCGCAGGTAGCCGGGCGAGGCGCACAGCACGCGGCGCACCTTGCCCACCGCGACGGCCTGCAAGGTGGAGTCGGGCAACTCGCCGATCCGGACGGCCACGTCGGCGCCTTCGTCCACGAGATTGACCACGCGGTCGAGAAACCAGCAATTCGCGCTCACGGACGGATAGCGCGAGAGATATTCGGCCACCACGGGCATCACGTACAGCTTGCCGAACAGCGCGGGCGCGGTGACGGTGAGCTGCCCGCGCGGCGTGGTGTTCGCGCCGGCCGCCGAGGACTCGGCGGTTTCGAGGTCGGCGAGAATGCGGCGGCAGTCTTCGAAGAAAGTTGCGCCCGCATCGGTCACGCGCACGACACGCGTGGTTCGCGTGAGAAGGCGCACGCCCAGGTGTTCCTCCAGTTCGGTGATCAACCGCGTGATGACCGAAGGCGAGACGCCGAGCTTGCGCGCCGCCGATGCAAAACCCTCCGTTTCCACGACGGTCACGAAGGTGGTCATTGCCTGAAGTCTGTCCATGGGTCGAATAGTAGCATCGGCGTTCGGCGTGCCGTGGCACGCGCGCTTACAGGTCGAGCATCAAACGCCCGCCACCCTCGCCACCCGCTTCGGCTTGTGCGGGCACGGCGCAGCAGATCAGCGCTTCGTTCTCGGGCACGGCGAACGCCGGCGGCGTGGGGTACGCCACCGCGCCCGCCACGATGCGCGTGCGGCAACTTCCGCAACCCCCGCTGCGGCAGCCGAATTCGGGCGTGAGGCCGCGCGCTTCCGCGAGTTCGAGCAGCGTGCCGCTTTGCGGGTGCCAGCGCGCTTCCTTCGCCGTTTTCGTGAAGACGACGGGCACCGGTGCGCTCGCGGCCACGCGTGGCGGTGGGCTGCTGGCGGTGGCGGGGTCGCGGCGGCGCTCGAGTCCCGAAGGGCCGAACGCTTCGGCATGAATGCGTTCGTCGGCGATGTTGAGGTCGCGCAGGCCGTCGTAAATCGATTGCATGAACCCTGCCGGCCCGCAGAGATAGAAGTCGTAATCGTCGAAGGGTAGCGTGTTGCGCAACAAGGCTAGGTCGATACGGCCGGTTGATTCGTAATCCTGAGATTCGGCGGCAGCGCTCGTGTCGGACAAGACCCGCACCACGCGAACCGCGCCGTTGGCCGCCTGCTGGAGTTGCGCGATTTCGTCGGCGAAAGCGCGCTCCCGCAACGTGCGGGCAGACTGCAACAACCACGTGGGCCGCACCGCGCGCTTGCGCAGGCCTTCGTACACGATATGGCGCAGCATGGCGAGCATGGGCGTGATGCCCACGCCCGCGGCGAGCAGCACGGCGGGGCGCTTCGCGAGCGCGTCGAGCGTGAATTGCCCGGCGGGGGCGCGCGCCTCGATCGTGCCGCCCACCGCCAATGTGTGCAGATACGACGACACCGCGCCCTCGCGCTTCACGCTGATGCGATAGAAACGGTCCGATGGCGCGGTCGAGAGCGTGTAGTGGCGCAGCACGGGTTGGTCGTTGCCGGGCAGCGTCACGCGTATCGGCAAGTGCTGGCCGGCCGCGTGCGCGATGAAACCGGCGCCGTCGGCGGGTTCGAGATGGAACGAGCGGATCTGCGTGCTTTCGTCGACGATCCTGGCGATGCGGAACGGCCGCCACGCGTTCGCCAATGCGGCGGCCTTGAGGCGGCTTTGTGCTTCGTCCCAGCTTCCCGTCATGAGCGCGTTCGGCGACCAGCCTTCGGTCTGGAACGACCAGCGCAGCGGCAGCGCCTCGGCGCGCCAGATCACGCGGCGCGGCGTGAAGTGCCACAACCGTTCCGCGCCCTGAAATGCGGCAATTTCCGCCGATTCCAGATCGACGCGCGCGTCGCCCGTCATTTGCAGCACGTCGCCGGTGCGGAAGTCGACGAACGCGAGACCCGCACGCGGATTGAGCAGAAAGTTGCCGAGCGTGGCGAAGAACAGATTGCCCGCGAACTCGGGAACCGTGAGTGTGCCGTCGGCGTTGATGCGCACGAAGCCGGTCTTGCCGCCGCGATGCGAGACGTCCACCTGGCGGCGCGCGGCTTCGTCGGCATATGAGGCCACGAAAAACGTGTCGGCGTGTGCGATCAGCGTGCGCGCGCGTTCGTCCAGCGCGTTCGATGCCTCGGGCGCGATGGCGGAAAACGTCTGCGGTTCGCGCGCGAAATCGAAATCGCGCAACTGGATATATTGCGGGCAATTGCCGAAGCTCTGGCCCACTTCGATATCCAAACCGTCCGGCGTTGCATGGCGGATCGTGCCGTTCATGCGATTGCGGCGGCGCGTGTGCAACTCGATGCCGAGCAGACCGATGGCCGCGCCTTCGGCAATTCCGCTGGCGGCCGGATCGTGCGGATCGAATCGCGCCGCCAGATGCAGATGTTTCGTGCTGGGGGAGGCGATGAAGCCCGGCCGCCCGCACGCGAAGGTGGCCCACACGTCGCCATCCCGCGCCACGGCGCCGACGGCGATAAAGGGCAGTTGCGCGTAGAACGCCCGGTGCTGCTCGGGCAGATAGTCGCGTATCACGCGCCGCCCGACGCTGCTCATCTTTTCCACCACACCCGCCTGCGTTTGCAGCGCGAGTTCGCCCGCATGCCACGGCGAGCCGGTTTGAATCGATTCGGCATCCATAATAATGTCCTTGCGAGCGGGGCGGGCGGCGAGCGGCGAGATCAGGCGTGGGCGGCGAGACCCACGGGCGTCTTCACGAACTCGACGAAACCGGGCAGCGCTTCCATGCGGCGCAGCCATGCCTGGACCTGCGGGTAGTACGAGAGATCGACGTTGCCTTCGGGCGCGCGGGCGATATAGCTATAGAGCGCGACATCGGCGATGGTGGGATGCGCGGCCGTGACGAAGTCGTGTTGCGCGAGCGTGTCGTCGATCAGTTTCAGCACGCGGTGCGCGCGGGCGATCACTTCCTCCGCGTTGAACTTCGCGCCGAACACGTTGATCAGGCGCGCGGCGGCGGGCCCGTACGCGATCTCGCCCGCGGCCACGGAAAGCCAGCGCTGCACGACGGCTTCGTGCTCGGGCGCTTGCGGCAGCCAGCTCGCGTTGCCGGATTTGCGCGCGAGGTAGACGAGGATCGCGTTCGAGTCGGCAATGGCGGTGTCGCCGTCCACGAGCACGGGCACCTGGCCGAACGCGTTGAGTTCGAGGAATTCGGGCGACTTGTGCTCGGCCGCGCGCAAGTCGACTTCGACCAGTTCGTGCTGCATGCCGAGCAGCGAAAGGAACAGCCGGGCGCGATGCGAATGGCCGGAAAGCGGGAAGTGATAGAGCTTCATGATGGTGTCCTCGGTTCACGCGACGGGACGGCCCCGTCACTCGAGTACGCAGTGTAAGAAGCGCGGGCGCCGCATAGAATCCGCCGCGGCGAGAATTGATTATTCTCGTTACGAGAATAGTGGCGCGGATCGGCCTTCCTCAGGCTTCCCTCAGGCTTCCGGCATGGTCTCGGCGGCCGCGGCCGCGAGATCGTCGGCATGGACCATCAGGCCGCGCACGCGGTCGAGCATGGGATATTGATCGCGCACCGTGGCCCAGCGCGGCGAAGCGAGCAGGTCGCGCCACACGTCGTGGAGCAGCGCGGTGTCGGGCGTGCGGCCCTCGGCGATGGCGCTCGCGAACGCGAGGCTCGCGGGCGCCGAGAGCAACTGCATGCGGCTCGCTGCGCCGAGCAGGCGCGGCGCGGTTTCGGCGGCCGCGTCGGAGCAATAGAGCACGGTGTCGCGTACGGCGGCCGCGTCGGAGCAATAGAGCACGGTGTCGCGTACGGCGGCCTCGCCGGTGGACAGTGCGTGGAGCGCGGCGCCGTTCAGGCGCACGGCGCCTTGCCGCGTGTCGAACGCATAGGTCTCGTGCGCGCGGGCGTGCGCGAGCAGGCGCAGGCCACGCAGCAGTCGCGGGAAATCGGTCGTCGCGGCGTCGATGGAGGCTTTCGCCTCAACGAGCAGGCACACGTCCCACACGCCGGCGGCCTCGCCGGCACGATGCGTATCGGACGTATCGGACGTATCGGACGTATCGGCGCGCCGTAGCAGCACCGCGTCCCATTCGCTTTTCGCGCGCTCGGCGCTGGCGGGAATCGCGGCCGGCACGCGCATCGACGTGACCACGCGGTAGCGCCCGCGCTCGCCTTCCGCCGCGTCGAGCCGCGCCGCCAATGCGCTCAGCGCCTGCGCGGCCAGCGCCTCCACGGCCGCGCCGCGCTGCTGCGAAGCGGAGCCTTGCGCCATGGCGTCGGCGCTGCCGGGGCGCGGTCCCTGGCGGTCCCAGAGTGCTTCGTACTGCTGCACGGCCGCGTGGGTGGCGAGCGTGTTCAGGCGTTGCAGGCGGGGCAGCGCGGGATTGTCGACGAGGCGCGCGAGGCCGCGTTGCAACTCGCTCTCGTGCGCGAGGTCGGGCAGCGCGAACAGGGCGCGCGCGGCGGCGTGCAAGGCGGGCCACGCCATCGCTGACGCGCTCGCCTGCACCTGGGCGAGCGCCTCGCGTTGCGCGGTATCGGCGATGCGCGCCAGCCGCGCGGGATGCGCGATCGCGTTCACGTTCGCGTAGATCGAACGGCGGTCCTGCTCGGCATGCGCGGAAAGCGACGCGTATTCGCGCACCCGCACGTCGCGATGACGCAGCAGCATCGCCTGAAACACGGTGTCGTCGCGCAGGGCTTCGCGAATCAGCGCCGCGAGCGCGGCAACCCAGGTTCGTTCGAGATGCGGGCCCGGCGCCTCGTTGCGTGCGAGCGCGCGGCGCGCGTGCTCGATCGCTATCGCCAGTACGGTGGCGGGCGGTGCGCTGCGGGTGGGCCGCGTGTCGTGCGCGTCTTGCTCGTCTGTTGGCGTGTCGAGCGGCGGCAGCCGATAACGCCGCGCGGTGCTGCGCAAAATCGCGGCGAGCAACGGCGCGGCCGGCATCGCGTTCAGTGCCCCGTTGCCAGCGCGTAGTCGCGCGACTGCATTTCCGCGAGACGGCTGGTGGTGCGCGAGACGTCGTGCGCGCCCTCCAGGCCTTCGAGCGCCGCGCGCACTGGTTTGTCGGCGGCAATGTAAAGCGCGCGCCGGTGCTCGTAAAGAATGTCGACGAGCCACACGAAACGCTGCAGCACGTCGCGGCGCGCGAGCTGCGCCGTGTCGAGGCTGTCGACGATCACGCCCTGCCAGCGCTCGGCGATCGCGAGAAAGTCCAGATGCGAGCGCTGCGCGCCGCACAACGCCTCGAAATCGGCCCAGAGCAGGTGCTTGCCCGCCGCCGTCACGGGCAGCAGGCGTCCCGCCACTTCCACCGTGGCCGGATGCACGGCGGCCTGGGTTTCGTGCGCGCGATAGATCGCCCAGAGCGCCTCGCGCGTGCCGTCGAGCGGCGCGAAAAAACGTGGCTCGGCGGCGCGTTCGCCGTGCTGCCGGTAGTCGCGCGCGCCGTCGAAGGCGATCACGGCGAAGTGCTGCTCGATCAGCGCGATGGTCGGCTCGAAGCGCGCGTGAAACTCGGGGTCGGGCAGCAAGTCCTGCGGCCGGTAGTTCGAGGTGAGCACGATGCGTGTGCCGAGCGCCAGCGCCGTTTCGAGGAAGCGGCCGATCAGGAACGCGTCGGCGATATCGTGCACGTGGAATTCGTCGAAGCAGAGCAGCTCGATGCCGTCGAGCCACGCGCGCGCGACATCGCCGAGACGGTCTTCGCTGGGCGGCGCCTGCACCACGCGGCGGTTCACGTCGCGCATGAACGCGTGGAAATGGAGGCGGCGCTTCGTGCACGGCGCGAGCGCGAACAGGGTGTCGACGACGAGACTCTTGCCGCGCCCCGGCAGCCCGTGGCAATACACACCTTGCACGCCTTGCGGGCCGGTGCCGTTGAGCAGCGCGTCGAGCGCGGCGATGGCGCGCCGCTGGCTGGCGTCGGCGACGATGTGTTTCGCGGCCAGCGCGCGGTCGATGGTGGAAGCGTCGAACATGCGGGAAAGACGGTTGAGCGGAGGCAAGCCGGGCGAGATGCCGCGCCGCGCGCGCGAGACGCGCAGCCGGCCCGTACGCCAGGGCAGGCAGGCCGGGCCTCGCGCACGGGCGCCCGAAGCGATCGCGCCAGTGTAGCAGGGCACCTCGCGCGCGCCGGGCGGCGATCGACATGTAATGTGGATGAAAGCCGTGCCGCGAAGGGCTGCGAAATCCTGCGAAGTGCCGCGAAGGCGGCCACGAAAACGTTCTCGCCGTCACAAAACTTAAAAGCGGCCTCGCTATGCTGGGCCGTCGCTCAGCCGCCGCCGTGCTTTTGCATGGCGTGGCGAGCGCAGCTCGGGCCGCCTCCTCGAGCCGTTGTTGTGCCTCTATCTTGCCCCTATCTGGACGGAGACTTCGATGACGGTCGAATCCGCGCCGGCGCACGAGCTATCGCGCCTCGCGCCGCGCCAACCGCTGCGCAAACGTTTGGAGCCACAGGCCCGCGCGCACTGGCGCGCCGCGCTCATGCTGTTCGCGTGCGCCTGCACGGCCCTCGCCACCTGTGCGATCACGGGCTGCGGCGATCGCCCCGGCGACGCGCGCGTCGCGCTCACCGCGAATGCCGCGCGCGAACTCGCCGATACCCAAACCACCGCGCCAGGCAGCGCGCACGCCGCGTTCGGCGCGCCATCGCCGGGCGCCACGTCTGCCAGTTTCGCCGATAGCAGCCAAAGCGCCGACTCCGGCGTGACCTTGCCCGCGAACACCGTGCGCTCGCCCGCGAAGCCGTTCGCCATCGATACCCAAGGCAACGCACCCGCGAACGCCGGGGCCAACGCGCCCGGCAACGCCAACGCCTTGAACGCCGACGCCGCTCAGACCGCGCAAGACGCACAAACGGCGCAGAACGCGCCGCTCGCACCACCCGAGATTCACACCGCCGAATGACGTAACCGGCCGCGCGGCCTTTGCCGCTCGCCGTCCGAACGTCGTCAGCACGACGGGCGGCGAGGGCGCACCGCGCGCGCATTTCTCAACCGAAGAAGGAAACCACAATATGAATTCGAGAAGCCGCCGTGACTTTCTCCGCGCCGCCGCGATGAGCGCCGGTTCGGCCACCGCCCTGACGATGCTGCCGCAAGGCATCCGCAACGCGCTCGCGATTCCGGCGAACAATCGCACGGGCAGCATTCGCGACGTCGAGCACATCGTCATCCTCATGCAGGAAAACCGCTCGTTCGATCATTATTTCGGCACGCTGCGCGGCGTGCGCGGTTTTGGCGACACGCGCACGATCAATCTGCCCAACGGCAAGCCGGTGTGGAACCAGCCGCTCGCGGCCGGGCTCGGCGAAGTGCTGCCGTTCCATCCCACGGCGGCCAATCTCGGCCTGCAGTTCATCCAGGATCTGCCGCACGACTGGCCCACCACGCACGCCGCGTGGAACGGCGGCCGCTACGACCAGTGGGTGCCCTCGAAAGGCACGACGACGATGGCGTACCTCACGCGCGACGACATCCCGTTCCACTACCAGCTCGCCGACGCCTTCACGATCTGCGACGCCTACCACTGCTCGACGCTGACCTCGACGGACCCGAACCGCTACTACATGTGGACGGGCTGGGTGGGCAACGACGGCAGCGGCGGCGGCCCCGTGGTCGACAACGCCGAGGCCGGCTACGGCTGGTCCACCTATCCGGAAGTCCTGCAAAACGCGGGCATCTCCTGGAAGATCTATCAGGACGTGGGCGAGGGCCTCGACGCGAAGGGCTCGTGGGGCTGGACCGGCGACAACCCGTATATCGGCAATTACGGCGACAACTCGCTGCTCTACTTCCATCAGTATCAGAACGCGCAGCCGGGCAACCCGCTCTACGACAACGCGCGCACGGGTACGAACGTGCTCGCGGGCGGCGGCTACTTCGACGTGCTGAAGCAGGACGTGGCGAACAACACGCTGCCGCAGGTCTCGTGGATCGTCGCGCCGGAAGCGTATTCGGAGCATCCAAACTGGCCCGCGAACTATGGCGCGTGGTATGTCGATCAGGTCCTGCAGATCCTCACGTCGAACCCGGACCTGTGGAGCAAGACCGTGCTGCTCGTGAACTACGACGAGAACGACGGCTTCTTCGATCACATCGCGCCGCCGTTCCCGCCGGCTTCGAGCGCGAACGGTCTCTCCACGGTCTCCACCGCCAACGAAATCTTCCCGGGCAGCAGCACGTATGCGGCGGGGCCTTACGGCCTCGGGCCGCGCGTGCCGATGCTCGTGGTCTCGCCGTGGTCGCGTGGCGGCTGGGTATGCTCGCAGACCTTCGATCACACCTCGGTGATCCGCTTCATCGAAAAACGCTTCGGCGCGGGCCACGATTTGCGGGAGCCGAACATCACGCCTTGGCGTCGCGCGGTGTGCGGCGACCTCACCACGGCGTTCGACTTCTCCACGCCCAATGCCGCGCTGCCCACGCTGCCCTCGACGGCGGGCTACGCGCCGCCCGACAGCGTGCGTCACCCCGACTACGTGCCGCTGCCGCCCGCTGTGGGCAGCGTGCCGAAGCAGGAGAGCGGCGTGCGTCACGCGCGTGCGCTGCCGTACGAGCTGTTCGTGCGCTTCGACGCGAGCGGTCACCATGCGGGCGGCATGCGCTTCGTGAATTCGGGCCGCGCGGGCGCCGTGTTCCTCGTCTACACGGCAGACAGCACCGATGCGCCGCGCACCTACACGGTGGAGGCAGGCAAGCATCTGCAGGACACGCTGACGATTCCCGCCACGGGCGCATACGATTTCAGCGTGCACGGTCCGAACGGCTTCCTGCGCCGCTTCGCGGGTACGCAGGTGCAACAGGGCAGCTGGTTCGGCGGCAAGGCCACGGCGCGCCCCGAAGTGGTCGAAGGCTACGACGTGGCGAACGGCAACCTGCAATTGCGGCTCGAAAATCCGGGCGGCGCGCGTTGCCAGTTCACCATCGTGAACGCCTACGATCCGTCGACGAAAATCACGCATAGCGTGCGCGGCGGCGACACGGAGTCGCTCTACCTCGACCTGCGCAACGCCTACGGCTGGTACGACCTGACGGTCACCGTCGACAGCGACCCGACCTTCGTGCGCCGTCTTGCGGGTCACGTGGAAACGGGCCGCGCGAGCTTCAGCGACCCGGCGCTCGGCGGCTAAGTTCCGCGCGGTGCGCAGTCAAGACCACGGCGGTGCCTCGCGCGCCGCCGTGGTTTTTTTATGGGCGCGCCATTGACGCCATGCTTCCGACTCCGAAATTTACTCGTGGAGCGTCACGCGCGGCGCGAATCCGCGCTACCATCCTCCCGTTTCGGTGCCTCGCGCACGAGGCTCGGGCAGGCGAATTCGCCGATATAAACAGGGCGAAAGCGTCGAAAAAGTATCGATAAAAGTATCGTTAAAAGTATCGATAAGCGCATCGGTAAAAATGGGCTATGCGTTTTACATCGCAATCGAGCGGTAATGCATTGCCATAGCGGGTAAGGCCGGTAATAAAAAAGGGCAGCGAAAGGCAATATGGAAGCCATTGAAGGAGGCATTCGTCATCTGGCGCGGCGGGTGCGCGATGCGTATCGCGTATCCGGTTACAGCGTATTCGCGGTCGGGCTGGTCGGGACGATCGGGCATCCGCTGTACTGGCTGTGGTGGACCTTCGTCGACCCGCAACCGAACGAAAACGGCTGGATGCGACTCGCCGGTTCGCTGTCGTGCCTGTTGTTGCTGCTGCGCCGCTTCTGGCCCGCGTGGGCCGCGCGCTTTCTGCCCTGGTATTACTTCGCGACTGTCACCTATACGCTGCCGTTTTTCTTCACGTGGTATCTCGTGTCCAGCCACTATTCGATGATCTGGTCGATGGCGGAAGTGGGCATGGTGTTCTTTCTGATCGCGATATTCCCGTCGATTATCGCGCTCACGGTGAACCTCGTGATTGGTGTCGGGCTGGCCGTGCTGTGCGCGAACTGGTTGATTCCGCAATCCTTGCATGCCGATCCGCATCTGCTCCTTTATACGTATTTGCCCGTGTTCACGTTCGGCATCGTGGCGGGCGTGACGTTCAGCTATAGCAACCTGAAGGGCATGACGGCCCAGGCGAAGAGCGAAGCGCTGCGCGCGCTCGCGGGCACCATCGCGCACGAGATGCGCAATCCGCTCAGCCAGCTCCGTTACGTGCTCGACCGTATCGAGGACGCGCTCGACGGTCTCGACGCCGCCAACCCCGGCCACGCCGCCCGCGTGGCGCGCGCGGAATCCTCGCCGCAAGCGTCACACGTGTCCCAGGCCGAGAACGTCGCGTCGCTCGCGCAGCACGTCGCGCATGGTCAGCTCGCGATCGATCGCGGCTTGCGCATCATCGCCATGACGCTCGACGAAGTGAGCGCCAAACCCATTCGCGCCGACAATCTCGCCTATCTCAGCGCCGCGGCCACCACGCGCAAGGCGCTCGACGAATACGGTTTCAGCGACCGCAAGGAGCGCAGCCGCGTGCGCCTCGTCGTGCTGGAGGACTTCACGTTCAAGGTGGACGAAACGGTCTATCTGTTCACGATGTTCAACCTCGTGCGCAGCGCCTTGCAGCAGATGGCGAGCGCGCCGGCCTCCACGCTCACGATCACCGTGGAGCGTCACAAGGTGACGGTGCTCGACACCGCGCCCGGCGTCGTGCCCGACCTGCAGCCGCATCGCATCGAAGCGCCGGGTGCATCCAGTGCTTCGAACGCGGCGCGCGCGCCCGGCTACGCGGCCGGCTCGGGCCTCGGTCTCGCCTACTGGCAACGCGCGATGCTCGCGTTCGGCTGCACGATTGCCTGTCACGCGGAGCCGGGCAAGTACACCGAATTCACGCTCGCATTCCCGCCGGTATCCGAACTGGAGATCGCCGATCATCGCCGCCATCTGGTCGCGCGCGCGGCGCAGTTCTTCGAGGGCAAGCGCATCCTGGTCGTGGACGACGACGTGAGCCAGCTCGCGCGCGTGCATCTCGCGCTGTCCGCCGTGCATGCGCACGTGGGCGAGGCGAGCAGCGGCGAAGTCGCGCTCGCCATGCTGCGCGAAGCCGCGCCGTGGGACGCCGTGCTGATGGACCTGAACATGCCCGGCATGGACGGCTACGCGACCACCGAACTGTTGCGCGCCGACGAAAGCAATCGCAACCGCAACGTGCTCGTGATCGGCCATACCGTGGAGCCGCATAGCGTCGCGCACCGGCTCGCGCTGGCGGCGGGCATGGACGAGTCGATCAGCAAGTCGAGCAGCGCCGTGGAGCTGATGGGCGCGTTGCAGGCGCTGATGGAAAACGGCGACCGCCGCAACCGCAATCAGCGCTTCGACGGTTTCGCGGGCAAGACGATCCTGCTCGCCGACGACGAAACCTATAGCCGCATGATGGCGAAGAATTATCTCGAGCGCTGCGGCGCGAGCGTGATCGAAGCGGAGCACGGCCAGGCCGTGCTCGACTGGCTCGACACGCTCGGTGCGCAACGCAGCGTGGACGCCATCGTGCTCGATCTGAACATGCCGGGCCTCGACGGCCTCGCCACGGCGGCGCGCATTCGCGCGCGCGGCGGCGTGTTCGAGAAGGTGCCCGTGATTGCGTTGACGGGCCAGTCGGGCGTGGAGGCGCTGCGCGCGTGTCTCGCGGCGGGCATGAACGAAGTGCTCATCAAGCCGGTGCGCGTGGGCGCGCTCTACACGTGTCTGTCGCGGCAGTTCTCGCAATCGGCGGCTGCCGTGCGCGGCGAGAACGTGCCGCGCGAAGCCGTCTTGCACGTTGCGCAAGCGTTCGAGCCGGACGGCATCGCCATGAGCGAGGCCGCCTTGCAGGAGGCCGACGACAGCGCGTTGCTCGACGAGGCGCATCTGGAGGAACTGGCGTCGCTCGACATGCTCGATCCCACGTTTCTCAAGGGCATCGTGCAGATTCGCTCGCTGCTCGAACAACTCACGACGAGCGTGCAGGCCGACGACATCAAGAGCGCGCACTACACGCTGCATATCCTGCTCGGCATCAGCGGCAATATTGGGGCGAAGGCGCTGCACGACCACGTGAGGCTGATTTATCCGCGCGTGCTGGAGGGGCAGTGGCCGCAAGACGCCAGTTGGCTCGCGCAGGTGCTCGCGCTCGGCAAACGCTCCGCCGACGCGTTGCACCGCTATTTCGTGGCCGCCTCCGCGTCGACTCCGGAAGACTAGCTGGCGGCCTCCGCGCCGGCGTCTTTGGGCTTGCCGAACGCCATCGTCACCGTGGTGCCCTGGTGCAGCGCCGAGTCGATACGCAGGCTGCCGCCCGCCGAGCGCATGATGCGATTGCAGAAGATCATGCCCATGCCGTGACCGCCGGACTCCGCATGCGTGGTCACGGGGTCTTGCATCAATCGCGCCATGATCTCGGGCGCGATGCCGGGACCGTTGTCGCGAATGCGGATTTGCGGCTCGTCCTGCGCGATCACGTCGATTTCCAGCGCGGGCGATTCGATCGCCGCGAGTTCGCGCAACGCATTGGAGATGAGCGACGAGAGCACCAGCGCCACGCAATTGGGCATGGCGCGCACCACGAAATCGTTGCGTACGTGCACGCTGATCCACTCGCGCTGCGCGCCCGCGAACGGGTACGTGTCGAGCAGATTGGCGACGAGCCGCGAGGCGCTCATCTCGCGATTCGATTCCTTCGGCGAACCCTGCGCGCCGCTGCTCTTATGCACCGTTTCCCAGAACGACGAGACCAGCGTGAGGCAGTATTGCGCATTGTTGAGCATGGCGGCGGCCGGGCTTGCCGCGCCGCCTTCCCGCGCGGGCGCCGGTTCCCCGGTCCGCTCCTTGTGCTCGCCTTCGAGCGTGCGCGCGAACAGCGCGATGGTGGCGAGCGGCGTGCTCAACTCGTGCACGAGAAACGCGAGCGTTTCGTCCATTGCCAGCAGTTGCTGCCGGTGCGCGCGCGTTTCCGTATAGCGGTCGAACGCGAGTTGCAGCAGTTCGCGCAGCACGTTCGCGCGCAGCGGCTTTTCGAGAATGCGGAACACCTCGCCCGAATTCACCGTTTCGATCAGCATTTCCTTGTCCGCGTAGGCGGTCACGAGAATGCGCACGATATGCGGGTAGCGCTGCGCCGCTTCGCGCAGCAGATGGTCGCCGTTGCGGCCCGGCAGTCGGAAGTCGGTGACGAGCACGGCGATTTCGTGACCGTGCCGTTCGAGCGTTTCGAAGGCTTCTTCGGCGCTGCGCGCGAAATGCACGGGGTACAGCCCGTGAAAGAGGCCTTGAATGGCGCGCTCGAACAGCACGCGCGACATCTCGTCGTCGTCGACGAACAGAATGGCAAGCGGCGGCGGTGATGCAGTCATGATGTATCGCCCGTGGGTATTGAGGACATCTTACCCGGAGTGCGGCCGCGCGGTGCCCGATTGACGGTCAATTTACGCCGGTTGCATAACGGCGGCAGTGTTCGAGATAGCCCGCTTCATGGCTGCTCACGAGTTGCACGACGCTGTTCCAGAGCCACAGCGGCGCGTCGATGGTTTTCGAGCGGTTGCGCCGCAACTCGGCGAGCCAGGCGCGGCGCGTGGGCGGGTCCATCTGGCGCGCGTGCGCCTTGCCCACCACGGCGGCGAGATAGAACGCCACCTCGCGGGCTTCGTCCTCGCTGATTTCGTCGATCTCGAGTTTCAGGTCCTGCGGCAGCAATTCGCGGATCACCACGGCGCGGTCGAGCATGCGCGCGGCGCGCATGCGTTCGCCGAGAAACGGCGAGAGATGACGCGCGCCTTCCACCACGCGCTCGGCGTTGTCGCGCGGCATGGCGGCGTCGCCGTAGCGGGGCGCGGCCGCTTTCACGCCTTCCTTGATGTCCATGAGGCACAGGTCGTCGCCCTCGATCACGCCGCCGTCCACGTCGAGCAGCACCGCGTAACGCAGGCGTCCTAACGAACTGCAACCCTTGACCCAGTAGGCGGCGTCGAGAATTTCCACGGCGCCCGTATCCTTGCGGCCGCGCAAACCGGTGGGCAGGCTCGCGATGGCTTCGTCGCGAAAGAGCGCGTCGATGGATTTGCATTCGTTGCGCGAGAGCGGCCAGAAGCGCTTGCCGAGCGGAATGGTCGGCTTGAGATCGTCGATCCGTTCCTCGGCGAGATGACGCCACGAGCGGCGCACCGCCTGTTTCATCGCGAGATGCACGGGTTCGGGCCGCTCGGGCAGCGCGGGCTTCTTGCGCTGCGTGGCGAACGCCGATTCATAACCGGCCGCGAGTGCTTCCATCATGTGCACGGTGGTGAGCCCCGCGAGCGCCGAACCGCGCGCGGCCGTGGCGAGCGAGAGACCGAGACGGATGAGATCGTGCACGGGATTGCCGATCACGGTCTGGTCGAGATCGCGAATGTGGATTTCGACCTTGCCGTCCTGATTCGCGAGCGGTCCGAGATTGCCCGTGTGGCAGTCGCCGCAAATCCAGACGGCCGGACCGTGCGGCAGCGAACTGCCGTTGGTCTCCACGATCCATTCGTAGAACTGCGCGGTGGCGCCGCGCACGTAGGCGTGCGGCGAGCGCGCCATCTTGAGGCGCCGCTGTTCAGTGAGGATTGCCTGGCGTTCGTCGGGTTGCGGAAGACGTTTGTTGCGCTTGTTGTGCTCGTTGCGCTTCGCGCTCTGGCTGCGCTTGTCGTTGGCCATACGAATTCCTCTTTTGTTTTGATGTTACGACGCGCGTGCCGTCGTGGCTCGCGCGCGCGTTAGCGATCGCAAATCGCGTGCCGTGGAGGTGACGGCTAATTGAAAGCCTTCACGTTGAAAGCCTCGGCGCAACCGCGTTGAGCTTGCGCAGTATTCACGGAGATTTCCGCGACCTCATGTAGCCTCTGGGGAACGGGTTGGCGGCAAGCGGGTCCACGAAACCGGCGTCGCTTCATGGTGCGCCTCATGGGATAGCTCATGAGGCACTTGCAGCGGCACTTCACTTCCACACGGAGGGTATTGACTGTGACTACCAACAACGGCGGTACGCTGTACGTTCTGCAAGCGCGGCCTCCCGCGATCATCGCGCTGTGGCCGGACGGCTCGCACGAAGTCGTGCTCGCCAATCTCACGCGCACGCCCGACGGCATCAAGGTCGATGCCGTGTACGAACTGGTCTACTGGACCAACATGGGCACGGGCATTCATCTGGTCGACGGGGATCCGGTTTCCGGTCCCCTGCCACCCAACGACGGCACCGTGGAGTGCGCGAAGCTCGACGGTAGCGGCCATCGCGTGCTGGTGCCCTCGGGCCAGGCCGGCACGCCCAAGGAGATCGTGCTCGACGCCGAGAGCGGCCACCTCTACTGGTGCGACCGCGAAGGCATGCGCGTGATGCGCGCGCGGCTCGACGGCAGCGACGTCACCGTTTTGGTGCGCACGGGGGAATTCCCGAAAGATATCGCCGACGCCACGCGCCATTGCGTGGGCATCGTGCTCGACAAGGCCAACGGTCACCTCTACTGGACCCAGAAGGGCGCGCCCGACGCGGGGCAGGGCCGCATTTTCCGCGCGGGCATCGATCTGCCCGCAGGTGCGGTGCCGCACGATCGTCCGGATATCGAATGCCTGCTCGAGAATCTGCCCGAGCCGATCGATCTCGACATCGATCATCGTGACGGCATGCTCTACTGGACCGATCGCGGCGACGACGCGCACGACGGCAACACGCTCAATCGCGCGCGCATCACGGCGGGCGGTCTCGTCGATCGCGAAGTGCTCGCGCGCGAGTTGAAGGAAGGCATCGGAGTGTCGCTCGACGCGCGCGGTCGCCGCGCGTTCGTGACCGACCTCGGCGGCACGGTGCACGAGTTCGACATCGACACGAAGGAAGCGGCGCACTTCACCAACGTGGCGCATCTCGGGCCGCTCACCGGCATCGACTTCGCCGGCACGTGATGCGGCCGTGAACGCGCCGCCCGGGTACGCGGCGCAAACGTTGGCTTGCTCGCGTGTAGGCAATAAACGCATCACGCAAACGTTCTCGCGCGCCGCCGGTCAAATTCGCTGGCGGCGCACGAGGATTCATCGTCAAGGAGCGGCGCTCATGCGAACCCAGCCCCTTCGTCTTTCGCCCGGCGACGATCTGCGTTCGACGATCGTCGCGGCGCTCGCGCAATGCAACGTGAGCGCCGCGTTCGTGCTGCAAGGCATCGGCAGTCTCGGCATCGTGCAGTTGCGCTACGCGGGCGCCGAAGTGCCCACCGAATTGCGCGGCGACCTCGAAATTCTCACGCTCGCCGGTTCTGTTTCTCCCGACGGCGCACATCTGCACATGACAGTATCCGACGCGCACGGCAAGGTGTACGGCGGCCATGTCGCGGCCGGCTGTATCGTCCGCACGACGGCGGAGTTACTGCTCGCGCTGCTCCCCGAATACCGCTTTGCGCGTGAGATCGACCCGCAAACGGGCTACGCCGAATTAAAAATTCACGCGTCAACGAATAAAAAAGATCGTTGTTGAGACGCAGGGTCAAGCCGCCGACTTGCGCAGGACGTATACTCCGCGCCGTTAATTGTGCTTATACACAGCAAAAGCCGTTACGCAAGCGGAAGATAAAGTTGTGAAGTCTTCGTTTAAAAGTATTCATAAGACGAATTAAAACTCGCGCGCGAGACGCCAATTAATTCGGCTTCGGCTGGCTGTCGAGCTGTGGGTTTTCCGGTAAAAACCCCGCTTTTGCCAATGCAAAAAAGCACATCCGTGCGGGCTTGTTTCGCGTGGTTTACGGCCGTTTACCAGGACTCCTGAATACTGTGTTTAGTGTATTGTGGCTGTAATAAGTCTGTGTTCTAATGCAGCCAGTTTTTTGGGTCGACTAAAAAGAGGACACGCCGATCGCGTGAATCTCGTCGGCCCCAATTAGAAATAAACGGTGGTTTCCGGTTTTGCCATTACCCCTGACCAAGGTAACGTTTTTGGCCTGGAAGCCGCCACGGGGGAAAAGGGCGCCGTTGCTACCGGTGCCCTCCATAAGGCCGCCTGCTACCAGCGCAGGCGCGCTCCATCCCATCGCAGTGGGTAGCCTGTTTAATCAAGAGTACTAAAGAACAGCGCCACGTTGACGATATCCCGTCACGCGGGGTTGGTGCACGCGCGTCTTTCGCGCGGCGGCCGGCCCACGCTTTTCGACCCATTTCGTATCGATGCCCATTGCCCGCGGGCCAGGCGGGCTTTTCTAAACACAGCCGAGCGTTTCCCGGAGAAATCCATGTCGAACAGTTTGCAGAAGTGGGTCGGACGTAACCGTCCGCCGCGTGTCCAGATTACCTACGACGTAGAAGTCGGCGACGCGGTTGAAAAGCGCGAGCTTCCGCTCGTGGTCGGCCTGCTTGCGGACCTCTCCGGTCAGCCGGCCACGCCGCTGCCCAAGCTCAAGGAGCGTCGCTTCGTCGAAATCGACCGCGACAACTTCGACGAGATCATGGGCAAGATCGCCCCGCGTCTCGACCTCTCGGTCGCCGACACGCTCAAGGGCGAAGGCAACATCAAGGTCGAACTCACGTTCGAGAAGTTCGAAGACTTCCATCCGGAAAGCATCGTCAAGCAGGTGCCGCGTCTCGCGAAGCTGCTCGAAGCGCGCCAGCAACTGCGCGACCTGCTCGGCAAGCTCGACGGTAACGACGAGCTGGATTCGATGCTCGAGCGCATCGTGCAGAACAGCGAAGAGCTGAAGAAAGTTCAGAGCCAGGCCAACGCCAGCGACGCGCCGGCGCAAGGCGAGGCTGCTGTCGCGTCGGAAGACGCACCGGCTGCCTGACGCTCCACGGCCCGAACTCTCATGCCCGCACGCGGGCACCACGAACTTTCATAGGTGATCCAGATGGAAAGCACTTCCGCCGCCGGCCACGCCGCAAGCGAAACCCAGACGCTCGCAGGCGCCAACCTGAGCCTGCTCGAGCAGATCGTTCAGGAAGGCAACATGGCCGTCGAGCCGTCGCAAAGCGGCTACGCCAAGAAGCTGATCGGCCAGCTCGCTTCGCAGATTCTCGACGAAGGCATGCGCACGAGCCCGGACAAGAGCGTTGTGGCGATGATCAACGAGCGCGTTGCCGAAATCGACAAGCTGCTCTCGGACCAGCTCAACGCGATCATGCACGACGAGTCGTTCCAGGCGCTCGAAGCCTCGTGGACGGGTCTGCACGACATGGTCCAAGGCACGGAAACGGGCCCGAAGCTCAAGCTGCGTCTCATGAACGTGACGAAGAAGGAACTGCTCAAGGACCTCGAGACCGCGGTCGATCACGACATGAGCACGCTCTTCAAGAAGATCTACGAAGAGGAATACGGCACGTTCGGCGGCTACCCGTACTCGCTGCTGATCGGCGACTACTCGTTCGGCCGTCATCCGCAGGACATCGCACTGCTCGAACGCATTTCGAAGGTGGCCGCCGCCGCGCACGCGCCGTTCATCGCTTCGGCCGCGCCGAGCCTGTTCGACCTCAAGTCGTACACGGAACTGGGCGTCACGCGCGATCTCTCGAAGACCTTCGAGAGCGCCGAACTCGCCGCATGGCGCGGTTTCCGCGACACCGAAGACTCGCGTTACGTCTCGCTCGTGCTGCCGTCGTACGCCGCGCGTCTGCCGTACGGCGCGAAGACCAAGCCGGTCGATAACTTCAATTTCGAGGAAGACGTCGACGGTACGGATCACAGCAAGTACCTGTGGGCGAACTCGGCGTACCAGCTCGGCCTGCGTATCACCGACGCGTTCGCGCAATACAGCTGGACCACGGCGATCCGCGGCGTGGAAGGCGGCGGCAAGGTCGACAACATGGTTGCGCACGCCTACAAGACCGGCGAGGGCGACATCGTCCTCAAGTGCCCGACCGAAGTGACGATCACCGACCGTCGCGAGAAGGAACTGAACGACCTCGGCTTCATCGCGCTCGTGAACTCGAAGGGTTCGAACTCGGCCACGTTCTTCGGCGGCCAGACGACGAATCGTCCGAAGACGTACAACAAGGACGCCGCCAACGCCAACGCGCAACTCTCCGCGCGTCTGCCGTACGTGCTCGCGGCCTCGCGTTTCGCGCATTACCTCAAGGTCATCATGCGCGACAAGGTGGGCAGCTTCCAGACGCGCGGCGACATCGAGGCTTACCTCAACAACTGGGTGGCCGACTACGTGCTGATCAACCCGTCGGCGTCGCACGCGCAAAAGGCGCGCTTCCCGCTGGGCGAAGCCCGCGTGGACGTGACCGAAGTGCCGGGCAAGCCGGGCGCGTATCGCGCAACGTGCTTCCTGAAGCCGCACTTCCAGATGGAAGAGCTGACGGCTTCGATCCGCCTCGTCGCGGAACTGCCGGCCGCCGCGGCTTAACACGCCTACCCGAACGCGCGCGGCGAGCGCCGCGCGCGAGCCACGCATTCGTCATCTATTGAAAAGAGACAGTCATGGATATCGTTCTTCTGCAGATCAAGGACATCAAGGGCAACTCGACGCTCGAAGGCGCCACCGACCAGATCGTGCTGGATTCGTTCTCGTTCGGCCTTCAGCTGCCCATGAACCACGACGTCACGAACACCGAGCGTACGCTCGGCCGTCCGACGTTCAACGAGTTCAGCTTCTCGAAGTCGACCGACCTGGCAACGCCGGGTCTCTACAGCGCCTGCGCCGCGGGCACCAAGCTCGGCGACGCGACCATCTCGGTCGGCCGTAACGAAAACGGCACGTTCATGTCGCTGTTCAAGTACGTGCTGAGCAACGCGATGATCTCGTCGGTCAACACGGGCGGCGGCGGTTCGAGCCACGACAGCTTCACGATCAACTACACCCAGGTGACCTGCGTCTACACGCAGCAGAACACCGACTCGACGAAGAAGGGCAACGCGCCGTTCGGTTGGGATCTGACGAAGAACGTCGCGGCCACGCCGGCTGCGTCCTGATCGTTCGCGATCCGCTTCGTTTGATCGCATCGAGTCCCACGCGGGCGGTTGCCGTTACCGCCCGCGCTCCCTGGAGTTTTCGCGCAATGCCGGCCATCGTCAGCGGTTCACCGATGCCACTGTTCGACCGTCTCGCCGCTCATGGCGAGGCACAGCTTTCGGGCGCCGAGGCGCTGCGGGAGTCGGTCGCGCGCGACCTCGCGAGACTCATGAATACGCGTTCGCCGCTCACGTTCGAGGCCTTTGCCGCGAGCGAGGGCGGCGTGCTCGATTACGGCGTGCCCGACTTCGCCGAGCGCTCGCTGCACTCGGGCCCGGACCGCGACGCTATCGCCGCGGCCGTCCGTCATGCCATTACGTTGTTCGAGCCGCGGCTCGCCAACGTGAGCGTGAATTTCGCTTTCGCCTCGGACCATGCTCCGCGCGCCGTGATGATGATCGGCGGCGAAGTGCGTTCGGGGCCGCACGTCGCGCACGTGTCGTTCGAGCTGGCGGCGGACGCCGGCGCCGCGCAGGCCGCCCGTTCGCGCGGTGAATGACATGGCCGCCGACGACCTTCTCCAATACTACAAACGCGAGCTGTCGTACCTGCGCACGCAGGGTGCCGACTTCGCGCGCCGCTACCCGAAGATCGCTTCGAAGCTGGCGCTGCACGGCACCGAATCGCTCGACCCGCATACCGAACGCCTTGTCGAGGCGACGGCGTTTCTCGCCGCGCGCGTGCATCGCGACCTCGACCAGGAGTTTCCGCACGTTGCCTCTTCGCTGCTCGACAACGTGTGTCCGACGCTCGTGCAGCCCGTGCCGTCGATGACAGTCGCGCAGTTCGAGCTCGATCCCACCCAGGGCAAGGTCACGGCGGGCTTTGCCGTGCCGCGCCACACCGCGTTGCAGGCGCGCACCGAAGGCGGCGACGTGTGCCGCTTTCGCACCGCGTGGGACACCGTGCTGTGGCCGCTCACGATCAGCCGCGCGGCGTTCGGCGACGACGCCACGCTGCGCCTCACGCTCGAATGCGCGCCCGGCACCGACTTCGCCGAACTCGAGATCGACACGCTGCGCCTGCATCTGAACGGCGACTGGATGACGACGATGCCGCTCTACGAGCTGCTCGTGTCGGGCGTGGCCGACGTGTCCGTGCGCGCCGAAGGCCGCGCGCATGCGCTGCCGCTGCCCGCGCGCGCGTGGCGCGAAGTGGGCTACGGCGAAGCCGACGACGTGCTGCCGCGCCCGGCCAACGCGCAGCCCGCTTATGCGCTGATGCAGGAATATTTCGCGTTTCCGCGCAAGTTCCACTTCTTCGATCTGCATCATCTGCGCGGCCGTCTGGGCACGGGCCGCAGCTGCGAAATCGTGCTGCATCTGTCGCGCGCGCCGCGCGGGCTCGGCATGCTGCGCGCCACGCACTTCGCGCTCGGCTGCACGCCCATCGTCAATCTGTTTTCGCAGACGAGCGAGCCGATCGTCGTCGATCATCGCCATTACGAATATCGTCTCGTGGCCGATCAGCGCCGCGAGTCCATCACCGAAATTCATTCGATCGTTTCGGTGGTCGCGTCGGACCCGTCGCTCGAACGCACGGCCACGGTGCCGTGTTTCTCCGCCATCGATCATGGGGATGCCGGAGGCGGCGCGGCGTTCTGGTCGGCGCGCCGCGAGCACAGCCTGCGCGAGAACGTGCAGGGCACCGACACGTTCCTGAGTTTCGTCGATGCGAGCAATACCCAGGCCGATCCGGGCGCGCCCGTGATCTACGCGAACGTGCTGTGCACGAACCGGCGTCTCGCGGAGCAGGTGCCCGTGGGCGCGCGGCTGCTGGTCGAAAAGGTCTCGCAGAACGCGCGCGTGCGCTGTCTCTACGAACCCACGGCGCAGCGCAGTCCCGCGCTCGGCAGCGAAACGCTCTGGCGGTTGATCTCGCTGCTCACGCTCAACTATCACTCGCTCGTGAGCGGTGCCACGGGCCGCGCGCAGTTGCAGGAAATGCTGCGCCTGTTCGCCTCGGAAGGCACGCGCGAGCAGGACCAGATTCGCGGCATTCGCAGCGTGGAGGCGCGCGGCGTCACGGCGCACGTGGGCGGCGAGGCGTGGCGCGGCTACTGCCGTGGCACCGAAGTGACCGTCGAGTTCGATCCCGAAGCCTTCGTGGGCGGTTCGCCCCTGTTGATGGGCGCCGTGCTCGCGCGATTCTTCGCGCTCTACACGTCGGTCAATTCCTTTGTACGGCTGGTGGTACGCCGTGGAGACGAGATATGGAAGCAATGGGAGCCGATGACCGGTTGCCAGCAGCTGCTCTGATCGCCCGTCTCACGGCGAACCCGCAGCGCTTCGATCTGTTCCAGGCGATCAGTCTGCTGGAGCGGGCGACGCCGTGGGCGCGGCCGCTCGGGCGCGGCAACGGCGCGGGCGAGGCGGTGCGGCTCTCGGGTCATGTTTCGCTGACGTTCGAACCGAGCGACGTGCGCGGCGTGCGTGCGCAGGCGTTGCCGGAGGGCGATGCCGATGTCGCACGCGCGCCGAACCCGGTCGCCGACCGGAACGTCAACCGAAACGTCGACCGGCCCGCCGACGCGAACTACGCCCCCCGCACGACCTACACGCTTTCGACGCCCGTGCTCACGCTCGCGGGCGCGAACGCGCCGCTGCCGATGGCGTTCACGGAACTCGTGCTCGAACGGCGCGCGCAGCGCGACACGGCCACGGGCGACCTGCTCGACATCTTCAATCACCGCTTTCTGTCGTTTCTGTACCGCAGCCGCAAGAAGCACGCGCCCGCGCTGAACTGGCGTTCGCCGCACGCTTCGGCGCTCGCGGGCACGCTCGACGCGGCGAGCAATCTGGGCTTGCGCGCGGGCGTGCAAGGTCCGCGGGGCGCGCGGCCGTGGCTGCGTCACGCGGGTCTGATGAGCGCCGCGCCGCGCTCGATGGCGGGCTTGACGGCGCTGCTCTCCGACCGCCTCGGCGTGACGGTGCGCGGCGCGCAGTTCGTGGGCGGCTGGCGCGAGATCGACGCGGCGGATTCGCTGCGCCTCGCGCGCACGGCCGCGCCGCGTCTGGGCGGCCCGCACGGCGTGGCCGTGCTCGGCCGCCGTACGTGGGATCAGGCGAGCGGCATCTGCCTGGAATTTCCGGCGCTTTCTCGCGAACGCTTCGAGGCGCTGCTGCCCGGCGGCGCCGATCACGCGCTCGCCGCGTGGCTCGTGCGCGCGTATCTGCAACAGGATTTCGACGTGCAGTTCGTGCTGCATCTCGCGCCGCAACCGCGCGCGTGCGAGGCCGGCGGCGCGCATGCCGCGCGGCTCGGCTGGACCACGTGGCTCGGCGCGCCGCGCCATCCCAACCATGCGAGCGCGCCCGTGCGCTTCGCGATGCGCGAGGCCGCCGTGCCCGCTCCGACGACACTTTGAGGACCACGCCGCGCATGGATATCGATATTCGCACCCTGCTTTCCCGGCTCAATCCGGAATGCAAGCACGCGATGGAGCAGGCGGCGCAACTGTGCGTGCGTCAGACGAATTACAACGTCGACGTCGAGCACCTGCTGCTCACGCTGCTCGAATCCGACGCCCCCGATCTGCAGGCGATCCTCGCGCACTTCGGCCTCAAGCCGCAGACGCTCACGACGCAACTGCAAAAGGCCGTCGACGCGTTCAAGCGCGGCAACGGCCGTACGCCCGCGCTCTCGCCGAATCTCTCGCCGCTGTTTCAGGAAGCGTGGCTGTTGAGTTCGATGCTGCTCGGCGAGCAGCAGATTCGCTCGGGCACGCTCGTGCTCGCGCTGCTCGAAGTGGACAGCCTGCGCGGCATGCTGCTCGACTCCGCGCCCGCGTTGCTCAACGTGCCGCGCGCGACGCTGCGCGACCAGCTCGCGGCGATCCTCGCGGGTTCCGCCGAAGACGCGGGCGGCGCGCGCAACGCGGCGGCGCAGGCCGGGCAGCCGCAGGCGTCGAGCCCGGCGGCGGCAACGCACGGTGCGAACGCGGCCATGCCGAGCATGAATCCGGGCGCGGGCGGTAAAGGCAACGGCGGCCGTCAGTCGGCGCTGGATCAATTCACCGTCGACATGACGGCGCTCGCGCGCGAAGGCAAGATCGATCCCATTCGCGGCCGTGACAGCGAGATCCGCCAACTCGTGGACGTCCTGCTGCGCCGCCGCCAGAACAACCCCATCCTCACGGGCGAAGCGGGCGTGGGCAAGACCGCCGTGGTCGAAGGCTTCGCGCAGCGCATCGTGCAGGGCGACGTGCCGCCCGCGCTCGCCAATGTGTGCGTGCGCTCGCTCGACCTCGCGCTGTTGCAGGCGGGCGCGGGCGTGAAGGGCGAATTCGAGAACCGGTTGAAGTCGGTGATCGCCGAAGTGAAGGCGTCGCCGGTGCCGGTGATCCTCTTCATCGACGAAGCGCATCAGCTGATCGGCGCGGGCGGCAGCGAAGGCCAGGGCGACGCCGCGAACCTGCTCAAGCCGGCGCTCGCGCGCGGCGAGCTGCGCACCATCGCGGCGACCACGTGGGCCGAGTACAAGAAGTACGTGGAGCGCGATCCGGCGCTCGCGCGCCGCTTCCAGGTGGTGAAGGTCGAGGAGCCGAGCGAACCCGTCGCCGTCGACATGCTGCGCGGCATGGTGCAGAAGCTCGAAGAACATCATGGCGTGGAGATTCTCGACGAAGCCGTGCGCGACGCCGTGAAGCTCTCGCATCGCTATATCTCGGGCCGCCAGTTGCCGGACAAGGCGATCAGCGTGCTCGACACCGCCTGCGCGCGCGTGGCGATCGGCCAGAACGGCGTGCCCGAAGAGATCGAGGCGCTCGCGCGGTCGATCGACGGCGCCGAGAACCAGCTGCGCATCCTGCGCCACGAAGCGGCCACGGGCGCCGACCGCGCGGACGCCATCGCCGCTGTCACGAAACAGCTCGATGAGGAACGCGCCCAGCGCACGCGCCTCACCGAAAAACTCGGCACGGAAAAGCGCGCGGTGGACGAGATCATCGCGTGGCGCAAGAAGATTCGCGGTTTTCTCGCCGACGAAACCAGCGCCGCCGACGGCGAGGACGCCGAATCGCTCGCGGCCAATCTGTCGCGCCTCGAAAAAGGCCTCGAAGCCGTGCAGAACGACGAGCCGATGGTGCCCGTGTGCGTGGATTCGGCCACCGTCGCCAAGGTCATTTCGGGCTGGACCGGCATTCCCGTCGGCCGCATGCTCGCCGACGAACTGCACACCGTGCTGTATCTGCAGGACAAGCTCGCCGAGCGCGTGGTGGGCCAGGACGAAGCGCTCGACGCGATCGCGCGCCGCGTGCGCACGTTCCGCGCCGATCTCGACGATCCGGGCAAGCCGGTGGGCGTGTTCCTGCTCGTGGGACCGAGCGGCGTGGGCAAGACCGAAACGGCGTTCGCGCTGGCGGACATGCTCTACGGCGGCGAGCGCAACATGATCACCGTGAACATGTCGGAGTTTCAGGAGGCGCACAGCGTCTCCGGGCTCAAGGGCGCGCCGCCCGGTTACGTGGGTTACGGGCGCGGCGGCGTGCTGACGGAAGCGGTGCGCCGCCGTCCGTACAGCGTCGTGCTGCTCGACGAAATGGAGAAGGCGCACCCGGACGTGCTCGAACTGTTCTTCCAGGTGTTCGACAAGGGTGTGATGGAAGACGGCGAAGGCGTGCCGATCGACTTCAAGAACACGCTCATCCTGCTCACCTCGAACGCGGCGCAGGACGTGATTACCGAGGCGTGCCGCGGCGGCCGCCGTCCCGCGCCGGAAGCGATCGTCGAGCAATTGCGCCCGGCGCTGCTGCGCCAGTTCAGCCCGGCGTTCCTCGGCCGCATGGTGATCGTGCCTTACTACCATCTCGGCGACGCGCAGATCAACGCGATCGTGAACCTCAAGCTCGAACGCATCGCGCAGCGCTTCGAGCGCAATCATCACGCGCGTCTCACGTGGGACGAGGCGCTCGCGACGCTGATCGCGCAACGCTGCAAGGAAGTGGACAGCGGCGCGCGCAACGTGGATCACATCCTCACGCAGTCGCTGCTGCCGGAACTCGCGCGCCAGGTGCTGGAGCGCATTTCGATCGCCGAGCCGTTCGGCGGCGTGCATCTCTCGCTCACGGCGGCGGACGAGATCGCGTACCGTTTCCGCGCGCCCGAGGAGGCCTGAGCGCATGTCGTCGACGACGCCCAGCCAGGCGAACTGCTTCGTATCGGTCTCGACGCCGTTCGGCGACGACGTGCTGCTGCTCGACGGGTTCGGCGGCCGCGAGGCCATGTCCGAGCTGTTCCGTTTCGACCTGCGCATGCGTTCGACCAACAAGGCGCTCGACGCGACGCAGATCGTGGGCAAGAGCGTGACGGTGACGCTCACCGACAGCACGGGCGTCGCGCGCTATTTCAACGGCATTGTCACGCGCTTCGCGCACGCGGGCGCCGACGTGCAGTACGGCTTCTATTCCGCCGAACTCTCGCCGCGCCTGTGGCTGCTCACGCTCGGCCGCGACCGCGTGATCTGGCAAAACCAGACGGCGCTCGACATCGTCACGAGCGTGCTGGGCACCTTCGGCGTGACGGTCGAGGACCGCACCCAGCGCGGCAGCGCCTATTTGCAGCGCGAATACTGCGTGCAGTACGACGAAAGCGCGTTCAGCTTCATCTCGCGGCTGATGGAAGAGGAAGGCATCTTCTACTTCTTCACGTTCGCGAACGGCACGCACACCATGGTGCTCGCCGACGACCCTTCCGCGCACACGGCCGCGAGCGTGAGCACGCTGTATTTCGCGCCGGACGCCAGTATCGCCGCGCAGGCGCAGCGGCTCACGGCGTTCGAAATGGCGCAGGGCGTGGTGGCGGGCGAGCACGTGGTGAGCGACTACGACTACACGCAGCCGGCCACGCTGCTGTCCACGGCCAAGGGGTCGTCGACGCTGAACACCGGGCAGCGCTTCACGTTTCCGGGTAAGTACACGAGCGCCTCGGCGGGCGACCAGATTTCGGGCACGCAACTCGAAGCGCACATGGCCGCGCAGCAGACCGGCAACGGCCGCGGCGGCTACTACGGCCTCACGGCGGGCACGACGTTCACGCTCGCGGGGCATCCGAACGCGGCGCTCGACGTGAGCTACGTGGTGCGCGCGGTCACGCACACGGCCTCGCATCGGTCGTACAGCAACGAGTTCGAGGTGCTGCCCGCGACCGTGCCGTTTCGCGCGCCCGCGCTCACGCCGCGCCCGGTCGTGGCGGGCACGCACACGGCCAGGGTGGTGGGCCCGAGCGACGAGGAAATCTGGACCGACTCGCAGGGCCGCATCAAGGTCAAGTTCTACTGGGACCGCGCCACGGTGACGGACCAGAACAGTTCGTGCTGGGTGCGCGTGGCGCAGAGCACGGCGGGGCCGGGCTGGGGGCATCTGTTCCTGCCGCGCATTGGCGAGGAAGTGGTGGTGAGTTATGTCGACGGCGACCCGGACCGGCCGCTCGTGACGGGCTGCGTCTACAACGGCACCAATGCGGTGCCGGTCACGCTGCCCGCGAACCAGACGCAGAGCGTGATCCGCTCGCGCTCCTCGAAGAACGGCTCGGCGGGCAACGAAATTCGCATGGAAGACAAGCTCGACTCGGAGGAGCTGTATCTGCATGCGCAGAAGGACATGAACGTGGAGATCGAGAACGCGCTCACGACCACGGTGAAGGCGGGCGCGGAAACCCACGTGGTGCAGAAGGGCGACCGCAGCGTGGAAGTGAGCGCGGGCAAGGAGACGCACACGGTCAAGGGCACGCGCACGCTCGACGTGACCGGCGACGAAACCCACACGAACCACGCGAAGTACACGCAGACGATCACGGGCGACCATGCGCACACCATCAACGGCAATTACACGTTGAAGGTGGGCGGCAACCTGACGATCGAAGTGAGCGGCTCCGTCAGCATCAAGTCGAGCACCTCGCTGTCCACCGAAGCGGGCACCTCGTACGCGATCAAGGCGGGCACGACGCTCAGCAGCGAAGGCATGACGGTGTCGCACAAGGCTTCCGCTTCGCAGACCGTGGACGGCGGTGGCCAGCTCGCCCTGAAGGGCGGCATCGTGCAGTTGAATTAAGCGGAATTTACGTTCATGTCCGCCGGGTTTTCTGCCGATAAACAGAGCGACGCTCACGCGGGCGCCGCGCATGCCGAAACGCGCGTCGACCCGCACGTCGACACGCACGCCGATATGCAGATCGTCGAAGCGTACGACGAAGCGGGCCGCCTCGTGAACCGTGCGGCTTTCGCGAACGGCGTGCCGCACGGCGAGACCGTGCACTACGCGAGCGACGGCACGACGCTACTCGCGGCGCAGTACCGGAACGGGCTGCTCGACGGCACGTTGCGCAGCTTCGACGCGGCCGGTTTGCCGGTGCAGGAAGCGCAGTACCGCAAGGGCAAGCTCGACGGCGTGCTCGCGGTGTACCAGGAAGGCCGCGTGGCGGGGCGCCAGCACTACGCGCAGGGCGTGCTGCACGGCGAAAGCCTCACGTACGCGGCCTCGGGGCTCGTGACGTCGCGCCTGCACTACGAGCACGGCAAGCTCGAACGCGAGGCGCTGTGGCTGCACGACGGCATCGTGGTGCGCCGCGCGCGCTACGCGAAGGGCAAGCTCGAAGGCGAGACGCGCGAATACGCCGAAAGCGGCGCGCTCGCGCAGAGCCTGCCGTATCGCGCGAATCTGCTGCACGGCACGGCGCGCCGCTATGCGCCGGACGGCGCCGTGACGCACGAGCGCGTCTATCGCGAGGGCAAGCCCGTGGGCGAATGGCGCGCGGTGGACGCGGCCAGCGACGCGAATGGCGGCCGCGGCCAGCGCCTCGTGAACAAGATGGAAAAGTGGGTGCGGGGCTGACCTCGCGAGCGAAGCGGGCAATCGAGCAACAAAGCAGCAGCGACAAAAAGCAATACGGGGGTTGAGCGATGGGAATTCAGGTGACTTCGGGCGCGATGCTGCAATGCAGCTTCGGCGCCGCGCCTGCGGCGTTGCAGGTGCTGCCCGCGAACCGCGTGCTGTGCGGCGCGCCGGCCGCCAACATCATGGACAGCGCGCCGATGGTCAACGTGCAGCCGTTCGGCCAGTGCATGTCGATGGCGAACCCCATGGTCGCCGCCGCCACGGCCGCCGCGCTGGGCGTGCTCACGCCCATGCCGTGCGTGCCCGCGACCGTCGCGCCCTGGGCGCCGGGCTCGCCGACCGTGCTGATCGGCTCGCTGCCCGCGCTGCAGAACTCCTCGAAGCTGATGTGCATGTGGGGCGGCGTGATCCAGGTCGTCGCGCCCGCGCAATTCACCACCATGACCGCCTGAGCCCGCCATGCAATACGTTTTTTCGATGACCTCGCGCATGGTGACGATCGCCGTGACCAGCGCCGTGCTGCTCTGCATCCTGCTGTTCCTGCTGGGCGTGGAGATCGGCGCGCGCATGACGCATGGCGCGCCGGCGGCGAGCACGGCGCTCGCCGCGGCCGCCGTGCCCACGGTGCCGACCGTACCGACCGTTAGCGGCGCCACCAACGATAACGGCGACGCACCGGCCACGACCACGTCGGCGGCAGTGGCCACGCCCGCTTCGTCGTCGGCGCTGTGAGGCAGGACACGTACCCGCGCATTCCAACGAATACCGATTGAGAAACCAGAGACCGCTCTCCATGCTGCAAACACCGCACCTTCACACTTCCTGGGACGCGCGCCGTCCGTTGCGCGCGCTCGGCGCCGGGCTTCGCGGCGTCGCCGTCGCGGCCTGCGCCGCCGTCGCGCTCGCCGCGGGCTTCGCGTCGGCCGCGCACGCCGCCACGCCGCCGGCCGCATCGGCTGCCATGGTGGCCGCCGTGGCCACGCCCGCGCCCGCGGATGCCCCGGCCGCGCCGCTCGTCACCACCTCGACGGGCCTCGTGCAGATGCCCGACGGCCGTCTGCTCGCGCCCGAATTCGCCCGCATCATCGGCCGCGGCGAACTCGTGGTCGCCGTGTTGAGCGTCGATCAACCGCCGTTCTTCGAAGAAAAGAACGGCAAGCTCGAAGGCCTCGACATCGACCTCGCGAAAGAGATCGCCGACAAGCTGCACGTGAAGGTGCGCTTCAACCGCGACGCCCATTCGTTCGACGACGTGGTCACGCTGCTCGCGCGCGGCCAGGCCGACATCGCCGTGAGCAAGCTCTCGCGCACGCTCACGCGCGCCACGGTGATCTCGTTCAGCACGCCGTACCTGCGCCTGAAGCGCGCGCTGCTGCTCAACCGCGTGAAGTTCGCGCAACTCGCGCACGGCCGTTCGGTGCCCGAGGTCGTGCGTTCGTACGACAGCACCATCGGCGTGGTCGCCAATTCGTCGTATGCGGGCTACGTGGTGAGCAACTTCCCGCATGCCCAGGTGCGCAGCTACGCCACGTGGGACGACGTGCTCAAGGCGCTCAACGCGGGCGAAGTCACGGCCGCCTATCGCGACGAATTCGAAGTGAAGCGCGTGCTCAAGGTCGACCCGACCGCCTCGCTGCGCCTGCGCGTGGTGACGCTGCAAGACCTCGAGGACACGCTCGCCATTGGCGTGAACGTGAATGCGCCCGCCATGCTTTCGTTCATCAACCAGTTTCTGTCCGACCGCAGCGTCAAGCTCGATGTGAGCACCGTGCTGCAAGCGGCCGATCATTAAATACGGATAAAGGCCCCAGCCATGCACGCCAGCGTCAATACCGAACCGAAAATCAGCTTCCTGAGCGCCAGCCGGATCTATGCGCTCGTCCTCAACCCGTGGGTCGTGATCGGCAGCCTCGCGCTGGGCGGCGCGTTCGGCCTGTTCCTGCCGGAGGTCGCGCAAAAGCTCGGCTTCCTCGGCGACATCTACGTCGATCTGCTGAAGATGACCACGCTGCCGTTCATGATCTCGGCCGTGATCTTCAGCCTGCAACGCCTGTTCCGCGACGGCGGCACCTCGAAGCTGCTGATGCGCGTGCTCACCGTGTTCATCGGCGCGTCGGCCACGGTGGCCATCGTCGGCGCGATCGTGCTGCTGGTGATGCATCCGGGCGCGAACATTTCCACGGCGACGATGCAGACCTTCGGCCTGATGGTGGGCAGCGACAGCTCGTCCAGCGACACGGTGATGAATCTCTACGGCGCCGACCTGCCGCAGAAGTCGCTGAGCCTCTCCGACGTGCTCACGAGCCTCGTGCCGACCAACATCTTCGCCGCGCTCGCCAACGGCGACGCGCTCAAGGCGCTCGTGTTCGCGCTGCTGTTCGGTCTCGCCGTGGGCCGCGTGCCCGAGCGCATCTCGGTGGGCTTGTCGCAGTCGCTCGAAACCATCTATCACGCGTGCCAGAAGCTCATGCACTGGCTCAGCTACCCGCTGCCGCTGATCCTGTTCTGCATGAGCGCGGCGCAGCTCGGCAAGTCGGGCGTGGGTCCGCTGCACGCCATGCTGCAGTTCGTGCTCGCGTTCCTGATCGCCTCGGCATTGCTGGTCGTGGTGGCCGGCGCGATCATCTGGAAGCGTTCGAACCACAGCCTCGGCAAGACGCTCGACGCGCTGCGCGCGCCGTTCGCGCTCGCGCTCGCCACGCGCAACAGCGCCGCGTGCATGCCGAGCATGATCGAAAGTCTCGCCGACGAACTCGGCTTCGCGCGCTCGCGCGTCGAACTGCTCGTGCCGCTCACGATCTCGCTGCTGCGCATCGGGCCAATGGTGTACTACGTGTGCGCGACGCTCTTCATCGCGCAGCTCTACGGTCACGCGCTCGGCGTGGTGGAAATCGTCACGGTGCTGCTCGCCTCGGTGCTCGCGGGCTTCGCCTCGGCGGGCATGACGGGTCTCGTCACGGTGTCGCTCGTGGGCATGACCTGCGCGTACCTGCGCCTGCCGTTCGAAGCCGCGTTCATTCTGTTCCTCGCCGTCGATCCGATCTGCGACATGCTGCGCACGCTCGTGCTCGTGATCGGCAATGCCGCGGCCGTGTGCGTGATTTGCCCGCGTCCGCTGAAAATCTAGGAGCCCGCATGGCACTGATCGGCATTCTCGGCGGCATGGGTCCGCTCGCTACCGTCGACTTCATGGACAAGGTCGTGCGCCTGACCACGGCGAGCCGCGACCAGGAACACCTGCCGCTGCTGGTGGCGAATCTGCCGCATATCGACGACCGTTCGAGCGCGATTCTCGACCACGGCGCCGACCCGCTGCCCGCGCTGCTCGACGGCATCGACCTGCTCAACCGCAACGGCGTGGGCCTGATCGCGATCCCGTGCAACTCGGCGCACCACTGGTATGCGCAGATGAGCGCGCATAGCGGCGCGCCCGTGCTGCACATCGCGCAGACCTGCGTCGCGGCCGTGCCGCGCGAGGCGCGCCGCGTGGCCGTGCTCGCGACCGGCGGCGCGCTGGTCTCCGGGTTCTATCAGCAGGCGCTCGCCGATCTCGACATCGAGCCAATGGTGCCGAACGCCGAGATGCAGCCGCTCGTGGCCGCGTGCATTCGCGAAGTGAAGGCGGGCGATCTCGACGCCGCGGGCGCGCATCTGCAAGCGGTGCTCGGCTTGCTCGCGGAGCAGGGCGTGAGCACGGCGCTGATGGCGTGCACCGAGATTCCGCTCGCCGCCGCGCGCATCGCCGAACCGGCCGTCAAGCTGATCGACAGCACGCTCGAACTCGCGCGCGCCACCGTGAAATACGCGTGCGAGCGCGGCTGGAACCGCGCGCAATGAAAGCACTGCACACGCTCTCGCAAAGCACGCTGGGACTGATCGTCTGCCTCGCGGTGGGCGGTCTGTGCGGCGTCTTTGCCGAGCCGGCCGGCGCGGTGGCTTACTTCGTCGGTCAACTGTATCTCTCGGTCGTCAACATGGCGGCCATTCCGCTGCTCGTGGTGGCGACCTTCTTCGGCCTGCGCCAGGTGATCGCGCTGCCGCGTCCGCGTACGCGCGTGGGCACGATCATGCTGCTCGCGCTCGGTATCGTGGTGCTGAGCGCCGTGGGCGGCACGCTGCTGGGCGTGGCCGTGGGGCCGGGCCAGCATTTGAGCGACGCGGCGCACGCGCAGCTCGGCAAGCTCGTGTTCCAGAGCGCGAGCGAAGCCGAGGACATGCACGTGGCGCTGTTCGCCCACGGCGCGGACCCGGCGGGCGGCGCGAGTTTCGTCGACGTCAACGACATCGTGCCCGACAACTTCTACCGCGTGCTCGCGCAGGGCCATTCGCTCGGCATCCTCACGGGCACGATCCTGTTCGGCCTCGCGTTCGCGGCGCTCTCGCGCGAGCAGACGCGCATGCTGAGCAGCGTGTTCGAGGGCGTGTATCGCGGCTTCGAAACCATCATCGCGCAGGCCAATCTGCTGATTCCGGTGATGGTGTTCGGCGTGGCCGCGCACCTCACGTCGCAAACCCAGGGCGCGACGCTCGACGCCATGAGCCGCTTCCTCGTGTGCTTCGCGCTCGCCGCGGCCGCGCTCGCCATCGCCGCGCTCGCGACCATCGCGGCGCGCGCGGGCCAGCCGTTCTTCACGGCGCTCTCCAACCTGAAGGCGCCGCTGCTGGTCGCGCTCACGTCGGGCAGCGCCACGGCGCCCATTCCCCACACGATCGAGGCGATGAGCGAGAAGCTCGGCTTCTCGCGCGGCGTGGTCGAACTCGTCGTGCCGTTCGGCTCGGTGTTCGTGCGCGCGGGCGCGGCGCTCTATTTCACGCTGGCGACGCTGTTCGTCGCCAATCTGTACGAGAGGCCGCTCGGCGCGGTCGAGCTTGCCATCGTGTGCGCGGCTTCGGTGGCGGCGGCGCTGCTTTCGGCGGGACAAAGCGGGGTGGCGACGGTGGGCTACACGGGCCTCGTGCTCTCGCTGCTGCATTTGCCGGTGGAAGCGGCGGGCGTGCTGTTCGTCACCATCGACCTGATCTGCGAAGGGCCGCGCAACGTGCTGAGCCTGCTCGCGGCGTGCACGGTGATCGCGCTGGTTTCGGCGGGGCTGCCTTCGGAGCGCATGGCCGTGGCCGCGCCCGAGGGCGGCGCGGCGGCGCTCGACCGCGTGCTGCGCTTCACGTTCACGCGCGGCCAGCTCGTGCTCGCGGGCGGTTGCGCGGTCACGGTGGCTTCGCTGATCGTGCTGTTGGGAATGGGAGTAGGAGCGAGATGAGCAAGCAGGGAACCGACATGCGCCGCGCGCGCCATGGGGTCACGACAATGACGCTGGCGATGTCGATGGCGGCCGTGTTGCTGCTGGGCGGCTGCGGCATGTTCAGCGGCGAAAAAGCCAAATGGAGCGATGTGACGCTGCGCGCGACCGACGACGCCAATTACAACTCGCCCGTGGCCGTGGACGTCGTGCTGGTGAGCGACGACGCCATGCTCGCGCGCCTCGCCGACATGCCCGCCTCGAAGTGGTTCGCGGGCCGTAACGATCTGGCCAGCACGTTCCCCACCAGCCTGCGTTATCGCAGCTGGGAGATCGTGCCGAGCCAGCGTCTGGAAGTGAGCGGCGACGACTTCGCGGGCCCGCGCGTGAAGGGCGCGTTCGTGTTCGCCAATTATCAGGATCCCGGCGCGCACCGCGTGCGCATCGAGAAGTTCAGCGGCCACATGGTGGTCGAGCTGAACAGCAACAATCTTTCCGTGACGGATTCGAAATGATGCATGACCGCCACCTCGCGGTGACCGAGCGTATCGAATGGTTCGAGGGCATGGTGCTCTCGCCGCAGCACTTCCAGCAGACGAGCGCGCGTCTCGACTCGCTGGTGGCCTGGCAGACGCTGGCGGCCGCGCCGTTCAGCTGGGGCGTGCGCCGCCTCGTGTTCGATCAGGGGCTGCTGCCCGCCGGTCTGCTGCGCGTGCTCGAACTCGACGCGATCCTGCCCGACGGCACCGCGCTCACCTACGACGCGCAGGCCGAAGGCGCCGCGCGCCTCGAACTCGCGCTCGATCCGTTCGCCGATCAACTCTCGCTCGGCCCGCTCGACTTCTACCTGACGCTGCCCGCTGTGGCGACGCTGCGCCGTGGCGCGCAACTCAAGCGTTATCGCTCGAGCGCGGGCGCGCCGGTGGAAGATCAGGTGTCCGATGCCCCGGCCGCCGACATCGCGCGGCTCGTGCCGAATCTCGCGCTCGCGGCCGGCGAACTGCCTTCGGCGAGTCACGTGTGGCTGCGTCTCGGCTCGCTCTACAAGGACAACGAGGTCGTGCGGCTCGGCGAGCATCAGCCGCCGCTGCTCGAGATCGCCCGCGACAATCCGCTCTGGACCGCGGTGGCCTCGCTGCTCGGCCAGTTGCGCGGCAAGGCCGCGTTCGTCGCGCGCCAGACGGCGAATCCGTCGTCGAAGGTGGACGACCGCCTCACCCAGCTCGAACTGAAGGACCGCCTGCGCAGCCTGCTGAGCGCGCTGCCGCTCGCCGAAGCCGTGCTGCGCACGCCGCATCTGCATCCGCTCGCGCTCTATCACGCGCTCGCGGCGCTCAACGGCTCGCTCGCCATGCTCAAGCCCGGCGGCCTGCCGCCCGTGCCGCCCGACTACGACCACGCCGATCCGCTCGCCGTGTTCACGCCGCTCGTGCGTTCGCTGCGCGAGTCGATGTCGGAGGTCAACGAGGAATATCGCGAGCACAAGTTCGAGTTCCGCCACGGCGCGTTCGAGATCGCGCTCAACGCCGACTGGATCGGCGAGCGGCTCGTCGTGGGTTTGCGCGGCCAGTCCGACCGCGACCTGCTCGCATGGATGGACGGCGCCGTGATCGGCTCGCAGTCGGTCTACGCCTCGTTGCGCAGCCGCCGCGTGCTGGGCGCGGCGCGCCGCGGTATCGACTACGCGGAAGACCTCGGCCTGCGCTCGGGCTCGGGTTATCTGCTGTTCGAAGTCGAGGCCGAAGCGGCGCTCGTGCTCGCGAGCGAACTGCTCGTGATCGGCAATCCCAACGAAGGCGCGAGCGCGCAGCGGCCGCAGGAAATGCTGCTGTTCGTGAAGGGCTGATGGCGCGGCGATGACGCACTTTGCAACGATCGCGCAAGCGACGACCGTGATGAACAAGGCAGGCTAGAGCATGGCACGCAACCGACCGGAACCCGAAGAAGACGATCTCGTCACGGAACAGTTCCGCACTTTTCTCGACGAGCTGATGCGCGCCCAGGCGCGCTATTCCGAGCTGCCCGACGCCGACCCCGATCTCGCCGCGCAAGGGCTCTCGCGCGACCTGCTGAACCTGCTCGAAATCCAGACGCTGCAATCGCGCCGCGACTCCACGCGCTTCGAGATGGAAACCGTGGCGGACGCGCGTTACCTGAAAGCCGTGCTGGCCGACGAAATCCTGCTCAACACGGCGTGGGCCGGGCGCGAGCGCTGGACCGCGTATCTGCTCGAATCCACGCTGTTTCGCACCAACGTGGCGGGCGATCTGGTGTTTCGCCGTATCGAGCAATTGCTGTCCGACCGCGAGCCGTCGCGCCGCAGCATCGCGCGCCTTTACCTGTTCGCGCTCGCCATGGGCTTCCAGGGCCGCTTTCGCGGCACGGACGCCAACGCTCGCCTGCGCAGCTATCGCGAGGAACTCTACGAGTTCGTCTATCAGCGCCGCGCGGACCTGGGCGGCCGCGACCGCGTGCTGGCCGAAGCCGCTTACGCGAACACGCTTTCGCACGTCGCGCCGCGCAAGCTCCCCACGGTGAGCCGCTGGGCCGTGATCTTCATGCTCACGGCCGTGTCGATGCTGGCGGTTTCCGAGGTGCTGTGGCTGTGGCAGTCCTGGCCCGTGCGCGACGCGCTGCACGCCGACGCCGCGCCGGGAGCCAACCCATGAGGCCGCGCCGTCCGATGAGTCATCCGCTTGAAATGCAGTCGCCGGGACATGTGTCGCTGGCCGGAGTGCGCCCATGCTGACCAGCAATCTGTTCCTGTTGTCGATCGCGGTGCTCGTGCTCGTGGTGTGCGCGGTGCTCGGCGCCGTGATCTGGTTCGCGCTGCACGGCTCGCACGCGAAGCCCGCCGCCGAGCGCAAGGTCGTGCGGCTGCGTTCCGACTCGCTGCGCAGCGCGTTCCGCCAGGCCGTCGAACTGATCGAAGGCAATATCGCCACGCGCGCGGAGCGCTACAGCATTCCGTGGATCATGGTGCTCGACGAGAACGACGACCCGCGCCCGCTGCCGATCGCGCAGTCCGGCGTGGCGAGCGTGCTCGGCGCGGATACGGCGAGCCCTGCCGCCACGCAAGGCATCTCGTGGCACTTCTTCGATCGCGGCATCGTCGTGGACATCAAGGCGGCCTATCTCGGCTCGCCCGACGACGACGGCGAAGGCAAGCCGTGGGACGAATTCCTGAGCCTGTGCCGCGCGTATCGCCAGCAGCGGCCGTTCGACTCGGTCGTGATCACGGTGCCCGCCGCCACGCTGCTCGCCGACGACACCGACGCGCGCCTGCAACTCGTGCGTCATGCCAAGCTCGCGCATCGCCGCCTGTGGCTCGCGCAGAACCGCTTCGCCATGCGCTTCGCCGTGTACGTGGTGGTGACGGGCTGCGAGGCGCTGCCTGGCTTCTCGACCTTCGCGCGCGCACTGCCCGAACCGCTGCGCGCGAGCATGCTCGGCTGGTCCTCCCCGTACGATCTTTCGACCACGTATCAGCCCGGCTGGGTCGACACGGCGATGAACAGCGTGATGCGCTCGGTCTCGGACGCGAGCGCGGAACTGTTCGCGCTCGATCCCGCGCATCTCGACGCGCGCCAGTTCCTGCAATTGCCCTCGCGCATCGACGCCATGCGCGCGCAGTTGCAGCTTTACGTTGACGAACTGCTCGCCGCGAGTGCCTACCACGAGCCGTTCTTCTTTCGCGGCATCTATCTGACCGGCGACGCGAGCGAATTCGCGCAGATGAGTTTCGCGCAGGCGAGCGCGCGCCACGCCGATTCGTACGAGGCCGCACGCGACTACGATTCCGCCGATGCCTACGTGGCCGGCGCGAGCGCCGCCGAAGCGCCGGCGCGCGAGGGTCGCGACACGCGCGACGAGTTCGCGGAAGACGCCGAAATGGGCGACGGCCGCCGCGAACCGGCCGGCCAGGTCAACGACCTGATGCTGCAACCCGCCTTTCTGCGCGACCTGTTCGAGAAGAAGATCTTCTCCGAGTACGGGCTCACGCGGCCGTCGCGCTCGCAGCATCTCGCGCGGCCCGTGCTGCATCGCGCGTTGCGCTGGGGCGGCATCGCGCTGCTCGGCACGTGGGGCGTGGGCCTCGTGGTCGCGACCGTGCAACTGAATCATCGCAACGGCGAACTCGTGGCCGCGCTCGGCTCGCTGCGCCGCGACGCGGGCGAACGCGCGATGGCCGCGCAACAGGGCCAGGATCTGCCCGCCGAGTGGTATCGGCGCAAGGCGCTCGCGCTCATCGCGCTCAACCAGACGCTGCGCACCGACAGCGCGTGGACCGTGTTCATGCCGGGCTCGTGGAGCTTTGTCGACGATCTCAAGCCGCGCGTGAAGGAGCGCTTCGAGCGCGAGTTCGGCGAGATCGCGGTGGCCGCGCTCGAGCGCGAGATGTATGCGCGCGTGAGCCAGCTGACCGGCGTGGGCCGCGACCCGAACACGGGCCAGCTGATTATCGGCGACGACTGCGCCGCGCCGCTCACGCGCACCGACGCGGGCGTGCCGCCGAGCCTCGCCGTGGAAGATCAGCCCGCCATGCGTGCGCTGCAGCTGTACGTGAACAACGTCGATCAATTCGATGCCGCCTTGCAGGCGTTGCAGCGCCTTCAGCATCCGGCACCCGACAACGCCGACGCGCTGCGCCTCGTGGTGCGCTACGCGCTGGGCGCGGACCTGCAAGGCAACGTGGCGGGCAGCGTGCCGTACTTCTACCGCCGCGCCAACGGCCGCGACGCCTATGCGGACGGCGCGCCCGGCGTGAACGTGGCGGCCGTGCAGCAGGCGCTGCGCTGCACGCTCGACAAGGGCGCGCAGCAACTGGACGCCGGTCTGTTCACCAACAATCCGCTGCTCGTGGCCGAACGCACGATCGGCGCGAATCTCGGCAGTCTTTCGGCCGCCGACGCGGGCGCGAGCGACGTCACGCAGATCGCCACGGGCTATCGCTCGGTGGTGTCGGGCATCGACGCGCAACGCGACCTGCTGGCCTCGGGCAAGGGCGGCTGGCTGCATCAGGCGCAGTTCGCGCCGGGTCCCGTGTACGAGCGCACGCTTTCGCACGTCGCGCAGAACCGCTTGCTGGGCGCCGATCTCGCGGCGCAGATCCGCTCGCGCGACGACAGCGCGTTCCAGGCGTTCCGCAGCGATCTCGCGCTGCATTTCGGCGGCGCGGACAGCGGCATCGTCTGGGTCGACAAGGACGCGCGCTACAGCGTCTCGCCCGCGCGCGCCGCGTTGCGCGACGGTCTCGCGAATCTGCTGAACCAGCCGTTCATGGTGGCCTCGCACAACCGCGACCTGCCCACGCTGCCCGACGGCATGGGCGTGACGTGGGACCGCGCGCAGCTCGACCAGGCGCTCGCGCTCGGCGACGTGCGCAAGCGCTTCCTCACGGATGGCCTCGCCAGCTTGCCCGCGACCGCGCGACCCGGCATCGAAGCCGCGCTCGACGCGCAGTTCGCGCGCCTCGTGCTCGACCAGACCGCCGCGGCCGCGACCGTCGCGCCGCTCCAGGGCGAGCCGGACAGCGCCGCGTTCGAGGCGGCGCGTGCGCGGCTGGCGCGCATCGGCACGCTGCTCGCGGAGCTGGGCGCGAGCGCGCAACTCGAAGACCTCAACGCTCTGGTTTCCGCCGACGCGATGGCGCACCTGCGCCGCGTGGACGACGCGCTCGCGCAGTCGGAGCTGTACGCCACGCGCGAGGACGGCGGCGCGGCGAGCGCCCGCACGCGCTCGCCGGTGCTGGCCGCGTTCGGCGTGAACGACGCGGCGGGACTCGCGCCGTATCTCGACCAGCAGTCGTCGCGCGCGCTCGCGCTCGGCAAACAGGCTTCGGTGTACCTCGCGGCGCTGGATACGAGCGATGCGGGTTCGCCGCTCGCGCAGCGCTGGCAGGCGATCGACCGCGACCTCGAGCGGTATCGGCTGAAGAATCCGAACAGCAGCCTGCTGCGCCTCGAACAGTTCGCGCTGCAGGTGGCGGCGGATTCCGGCCCGGATGGTTGCATGTCGAAGTTTGCGGGACGGCCGTCCACCAATGGCGGCGACGACTACTTCGCCACGCTGCACGCCCGCCTCTACGACCGTCTCTACGCGCGTTGCAGCCAAGGCTACGTGCTCGACCTGCGCCAGCAATGGGGCAGCTTCGCGAGCGCCTTCAACGAGAGCGTGGCGGGCCGCGCGCCGTTCGACAACGGCGAGTTGCAGCACGTGGCCGCGCGCAACAACCTGAACCCCGTCAACGCCGCCGACTTCGG